>JAILDK010000023.1 GCA_024689485.1 Fibrobacter sp.
TGATGTCGCCGTTGTAAAGGAGCGGGTGTTTGAGGCTTTGGGCAAAGGCTTCGAAACCCGCGACGTCGACATCTCCCTTGTACTGCTGCTTTCCGAGCCGCGGATGGAGAGTCACGTGCGAAAGGGGAGTGTCGTTCAGCATCGGGAGCAAGGCAAGGCTCTCGCTCGAAGATTCAAGCCCGAGCCGCATTTTGAGGCTGAAGGAAATGTTTGAAAGTTCGCCGATCCGTTGGAAGATAGGTTTAAGCTTTTCCGGCTGCGCTAAAAGGGCCGAACCGCGGCCCGATTTCGTCTGCATCGGGTATGGGCATCCCAGATTCAAATCGATCTCCTTGCAGCCGAGATCTTCGAGAGTCTTTACCAGAATTTCAAATTCCGAAAGATCCTTGAAAATGATCTGCGGAATTACATGATAACCCGGGCATTCTTCGCCCTGAATATCGTAAAGAAAGTCTTTGAAATCCTTTGCACGGGCTGCACCTTTTTCTTCGCGAATGAAAGGCGTGTAATACGTGTGAATGCCGCCGACTAGGCGGGCGTGAGCCTTTCGATAAGCGGATTCGGTAAAACCTTGGAGCGGTGCAAAATGGATGGGTATCATGGTTTTACAAATTTAATTGCTGATACCCTTGATTTTCATCTTGTTCTGGTACATATCGGCGTCGGCACGTTTGAAAATGGAATCGATCGTGTCGTCTTCGGTGTATTCTGCAAGCCCGACGGCTGCGGAGTAACGCTTCCACGGTTCCTTGTCTTCTGCCTTTTGAGCTTTGCGGAAGGCGAGGCGAGCCTCTTCAAGGAGCGCTTGGCGGTTTTCGAAGTCTCCGCCACCTTTCAAGAGAACGATGAATTCGTCGCCTCCAAAGCGGAAAATGGCGGAGTGCTTAAAGATTTTGCAAATAATCTGGCAACTTCCCAAAATGTAGCTGTCGCCCCGATCGTGTCCGTAGGAGTCGTTGATGTTCTTGAGATTGTTCAAATCGACCATGATGATGGCGACATCTGTTTTGCCCGCGCGGAGTTCGTGGTTGATGGATTTTCGCATTTCATCGTAGGCGATTTTGCTTCCGACATGGGTCAGGGCGTCGCGGTAGGCGAGCATGGTCATGCCGGCTGCCTTTTCTTGGGCGTTCTTGGCATCTTCTTCGGCGGAAATACTCGTTTGAATGTATTCGCGCATGTCCGAAGCCATTTGGTTGATGGCATCGGAAAGGGATTCAACTTCGTTTTCCGTGTGGATTTCGGGTTGTTCAAAGGTGATGGCGTTCGGGTCTTTTTTGCCGTGGCATTTCTTTGCGAAGTTGTGTGCGCTTTTTTCGAGCTGCTGAATAGGTCCTGTCACGTTGCGGTGGAGCCAAATGATGAGCAAAATGCCAAAGAGCAAGCCGAGGGCGAGCGTCAAGACGACGTTGATGGTGACGTAGGAATTGACGGTCTTGTGCAACAGCTCAATGGAAATGTCGGCGCACATCAGGCCGAACGCTTTGTCTTTGGAATTTCTTAGGGGCTTACAAGCGGTGTAAGCGGCTCCCCAGTCGGAATCTTCTTCAAAGTAGACGATCTCGTTTCCGTTCATGACCTGCTGGTATTGTTTGAGAACTTCTGGCGTGTAACCGGAGTCCGGCTTCATCAGCGGAAGGTCTTCTTCGCCGCGCGCGCGTTCCTCGGCGCTGGTGCCGGAGCAGATATTGTACATGAAGCTATCGGCGGGATAGATGATGTACAGGTAGAAAAGGTTGAAGTCGTCCACCATCTTGTTTTGGAGTTGCTGGAGTTCTTCGTACTTGGCGGAGCGTTCCTTGGTTTGGACGTTATTGTAAAGATCGTCCTTGTCGATCTGATTTTCTAAAAATTGGATGACGGTCGCTAAGTGTTCGTCATAGCGCGTATAGAGGGACTTGGAAAAAGTCAGGTAGGATTGAATCGATAGGATTAAACACGTGAACGAAATGAACACGGCTGCACCAAAGACCAAAATTCGTTGAATTGGTTTCTTTTTATGATTCATGACTGCATTGCTCCCTTCCCATAATTTAATCCCGAAAGAGAGGAAAAAAATACCCGCCAAGCTTGTTTTTTACTTAAAAAGGCGAAAAAAGCCTTTCTCTTGCTCATAGATGAGCGTTTTACTATCTTTTCGGCGAAATGAATGAGAATCATTCGCAAATTTTGAAGTTGATTTTGTCCAAACGTCTTTTGGCGATTCTTCTTTGTGCGCTTTTCTTGTTCGTTTTTGCGTTCCCGATTTTGAAGGCGGATCATCATTGTTCGCATTCGGACCACTGTGCGACTTGTGCGGTGATCCAGGCGATTCAGGATACGCTGAACAGTTCGGATCTGGGAACGGTTGTGACGGTCGTGGTGCTGTTCGTTTTTGCCCTGGTGCGCAAGGAAGCGTTCCGGGAAATAAGCGTTCCGAAGCTCACGCTGATCGGTCTTAAAGTCCGACTCGACAATTAGAGATTCTCCAAAGAGTTTTTGAATTTGCAGGCTGAAAGACATTCAGCTGTGGATGCCGTTATTGTTCAAATATTGGAGAATTACCTTGAAAAAGAATTGGATTCTTTTCTCGGCTTTGGCAATTTTTGCCTTTGCCATCCTCGGCTGCGATTCGCAAGTGAAGCAGCAAAAGCGTCTGTCCATTGTGGCGACAACCTTCCCGGATTATGACTGGGTGAAAAATCTCGTGGGAGATGACTCCCTCTTTGAAATCACGCTCCTCGAAAAGGGCGTGGATCTGCACAGTTTTGAACCGACCCCGGAAAACATTTTACAAATTTCCAAGGCGGACCTTTTTATTTACGTCGGCGGTGAATCCGATGAATGGGTGGAAAAGGCTCTCGAAAATCCGCAGAACCCGAACCGTAAAGTGGTGAACATGCTTCACGTGCTCGGCGACAAGGTGAAGGCGGAAGAGCACGTCGAAGGCATGGAAGAAGGCCATCATCACCACCATCATCATGAACATGCGGAAGATCATGACGATGACCACGAACACCATGAACACGCGGAAGATCATGACGATGACCACGAGCATCATGAACACGCGGAAGATCATGACGATGACCATGAACATCATGAACACGCAGAACACCACGAACATGAGGAACATCATCATGAAGATGGCGAAGAAATGGATGAGCATGTCTGGCTGTCCCTTCAAAATGCGTCGATTCTCGTACGACACATCGCGGATTCCCTCGTGGTTCTTTCCCCAGAAAAGAAGGAGATGATCCTCGCCAACGCACAGTCTTACATCGAAAAGTTGAATGCTCTGGATGCGGATTACATCAAGGCTGTCGTTCCGGGCAAGGCAATCCTCTTCGGTGACCGCTTCCCGTTCCGCTACCTCGTCGAAGATTACCACATCCCGTACTTCGCCGCTTTTACAGGCTGCTCGGCAGAAACCGAAGCGAGCTTCAAAACGATCGCCTTCCTTGCGAAAAAGGTCGACGAACTCCATTTGAACACGATTCTCGTTCTGGAAAATCGCAGCCACAAGATCGCGGAAACGATCCGTGAAAACACCGCTTCCAAGGATCAGAAGATTCTGCAGATGCATTCCATCCAGTCGATTTCCGACGTGGATTTGCAGAACGGAGTCAGCTACTACGAATTGATGAAGCAGAACTTGGAAACGCTGAAAAAAGCCTTATGATCTTTGAAGCCGAAAACTTAGTTGTAGGCTACCATAAAAAGCCCGTGACGATGGAGATGAACTTCTCCGTCGCCGCTGGCGATTTTCTTTGTATTGTCGGAACGAACGGAGCTGGAAAATCGACGCTCTTAAAGACATTGCTCGGCCTTGAACGTCCGGTTTCGGGCGATATCCGCTTTCAGGTTTCCCGCAAAGAAATCGGTTACCTGCCGCAACAAAATCGCATTTCGAAAAATTTCCCGGCGACCGCTTTTGAAATTGTCCTTTCGGGACGCAATTCGCATCGCGGCTGGAAACCTTTCTATTCCGCAAAAGACAAGTCCATTGCGCTGCAGAATATGGAACGCTTGAACATCCGGGAGCACGCAGACCAGTGCCTGCGAGAACTTTCGGGCGGTTTACAGCAACGCGTTCTGCTGGCCCGCGCCTTGAGCGCCGGCGACAAGCTTCTTTTTTTAGATGAACCCGTGGCAAGCCTCGATCCGGAAGCGACCGCGGACTTTTATAAGCTCTTGAAAACTTTGAATGAAACCGGTCTCACGATCGTGATGGTGACGCACGATGTGCAGGACGGTCTTGAATACGCAAGCAAGGTCCTTCGAGTGGGAAGACCGAACTTCTTTGGATCGTTGGAGGAGTACCGTGCCCGATTTGCTTGAAACCTTTGTGAGCTATTTGCAGTATGGCTTTGTGCAGCGTGCTTTTATCGTTGGTGTGCTGATTTCCCTTTGCGCCTCTCTCCTTGGGGTGATGCTCGTATTCCGCCGCTTTTCGTATTTGGGCGATAGCCTTTCGCATGTCGCGTTCGGGGCGATGGCGATTGCGGCGGCGTTGAACTTTTCCGATGAGCTGCTCGTGATGCTGCCGGTGACGGTCCTTTGCGCGGTCTTTTTGCTGCGGTCGGGGAACGGGGCGTTTATCAAGGGAGATGCTTCGATTGCGATGATTTCTGTGGGAAGCCTGGCGATGGGCTATTTGCTCATGAACCTGTTTTCGAAGAAGGCGAACCTGAGCGGGGACGTTTGCTCAACGCTTTTCGGTTCGACGTCGATTCTTACATTGAGCTCTTTCGATACGGTTCTCTGTGCGACGCTTTCGGTACTCGTGATCCTCTTTTTTGTGTTCTTTTACCACCAGATTTTTGCGGTGATTTTTGATGAAACCTTTGCGAAGGCTTCGGGCGTGCGAGTGGGGAACTTTAACACGATCGTGGCGATTGTGATTGCGGCGGTGATCGTGTTTGCGATGCGGCTTGTCGGTTCGCTGCTCGTTTCGGCGCTCATCATTTTCCCGACGGTATCCGCGATGCGCGTTTTCAAATCGTTCCGCGGGGTGACCCTGTTCGCCGTGTTGCTTTCGGCCTTTTGCACCACCTTGGGTATTGTGATTGCGATTCTTGCGGGCACGCCTGTGGGTTCGACGATCGTGGGGGCAAATATCGTCGTGTTTTTGCTCTGCTCGGTCTTCCGGAGGGTCAAGTGAATTTCTGGAAAGCGCTCCTGTTGGCGGGCGGAATTTTTTCGACTGCATCCGTGTTTGCGGAAAAGCCTTTGGACCTGAGCCGGATGAGTTCGACGATGGTCTTTGCGAAGCTTTACGAAATCGGAACTTCGCCGGAGGAGTACAAGGGCAAGATTATGCGGGTGGAAGGCGTTTACCAGGTCGCGAAGGACGAGGTGGACGGCAAAAATTACCACGTGCTTTTGATTTCCGATGCGGCGGCGTGTTGCAGCTTTAGCTTTGAAGTCCAGTGGCTGCCGAATGAAAAACTCCCTCGGAAAGGGAGTCGTGTCATTGTGGAAGGATTTTTCGGCTTTATTTATGACGATCCGGCGATCATTCCGCAGTTGAGAATGGCGAGGGTCGTCCGTTAAGCGAAAAGGCTTTTGGACGGAAAGCTTTTACGAGCAGCGGATAATCCGTCCGATGCGCAGAATGGACTTTTTGCCAAGACCGTTCAGCTTGCGCAGGCGGCTCACGCTCGTGTGGTACTTGCGCGCGATCTTTCCGAGAGTATCTCCCGGGCGCACCTTGTGGTAGCGGTGCTTGCTCGCTTCTTTTTGCAGAGCGGCGTATTCGCCTTCAAAAACGACCGTCGGCAGTTTGATCTTTTCTTGCACGATCGAATGGTTCGCAAAATCGAAATAGTCGTTCGGATTCAACGGAATTTCACCGATGCGCATTTCAAAATGCAGGTGCGGACCCGTGGACCGACCCGTGCTGCCGCCGAGACCGATGACTTCACCCGCTTCGACCATTTGACCGACCTTGACGAACTGCTTCGAAAGGTGCGCATAGACGGTGCGGGTGACACCGCAGCCCGTATGTTCTAATACAATGTAACGGCCATAGCCGCGGCGTTCGTAACGGACCCGTGTGACGCGTCCCGGGAATGCGGCTCGGATGGTATCGCCGCGGCGAAGTCCGATGTCGATGCCCTTGTGGATGCGGTAATGTCTAAATCCGAACGGGGAAGTGATACGCGTGCTTTCGAGTGGAAGAGCGGCCTGGGTCATGTCGATTTCAATCGTGTCGATCTGCGGAGCTTCGGCGACGGAATCGATCATGTTGTCGATGGAAGAGGCTTCGTCCAAAAATTCGTCCGGTTCGCTGCCTTCCGGGCCGGCATTGAATCCGGGAAGGAACGGTGCAAAAACGTTCGAGTCGGAATCTTCTACAGGGGATTCTTCGTGAAGGATTGTGTTCACGGACGGGCTGTAGGAGACGATTTCTTCACTCGGATAAATGTCCGCGGCAAAGGCGCTTGCGGCAAAAATGGCTGTGATTACAGAAATCGCTTTTCTCATAGGTAGGTGCAAAATAAAAATTTTAGGGGAGATGTAAAGCTTGCGGAAGGAGCGCTTCGGGGGGTGTTCAGCCCTTAGACGGCGTTTTCTTGCTATATTTGGCAAAAGTCAGGGCCTATCATCCAGGTAGGTTCCTAGTCGCGCCCCAAAAGGGGCTCTAAAAGGATTATATCATGGCAAAGAAAGTCCAGGATGCTCTTAAGGACATCATTTCCCTCTGCAAACGCCGCGGTTTTATTTTCCCGGGTTCCGAAATTTATGACGGCCTCGCCAATACTTGGGACTACGGTCCGTATGGTGTGGAACTCAAGCGCAACATCAAGAACCTCTGGTGGAAGAAGTTCGTGACGAGCCGTAAGGACGTGCTCGGCCTCGACAGCTCCATTCTTTTGAACCCGCGCGTGTGGAAGGCTTCTGGCCACGTGGGCAACTTCAGTGACCCGCTCGTGGACTGCCTCGCTTGCCATGAACGTTTCCGCGCTGACCAGCTCCTCGAAGAAAAGCTCGGCGAAGGCTGCTGCGCTGGTAAGAATTTTGACGAAGTCCACCAGATGATGATGGACAATAAGATCGAATGCCCGACCTGCGGCAAGACTGAATGGACCAAGCCGCGCGCTTTCAACCTCATGTTCCAGACCGAAATCGGCGTGATCGAAGGCGAAGGCAACAAGGTTTATCTCCGTCCGGAAACCGCTCAGGGTATCTTTGTCGACTTCAAGAACATCGTCGACAACGTTCGCCCGAAGATCCCGTTTGGCGTGGGCCAGATCGGTAAGAGCTTCCGTAACGAAATTACCCCGGGTAACTTCATTTTCCGTACCCGCGAATTCGAACAGATGGAACTCGAATTCTTCTGCGAACCGGGCACCGAACTCGACTGGTACAACTTCTGGCGTAAGTACTGCTTCGACTGGCTCGTGAACGATCTCGGCGTGAACAAGGAAAAGCTCCGCCTCCGCGAACATGCGAAGGAAGAACTTTCTCACTACTCGAACGGTACGACCGACGTCGAATACGAATTCCCGTTCGGCTGGGGCGAACTCTGGGGCATTGCAAGCCGCACCAACTACGACTTGACCCAGCACCAGAACGAATCCAAGGTGAAGCAGGAATACATCGACCCGGTGCAGAACAAGCGTTACATTCCGTACGTTGTCGAACCGTCCCTCGGTGTGGAACGTCTTCTCCTCGTCCTTCTCTGCGACGCATACGAAGTCCAGAAGCTCGAAAACGACGAACGTACCGTGCTCCACTTCGACCCGAAGATCGCTCCGGTGAAGGTGGCCGTTCTTCCGCTCGTCAAGAAGGGCAAGGTCAAGGAAAAGGCTGAAGAAATTTACCAGAAGCTTTTGAACCACTGGAACGTCGAATATGACGAAACCCAGTCCATCGGTAAGCGCTACCGTCGTCAGGACGAACTCGGCACGCCGTTCTGCGTGACGGTCGACTTCGACACCGTGGGCGAAGGCGAATCCGATCCGGCAAAGCTCGGCTACGTGACAGTCCGCGAACGCGACTCCATGAAGCAGGAACTGGTGAAGATCGACGAACTCGAAAGCTGGCTCGCTGCTCACTTGATCTAATCGAGTGACAAAGAGGAGGGTTGCAATGGAAAAGATCCGCATGGCAAAGCAGAAGGTTCTGGACTTTCGCGAAAAGATTCAGGACCTTTCCAAGCCAAAGAAACTGTTGCTCATTATTCTTGTGCTCGCAGTTCCTGCGGGGATCGCCATTGCAACTGCACTTCTCGTACTTTGGAAGGGTAAAAAGAAGTAATGCGTCTTTCCAAAAGACTTCCGGAGGATCTTTCAGATTCTCCTTTTTTTTCGCAGCTTTCAAGGCTAAAGCGAACGGTGCAAGGCTATACGGACTTGACAGTCTCAAGCCCGCTCCGTACAGGACAAGCCTTTGACCTGGATGCCGTTTTACCGCAGACCCTAGAAAAGTTTTCTACCTGGAATCCGGATGCCTGCGGCTGGGAAGAAGCTCGCCAGGCGGTTTCCAAATACTACGCAGACCGAGGCGGAAATTTTGACGCGGAAGATATTCAGCTGACCGCGAGCACGAGCGAAGCCTATTCGATTCTTTTCAAGACGCTTTGCAATCCGGGCGATACGATTTTAACGCCGCTTCCGGGGTACCCGCTTTTGGACTCTTTGGCGGCTCTTGAATTTTTGAAGACCGCTCCGTATTTTGCCGAACTCGACAACGGAAACTGGAAGCTCGATTCCGATTCGCTGTATGCGTTCCCGCCGAATACCAAGATTTTACTGATCGTTTCCCCGAACAATCCGACGGGCCATGTCCTTTCGAAAAAGGAATGGGCGGATGCCGTGGAATTCGCGTCCCGCGAAGATATGGCGATTGTCGTGGACGAAGTTTTTAGCGATTTTATTTATGACGGCTCGGAACGCCCGTGGAACTGGGATTCGAAAGATGTACCCGTGTTCTTCCTCGGAGGGTTTTCCAAGTCGGTCGGTTCGCCGCAGTTGAAGCTCGGCTGGATCGCTTACCGGGCCGGGCGTTTGGGAAGTTCCTTAAAGCCTGCGCTCGAATATGTGGCGGATGCTTACCTGAGCGTCGCGTCTCCCGCGTTTTCTTTGGCTGCTCCGATGCTAGAAAAGTCTCTTGCTTACGAGAAGACGATCGAAGAGCGTATTCGGAAAAATCTGGAAATTCTGCGCAAGCGTTTTCCGTCGACGGACGTGATGCCGCATGTGCAGGGTGGCTGGTATGCGGCTTTGCATTTTGAAGATGCGGATGACGAAGAACTCACGCTTCGCCTGTTGGAAAAGGCGAAGGTCCTTGTGCAGCCGGGATTCTTCTTTGATTTTGACGAAGACGGCTGGATTGTAGTGAGCCTGCTTTCCGAAAACGAAACCTTTGCCGCCGCGGTGGAACGCCTTTACTTGGAAGTCGCGGAGTAGATTCCGTCCCAGGTTTCGCCTGCGGCGACCGGCGGATTTAGCTTGTATTCTTTGCAACGTTCGATGAAAACTTCCGACGGGGTCGGACGTGCACCCGGATCTTTAATCTGCAGATGCGGTTCAAGGAGCTTGGACTCTTCGAAGGCGGCGATCGCCTCGTCCCATTTTTGGGAAAAATAAAGCTGTTGAGCCTTATCCCAAAGCGAAACGAGCAGGTTCAGCTGTCCCGCATTCGGTTCCGTTTTTAAGCCTAGAACTTCATAAATCTGCACGGCTTCGCTCTTGCCGACGACTTTGAGACGGTCGATTGGACGGGTGATGAACTCGTTGCGGTAATCCGTTTTGTCTTGCGGATCGTTTGCGCCGGTGAGCGTTTCTTCCGAAACGAGAATGTAGGTGCCGTACTGCTTTCCGATGCTTTCAAGGCGCGAGGCGAGGTTCACCGCGTCACCCATGATCGTATAATTTTTGCGGGTTTCGGAACCCATGTTGCCGACGAGGATTTCGCCCGAGTTGATGCCGACACGCGTGTGCATGTGGTAAACGCTTTCGGGGAAGGTGACGTCTTTGGGCAAATCGCGGTTCTTGTGATTCTTGTGCCGCTTCCAGTTTTCGCGCAAGTGTTCCTGCATCCGCTGCATGGAAAGGGCGCTCATCAAAGCGTGGCGGCGTTGATGTTCGATCGGTGTCGGGGCGCCGAAGAAGGCGATAATCGCATCGCCTTCGTACTTGTCGAGGGTGCCCTGGTTTTGATCCTTGATGATGTCCGTCATCGCGGTCAGGTAATCGTTCAAAAGATCCACGAGCTTTTTCGGGTCGCCGATCTGTTCCGAGAACGAGGAGAAACTTTGAATGTCCGTGAAGAAGGCACTCAGATACTTTTTTTCGCCGCCGAGTTCAGGTTCCTTTTCGTTCGTGAGCATTTCGTCGATCAGCTCGTCGGAAATATACTGCTTAAAGGATTTGTCGAGGAAGTTCTTGTCGCGGGATTCAAAATAGAAGCGCACAAAGAACGAGCCGAGGAATGCGAGAACGCCTTCGATGATGTACGTGGTACAGCCGATGTAAAAACCGTGCGAGAAGAAATGGTAGGCTGTAAAAACATTGAAAAGGAACAAGACAATCAAAAAGACAAATGCCAAATACTGCGAAGCAAAAAGTCCAATCGCAACCGCAGCGAACGCCGTAATCAAGAAAAGGACCGGGTGCGGGAAGGCTTCGCGCGTATAGTCGTCGTTCAAAATGTTTTCCACGATCGTCGCCTGCGTAATCACCGCGGGGAAGTGGTCTTCATGCGGCGCTGCGTAAAAGTCGAACATCGCAGGGGCTGCACTACCCAGAATAAAGATTTTGCCCTGGAAGCTTTCCTTGGGAATTCGTCCTTCGGCGACATCGTAATAGGAAATGTGCTGGAAGGCTCTTTGGTTCGACGGAATGTTGTAAGCGCTTTTGAAGGTAATCAAAAAGTCGCCTTGGTCGTCGATCGGGATGCGCTTCCGTTTGCCAAAACGCATTTCTTCGCCGGGCTTGAGCGCGTTAATCGCATTTGTGTCTGTTGCAAAAAGGGAGTCCAAAACGTCGGCGGAAAGGATGGAATAGTTCGAAAGCCAACGTCCCTTTTTAACGTTGTAATGGAAGTCGAGAGTGGCTGAAAGCCAGAGCGTTTTTTCTTCTTGAAGGCCCTTCAGTTCACGGGCGAACGTGCGAATGCTTTCCTTGTCGAAATCGGTCAGCTCTTCGTCGTCGATATCAAAATCACCCTCGTTGGTCATGACGGTGATGTTTCCGTTCGTGTCTTTGTACGCCTGAATTTGCGGCGTGATTTCTTGCAGGGAGTCTGGAGCGCTGTCTTGGTGGTGCGGGCGTGCGAGCAGGGATGCCTTGTTCTTTAAAACCTGGCGGATCATCGGGTAAGAAATCTGCGGATAGGTGGTGCGGAGAGTGCCGAGGCTATCGCGGTAAATGCCGAAAGGCTTGCCGAGATCGATGTATTCTCCCATCTTGATCTGGACCGAATCCGGATTGGTTTTAAAAAGGTGCATGACCGTGACGAGCGACATCGCCGGATAGATTTGGCTTGAATCGCGGGGCCAGATTTCGGCATTCGGAAAGCGGTAAAGCAGGCGCATTTTGCGGAGAACGCCGTCTTCGTCAGGCGTTGCATTGACGACGCCAAAGTTCTTTGCCGCGTGGGAAAGTTCCGGGAAGACGTTGTCGAGAAGATCCTTTGATTCGACGTTTTCCAGATGGGTGACCTGTTCTAATCGAAAGGTCGGTTTGGCGGCGACGTCTCTTGCGCGGATGTTTGTGCTCAGGGGCATCCATTGCGACTGATGCTTGTAATCGGTGCGGGAGCTGAACGTGCCGCAGACGATGACGTTCGGGTTTTCGGCGATCGTTCGCACGAGAACGGAATCATAGTCGTAGGCTTGGCGGATCTTGTCGAAGTCGTAGCGCCATTCCTTTCCGGGATAAAGGCCGTACAACATTTGCTGAGCGCGGATCGCGTTGCGGTTTCCAAAGTCCGCGTTCTTAAAAAGGATGTCGAAAGAAATCGATGCGGCGCCGCCTTCTTCGAGCTTTTGCACGACCTGTGCGTGCATGTCTCTTGTCCACTCGTTGTAAGGCCCGTATTTGGTCAGGGAGTTTTCGTCGATATCGACGATCAAAATATCTTCCGGATGATCTTCATTGATTTCGGAAGCGTGCTTGGAAAAGGCATCGTAAAAGATGTATTCGGTGCGAAGCTGCATCGAGTGCGGAATCAATGCGACGAGGTGTGCAAGGAGAATCCCGACGAATAGCCCCGCCACCATTCTTTTGATTTTTTTAGGATGCTTGAATTTCACATTCAAAACATAGAAAAGAACCGCGACTGTCAAATGGAAAAGGCTATATTTTATGCACTATGACGGATAGCAAAAAGAAGATGGATAAAGGTTCCAAAAAGACAAAAAAGAAGGGAAAAACGACGGATCCGAAGACCGTGAAGCGCATTTTCGGCGTTGCGTTCCTCGCGTTCGGCCTTTTTCTGATGGTCGCCTTGGTCTCGTTTATCGGCAGTGAAAAGAACTGGCTCGGGCCGATTTTTGGTACGCTTCTCCCGCAGGCTGTCGTCTATGTGTTTGGAAAGTTCTCGGCGACGGTCCTTGCGGTTTGTGCAATCTGCTGGGGCGTTTGGCTTTTGCTTGCCGGGGAATTTCCGAAACTTTTGCGCACCTGCATTGGTTTTTCGGCTTTGTCTGTGCTTTGCCCGGCGATGCTTGCGCTTGCTTCGACGCTTTCCGGAGCGCTTTCGTTAAAGACGGAGGCTCTTTATGGGGCTGGCGGACGCTTTGGATATTTTTTGGTGCAGAGCCTCATTTGGCCGATCTTTGGAAAGGGCAATTTTGCATTCCCGTTTGCGGTCCTGTGCGTGATTTTGCTTGCGATTTTTGTGATTTCTTTTGGACTCCGACCGTCGCATTTTGCTTTTATCAAAATTCCGTTTGATAGCATCGCGGGCTGGTGGGCAAACCGTCCCCGCAGAGAATCCCTTCCGATCGAAAAGGAAGAAACCCCGGTGGACAAGTCCCTTGCGAAGGCGAAGGAAAAGGCTCTCAAGGCGAAGATCCCCGCACCGGAATGGGACAGCGACTACACGATTTATTCGGGCAAGGCAAAGCCTTTCCGCGGAATCCCGGGAGCCTTTGACGGAACCATCCCCGTCAAGCAGAGCGATACTGTGATCCGCCAATTCTCTCCGTCGAACGAACTGACCGAGATGAACGCTTCGATGCAAAATGCGCCTTTAGAAAACGCTTCGCCTGCAAACGAAAATACCCTGGGCGGTTACGCCAATGCCGCCGAAAAGGAAATCGAAGAAAAGGAACGTTACCTCCGCGAAAACGAATGGAACATGGGCGCCATGGAAATTCGCAACCTGCGCGATGAAATCGCTCGCCTGCGCCAGGTGCAGCAGATGAACGATTGGGAAAACAATCGCCACGGTCGTCCGTCGATCAAGGGTATCGTGGAACGTCAGGATGGAACGGCTTCGCCTGTCGCCATGGAAGAACCTTTGGCAAAGGCACAGAAAGAAGCTCCTGTCGAAAAGTCTCCGGCAGAGGATTTGTCTTTTGCTGACGAGGAGGCTCCGACGCTTTCGCCGACCGAAGCGGAACTCGCCGCGGCGCCAGTCCAAAATTATGACGCCTACGAAATTCCGAAGGTTCCGGATATTCTCGACGCTCCGCCGGAACAGAAGCCCGATTATACGGCTGCGGAACTTGACGAAATCAGCCATCAGCTAGAAGAACAGCTTGAAAACTTCAAGGTCAAGGGGAAGGTGCTCGGCATTTCGACGGGCCCGATGATTACGCGCTTTGAAGTGGAACCGGGTCCGGGCGTCAAGGTTTCTCGCTTTGCGGCGCTGCATGAAGATTTGGCGCTTGCGCTCAAGGCAAAGTCCATTCGCATTCTCGCTCCGATTCCGGGAAAATCCCTTGTCGGCGTGGAAGTGCCGAACCGCAAGTTGCAAACGGTTTACTGCCGCGATATTTTCGAAAGCCCGCTCTTTAAGCCGCAGCCGGACAAGCTGATTATTGCCCTCGGCAAGGACATTACGGGAAATCCGTACACGATGGACCTTTGCCGCGCTCCGCATATTTTGATCGCCGGTCAGACGGGTTCCGGTAAGTCTGTCTGTATCAATACGCTCATGGCGAGCCTTCTCTTTAGCAAGACGCCGGACGAACTCCGCATGATTCTTGTAGACCCGAAGGTGGTGGAACTCAAGCTTTACGAAGACATTCCGCATTTGCTCGCCCCTGTCGTGACGCAGCCGGATCAGGCGGTGAGCGCCTTGAAGTGGGCTTGCGTCGAAATGGACCGCCGCTATGAAGAACTCGCCAAGTGGAAGGTGCGCAATCTGGTCGGCTATAATGCAAAACGCAAGGAACAGCTCGAACTGATTGAAAGGGCAGAAAAGGCCCGTGCCGAATACGAAGCGGAAAAAATCGCCGCAGAAGCCGCCATCGAAAAACAGAAAGCGGAACGCGAAGCGAAAATCGCCGCCGGTGAAGATCCGGGTAACGACCCGACAATCCAGATTCCGACGCCTCCGGCCGATATGCTGATCATGCCGTCTGAACGCATGGAAAACATGCCGTACATTGTGATTGTGATCGACGAACTTGCGGACTTGATGATGGTCGCCGGCAAGGAAGTGGAAAAGTACATCGCCCGTATCGCTCAAAAGGCGCGTGCGGTGGGCATCCACCTGGTGATTGCGACGCAGCGTCCTTCCGTGAACGTGATTACGGGCCTTATCAAGGCGAACCTTCCGGCGCGTATCAGCTTTAAGGTGGCGTCCCAGGTGGACTCTCGCACGGTGATGGACCGCGCCGGCGCCGAAAAGCTTTTGGGCCGCGGCGACATGCTTTACCGTTCGGGTGAAGATCCGGAACCGTCCCGTGTGCACGGCGGATTCTTGACCGATGAAGAAGTGGAAAAATTGGCCGATGCCTGCTCCCAGCAGAACGTGCATTACGAACGCCTCGAAACCTTTGAAATCGACGATCCGTCCGAAATGGGAGATGACGATGACGGCGCTCCGGGCCTTGCGGGTAAAATCGATCCGCTCGCTTTGGCTGTTGCCCGTTATGGCATTGAACGCGGCTCGCTTTCGACGTCGGAAGTGCAACGCCACTTCTCGGTGGGCTTTAGCCGCGCCGGTAAGATCGTCGATCAGCTCGAACGTTTGAACATTTGCGGGCCGAAGCGCGGTTCGAAACCGCGCGTGATGCTCGTAACCGATGAAGTTTCGTTGAACGAAAGATGGCCGGAATAAAGCCCAAAGTCAGAGCGCCGCGCAACAGGACGATTACCCTTTCGGAATCGGAACGTTCCCGGTATGCGAAAAAACTTTTGAACGCTTCGACGGGTGCGTCTGTGTTTGCCGTCAAGAACCTTCTCGGCAAAACGATCCTCGGGGATACTTTGGCAGTTCTTCCGCGGATTCCTGCTGAAGTGGCGGACTTGATCATTGTCGATCCGCCGTACAATTTGGCAAAGAACTTTAACGGTTCGCATTTTTCGGCGATGTCCGATGCGGAATATGAAGCCTATCTGGATTCCTGGATGGGGGAACTTGTTCGCATTCTTAAACCGGACGGTTCGCTGTATGTCTGCGGCGATTGGAAGTCTTCCTGTGCCATTCAGCGCTCCCTGCAAAGCAAGCTCTGCGTTTTGAACCGCATCACGTGGGGACGCGAAAAGGGCCGTGGCGCTTCGGCAAACTGGAAAAACGGAATGGAAGACATCTGGTTCGCCGTCAAGGATCCCAAAAATTACTGTTTTAACTTGGACGCGGTCCGCCTGCGTCGCCGAGTTATCGCTCCGTACAAATTAAACGGCGAACCGAAGGATTGGAACGATTCCGATTCGGGCAAGTTCCGCGATACAGCGCCCTCGAATTTTTGGGACGATATCAGCATCCCGTTCTGGAGCATGCCCGAAAACACGGACCATCCGACGCAGAAACCCGAAAAACTGATTGCGAAGCTGATCCTCGCATCTTCCAAACCGGAAAGCGTTGTCTTTGACCCGTTCCTCGGCAGCGGCACCACGAGCGTGGTTGCAAAAAAACTCGGACGTCGCTTTTTTGGCATTGAACAGAATCTCGAATACGCATGCCTTTGCGAAAAAAGGCTTGAAATCGCGGGCGAAGACGCTTCGATTCAAGGCTATACCGACGGCGTCTTCTGGGAACGCAATTCCCTAGGCGCTCAAAAGTCCAAAAAGAATCCGTGACTTGAAAGAACCTTTCTATATTGGGCTCTGATGGTTACCGCTTGCTCTTACATTCTGATTGTGGCGTCTGTTGTCGTTTTCGGGTACAGCCTTTCGCTGTTTCTCGATAACTTTGGAGCGTTGCAAAAGAAGGTGGCGGATTACCGGGAAATGCTTTCGGAATTTGATGAACCGCTCGGCAATACGCGGTGGGTGAATTCCGCTCAGAACGTGGCGCTTTTGCTCGGTTATGCTTCGGCGACCTATTTTGCCGGCTTTGCGCATTGGGTGCTTGCGATGGTCTCTGTCAAGTTCGCCTTTTCGTGCCTGCTTTCCGATCGATTCCACTGCCTGATTTTGAATAACCAGAAAGCGGTCTCCAAAAGCATGTACAGGCTGCACAAGGTGGATGCCTTGTTGAACGTCTTGATTTGCATCTTCATGCTCCTTGCGGTGGTCCTATGAAGAAGATTCTTTGCATTCTCGCCTTTTTGTTTGCGACTTCCGCTTTTGCGCAGAAGTTGCCGTTTGTGGTCGGTGCGGTAGCGGAAACGGGCTACGGCATTTTGAACGATGGCTCCGATGGCGCTGGCTTAAACCGCATGACGCCTTTTATCGGGGCGTGGATCAACGGGATCGGCTATTGCCGCTTGGGCTATGGGCTGTACAATTATTCGCGGACGGATGCGGATGGGGAACATCTTTCGGTGAATTCCCGCGCATTCAATGCGACTCTTGGAGCATCTCTTGGCGGGCCAGGAAGACCTTATTTGATCGGTTCTTTTTCGAGAGCGAAACAGCTTGCGAATGTGGGGGATGTGACTTGGAATGAATGGGGCGTTGGTGGAGGTGCGACCTTCCAAATGTTACCGACGGCGGCGATAGTCACCGAAATCGAGTACCGTTGGATCCGTTCGCATTACGATCCGGTAAAGGAACTGCGTGTGGGCGGTACCCGGCTCCAATTCAATGTTGGTTTTGTTGTCTATGTCTACTAAAACTGTTGCGATTTTCGGTGGTGCTTTTGATCCGATTCATCAGGATCATGTTCGCCTCGCCAAGCTTTGTCTCGATATTCAACTTTGCGATGAACTCTGGTTTATTCCGAGCCCGGACCGGTGGGATAAGAAACTTTTTGCGTCGGCGGAAGACCGCCTGAACATGCTCGATCTGGTGATCGGGGACGACCCTCGGATTGCGGTTTCCGAAATGGAATTACAGATGGAGGATTACCGCGGCTCTTACGTCACCATGAGCACGCTCCGAGAAAAATTCCCGGATTTGAATTTTAGACTTCTCGTCGGTGCGGACAGCTACGTCGGCATTCCTCATTGGCGCGACCCGCTGCATTTTTACGGCACCGAATTCAACGGTCCGCAGCTCTTAAAAGAATTCGAACTGATCGTCTTCGAGCGCCGCGGCACCCCGATGCCCGACCCGCAGGAACACAAGGCGAAAGGCTATGCCGATATCTTCCTCGTCGGACAGGAACAGGGTTTTGACGGCAAGTTCGCGAGCAGCGACATCCGCAAGGAACTTTTCTTCGGCTCGGGAAAGAAGCCCGAAGGCCTTGATCCGAAAGTCTTTGAATACATTCAAAAGAATAATCTTTACCGCTTATGAGCAGCGTCCCGCAGACGATGTACTTTGAAAGCGTTGTTCGAAACGAACAGCGCGGCATGACTCTTGTCGATGAACTTTCCGTTCGCTTCACGTACCATTCCAAGGAAGAATGGCAGTCGAAAATCGAACAGGGCCTTGTGACCTTGAACGGTGTCGTCGCGACTCCCGAAATGATCGTGATGCCCAAAGACAAGGTCGTTTACCGTGTCGATAATTACACGGAACCCGAAGTGCCGACGGATTTTGAAACGCTTTACGAAGACGATGAATTCTTGATCGTTTCCAAGCCTGCGGGAATCCCTGTGCATCATACGGGGCACATTTTTTACAACACGTTCACCGGCGTCATCCGCCGCGCGTTCAAAAATGAAGAACTTTCGCCGATGCACCGCCTTGACCGCGACACGGGCGGCATCATGATCTTTGCGAAGGACAAGGATACGGCGAAACGCTTTGAAAAATCCTTGGACTTGATCCTTCTTCGCAAGGTTTATTTGGCGGTGGTCCGCGGCGAATTTCCGGAAGGCGAAATCACCTGCGAAGAACCTCTCCGCGAAGATCCGAACCATTTCATCCGCATCAAGATGTTCCCGTTTGCGGACGGAAAGCCTTGCAAGACCGTGTTCCACAGGGTCGCGGTTTTCCGGGAAAAGATCGGCGATATCGAAGCGCCTTTTTCGCTTGTCGAAGCGGAACTTTTTACCGGACGCAAACATCAGATCCGGGCGCACCTTTCGCATTTAGGGTATCCCGTCGTCGGCGATAAGCTTTATTCCTTTGACGGGGATTATTACAAGAAGCTCGTCAGCGGAAATGGACCTTTGACGGAAGAAGATTTTCAAAAGCTCGGGGCGAAATCGCAGATGCTCTTTGCGTACCGTGCACAGATCCGGATTCCGGGAAAGGAACCTCACTGGTTCATTTCACATAAATTTACTTCGGAGATGGAGGCGGTAATTCAACGCCTCCCGCAGCCCTTACCCGACGCTTCAACTCTTGATTCAGAGGCCAGTAGATAGCGGCAAAAAGAATGTAGCCGCAAAGCAGTACAATCCAATGGTTCCAGCCGAGACGCGTTTCAATAAAATGCATTTCGACGAACATAAACGGCGCCGCAATCAAAAAGAGCGGAAGCTGTCTGCACTGATCGCCTAAGGAATAACGGCTCTCGTAGCTCACAATGGAATTCATCATGGGGAAGCTCGTGCAGAAGCCTCCCATCAAGCGCTTGATTAGCATAAGCCCGCTCACGACAAAGGCGATCGCCGGCGCCTTGATGTAAACCGGGAGCGGCGTCTTGTAACGGACGCCCGGCTTGTACGTCTGCGTCTGGAAAAGGATCACCCCGAGAATACAGTCGAAAAGGCACACGCCCAAAAAGAACGCTTCGCTGTCGGGAACGCGCGGCATCAAAAAGGTGCCGAGGCTCACAAAAAAGGCGAGCCCCGCAATAATGCTCAAAACAATTGGAACCTTGACCTTGTAATGCAGAATCCGCACAATGTGCACGTACAAAAGGCACATGAACCCTGAAATCGCATTGGACGCTCCCATCGGAAGCCCGACCGCGATATAGGCGAATCCGCAGGGAATGGGAATCGTCGCCGTCACCGCTTTCAGCTGCGGATCCTTCAAATAGGCGCTGAGCGTGCCGAGTGCCGTGACGACAATCACGAGCAGCCAGTCGTAAAAGGCGAAGTGGAAGTTCAGGGAATCAAGCATTTCGCGCTCAAATGTAGTAAATACAGAAAAAAGGTCCATTTTAGACCCCTTTTTGACTCTAGTTCGTCATTTTGGCGCGTTGACAAAAATGTTTTTTTACTATGTTTGACTCCACGTACTTGCATTTTGTCTTGGTCCTGCACCAGTTGTCGCCAATTCCACTGGGTGCTTGCAGGGAAACTCGGATATAAACATGTAATAGTTACGTACATTAACAATCAAAACAAAAGGAATGGACTACAATGGCTACCATTACGCAAGAAAAGATCAAGGAACTCACCTCCAAGTTTGGCGCAAACGAAAACGACACCGGTAACGTCCGCGTTCAGATCGCTATCCTCACCGAACGCATCAAGAATTTGACCGAACATGCTAAGACCCACAAGAAGGATCATCACTCCCTTCGCGGTCTTTCCCAGATGGTTGCTCAGCGTAAGACTCTCGTCAAGTACTTGACGAATAAGGACATCAACGCCGCACGTCAGTTGATCAAGGATCTCGGACTCCGCGGCTAATCTTTAAGGAAAGCTTATGGAATATAAGATGCTTGCGGCTAAGGAAATGAAGACGCAGCTCCCGGATGGGACTGAAGTCGTCTTCGAAACTGGCCGCCTCGCCAAGCAGGCTTCGGGCTCTGCCGTCGTCAAGATCGGCGACGCGTTCTTGCTCGCTACGGTCTGCTTTGGCCCTGAAAAGGAAGGGGATTTCTTCCCTCTGACCGTCGAATATCGCGAAAAGGCCTACGCTGCTGGTCGCCTCCCGGGCGGCTACAACAAGCGTGAAGCCGGTCGTCCGAGCGATGACGAAATTCTCTCCGCTCGTATCATCGACCGTCCGATTCGCCCGATGTTCCCGGACAACTTCACCCGCGAAGTGCAGGTGATCGTTAACGTTCTTTCTGCTGACAAGAAGTTTGCTCCGGACGTCTTCGGCGTCTCCGCTGCTTCTCTCGCTATCGGCCTCTCTGAACTCCCGTTCGAAGAACAGGTCGCAGCAGTCCGCGTCGCCGTGATCGGTGACGAATACATCGTCAATCCGTCTTATGAACAGGTTTCTGTCGCCGATCTGGACCTCGTGGTCGCCGGTACCGAAAACTCTGTCTGCATGGTGGAAGGCGGTGCTTACGAAGTTTCTGAAGACACGATGATCAAGGCCATCACGACCGGTCATGAAGCGATCAAGGTTCTTTGTAAGGCTCAGGCTGAACTCGTCGCACAGTTCGCCAAGCAGAAGATGGTCCTCACCCCGAAGAACAAGGGTGAAGTTCACGAAAAGCTCGAAGCCACTGTCAAGGAAGTCATTTTCGACGAATTGAACGAAGCTCTCCATGCCAACATGGTGAAGACTCAGCTCTATCCGAAGATGGCGGAACTCTCGGACAAGGTTTGCGCAGACCCGAAGATCCTCGCGATCATCGGCGAAGGCGAAGACCAGGATCCGGCTCTCCTCGCAGATGCAAAGGCTATCTTCTCGGAACTCGAACGTACCACGATGCGTATGATGATCTTGAACGAAGGTCGTCGTATCGATGGCCGTAAGACCACCGAAGTCCGTCCGATCGAAATTCAGCTCGGCGTTCTTCCGAGTGCTCACGGTTCGGGCGTGTTCCAGCGTGGCGAAACCCAGGCTCTCGTGACCTGCACTCTCGGCACCAAGGCCGACGAACAGCGTTACGAAACGCTCCAGGGCGAAGGCTCCAAGAGCTACATGCTCCATTACAACTTCCCGCCGTTCTGCGTGGGTGAATGCAAGAAGCTCGGTATGTCCCGCCGCGAAATCGGCCACGGTCACCTTGCTGAACGTTCCCTCAAGGCAGTGCTCCCGGTGACGGAAGACTTCCCGTACACGATCCGCATCGTGTCCGAAATTCTTGAATCCAACGGCTCCTCTTCGATGGCTTCCGTCTGCGGCGGTACGCTTTCCCTGATGGACGCTGGTGTTCCTATCAAGGCACCGGTGGCTGGCGTTGCTATGGGTCTCATTTCTGAAACCGGCCACGCTGACGACGAAAAGATCAAGATCTTGACCGACATTACCGGTACGGAAGACCACCTTGGCGATATGGACTTCAAGGTCACGGGTACTGAAGAAGGTATCACCGCGTTCCAGATGGACATCAAGATCAAGGGTATCACTCCGGAACTCATGCGCAAGGCTTTGGACCAGGCTCGCGAAGGCCGTCTCCATATCTTGAGCAAGATCAAGGAAGCTATCCCGGCTCCGCGCGATCACTTGTCTCCGAAGGCTCCGACGATGCTCAAGATGCGCATCCCGACCTCCAAGATCCGTGACGTAATCGGCTCCGGTGGCGCTGTGATCAAGGGCATGCAGGCTCAGACCGGCTGCCAGATCAACATCGACGAATCCGGTATGATCGACATCGCTGCTCCGAACGCTAAGGCCGGTGCAGTCTGCCGTCGCATGATCGAAGAACTCACTGCAGAACCGGAACCGGGCCGCATTTACAAGGGCAAGGTCAAGACGATTCAGCCGTTCGGCGCATTCGTCGAAATCCTCCCGGGCCGTGACGGTCTCGTGCACATCTCCGAACTCGCCGACTACCGTGTCGAAAAGGTCGAAGACATCGTGCACGTCGGTGACGAAGTCACCGTCCTCTGCTTGGGCGTCGATCCGAAGGGCAAGGTGAAGCTTTCGATCAAGGCTTTGCAGCACAAGGATCAGCCGGCTGCTGAACAGGCTCAGGGCGAAGCTCCTGCAGCTGAACAGCCGCAAGCCTAATCCCATTTCGTAGAAATGAAAAGTCCCAGGTGAAAACCTGGGATTTTTTTTGCGCTAAAATTTTTTTGAAGTTTAGTTCGTGTCCATCTGCATCGGCAGGGCGAACATGTTTCGGTTGAAGCTTGTCGTGGTGAGGTTCTTGCGCACCTTTTGCTCGTGCATGATCGAGGCGACCATGTAGCCGCGGATCGAGTTGATCGGGTCGTCTTCCTGGGTGATGTCGAAGATGATGCCGTCGTCGCGGAAAACGAATTTCACCTGGTCCTGGGTGATGTAGAGGGTGAGTTCCGCCATCACCTTTTTGCCCGGATTCTTTTCCTTGATGAGCATAAAGAGCTCTTCGATTAAAAGCATGGAACGCATGACCGTGCGCTTGCTGGCGCTGGACTTGAGCAGAATTTGTTCCACCTTGTCGCGGGCGTGCATCACCTTTTGATCGTCGATATAAAAGTCAAAACTTCGAATGGCGCCCTGCGGCTTGTCGGTGTAAAGCGGGAAGCCTTTGGTGCCAAAGCGCAGACGTGTAAAGTAAATGCTCAGGGCAAGGGCTGCGACCGGAGCGATTGACATGCCCACCCACATGTAATCGAGATCGTAGAAGAAGGCGAGCGGAACCGCAAACGCGAGCGGCGTCAGCAGATCCTTGAAAAAGCAGATGAGAACCGCATGCCCGATTTTATCGGTCAGGAGATAGTAAGAGGTAAGAAGGAACAGTAGCGATGTGGCGAGGAGGGTTACGCTGTAGATGCGCACCGCGCGGACTGTCGCCTGGATCAGTTCCGGATCTCGGATGTCGAAAAAGTGGGGAATGAGATCGGCGCCGCTGAAGAGGACAATTGTCAGAGCGATGCCTTCGATGACCGCGGTACGGAAGGAAAATTTCATCGTTTTGCGCACGCCTGGAATGTTGCCTTCGCCACGGTAAACGTTCACCAAGGGGCAGAAGGCTTGGCCGATCCCGTCGAAGATGAGCGTCAGCTGCCAAAGGCATACCACGACGGAATAGATTTCGAGATGCCTTCCGCCGAACTGCGTAATGATAAGCTTGGTCAAGACAAAGCTCTGAATGGCAAAGTAGATGTAGATGCCCGCATCGACAAAGCTGTACTTCGCGACATCCCAAAGGCTTTTGAGGCTCACAAAAATCTTAGGCTTTAACGAATTGGACTTTTTGAAGAAGTGCAGGCAAGAGACGGCGGTACAGGCGGCGATCCCGATCAGCGAACCGAGGGAAATGCCCGCCATGCCGATCTTCATGCCCATCCAAATGGAAAAGCCGATGTTTCCAAGAATCAAAAAGAGGTTCGCGATTAAGCTCAGCGATTCGTCACCGTCTGTGTAGATCATGGCGGCGATGTACATGTACATCGGGTAGATTGTGAGAGTCGGGATATAAAAGTGCGCGTATTCCCGGGCGAGTCTTTCGATTTCCGCGGTCGGCTGCAGGTAATACAGATACGGATCGAGTCCGAAGGTAAAGACGATGCAGACAAGTCCGCAAAGGAGAGTCGCGCCTAAGAGACCTTGCCCAAAAATACGGTCGGCCGCGTCCTTGTCGAATTCACCCATACGGAGCGAATACAGCAGCGAAGATCCCTGGCTGATGATGGAGCTTAAACCCAGCACGAACATGTAGGGCGTCCGCAAAATGTTGATAGCCGCTACCGCTTCTTCGCCGATGAGGTTCCCGGCTATTGCCAAATCCGAAAGGAGCAGCAAAACGACAATCGTCATCACGACCGTCGCCGAGAGCAGCATCGAATTAAATTTTTTCCCGCAGAACGAAACTTGCTTCACGATTTTTCCAACTGATGAAGGATTGAATCCTGTTGACGAAAAAGCTTTTGAATGTTTTCTTCTAAACGGGCGGCAAAGCTTTCCATGCTTTCCAATTTAAATCGTGCGGAGTCATATTCGCACATCAGCTTCATTTTTTTACCGCTTTTAAAGATGTGAACATTCAAAGCGTTCTCGGCAACATCGAAATCCGCGCTGACGTAAGATTCTACCGCGTTCTTTCCAAAGAGCTTCATTTCGAGAACGTTCGACTGGTAAATGACCGCTGTCATCGCGGGAAGGACCGGGCGGAAGGGAACTCGGAGTGCATCGGCGATTTGCTTTTGGATGGAGCTGAGCAGTTGCTGGTCCGTTTTGCCTTTAAAGTCCAAAGCGATCAGAATGTCCGTGGCGAAGTTTCCGCAGCTTGAGATTTGCGCTTCGGTGACTTTTCCGTGATGCGTCACGACAAAGGCGATTTTATCCGTGTGATTGGATTCATGAACGGTCTTGGCGTATGCAAAGGCGTAAAGCTCGGTCGGGTAGTAGCGGAGAATCGCGACGTCGCGCTCCGCCGTTTTGGCGGCCGCTCCCCAGGAACCTTCGAAATCGGGCTTTGGAATTGTGTCGTAAGAACTGAGAATTTTTGCTTGGCGCTTTTCTGCCGCTTGGAGGGCGCGCTTTCCTTGCCTAGATCGGATGTAGTTTTCGAATTCGATCAAGGCTTTGATGTATTTATCTTTCGCGGGCTCTTGGTTGTTGTAAATTCTTTGCACGTCAAAGAGGAAGAGCGAAAGCGAGGAACCATCGATCATTGCATGGTTCACGGTCATGGCGAAGATGTTTTTTCCGCCGGACTGTAAAATGCAGGCGCGGTACAGCAGGGAGTTTAGAACGGGAGTCGGTCTAAAGAACGCGGCGAGTTCCGCTTCGATGTCGCCCTGGATTTTTTGGATGGGCGTCGGCGTAAAAAGCTCGGGGTGATAATGCTGCACCAGTTCTTCGGATTTTTCAAAGGTAAAGAGGAACGCAGGATGGGTTACAATGGCCGTATCGACCGCACGCGAAAAATTTTCCACGTTCACGTCGCTCGGAAGTTCGAGCTGCAGGTTCAGCCACAGCGGAGAGGCTCCTGCGTTTTCGAGTTGCTGCAAGAGCATGTGTTTTTGCGGAAGCAACAGCGGAAAGGGGTCAATCGTATCTGTCGAAATTTCTGCCGTGAATGACATTTGCCGCGCTTCTAAAATTTCGGCAATTCCGCGGACGGTTTTGCCCGCGTCGATGTCTTGGAGCTTTAGCCCAAATCTTTCGAGCGCAAGGAGCATTTCCATTGCGGCGATGGAATCGCCTCCGAGTAAAAAGAAGTCATCGTCTAAGCCGATGTGTTCCACTTCTAAGGATTCTTCCAAAGCGTTTGCGATAAGCCTTTGCAGTTCGGTCTGCGGGGGAACATATTCCGGGCGAAGCTTGGAAAAGTCCGGGCAAGAAAGTCCGCGGCGGTTGAGCTTTCCATTTTCCAGATGTGGAAAACTTTCGACCTCTAAAAAGAAGTTCGGAATCATGTAATGGGGAAGTTCTGCGGAAAGTATTTCCTTCCAATCGCGAACGCTTCCGCATAAAATTTTCGGATGCGTGTAAAAGAGAACCGTAACGGAACGATTTCCGATGTCGAACTTGCGCATGGCCGCTTCGCTTGCGCCGCTGATTTTTTTGAAAGCGGATTCGACTTCGCCCGGTTCTACACGGTTCCCGTTCACTTTGAACATGTCGTCCAAGCGTCCGGTGACGACAAGGCGCCCCTGGGAATCCCACTTGGCGCCGTCCCGGCTGCGGTAAATCTTGTCGGCAACAGAAATGTTCTCGGTCTCTAAAAAGACGCTCTTTGTGGAAACAGGGTCGCCCGCATAGCCTCTGAAGTAAGGGTTGTAAAAGCAAAGTTCTCCGTCAACGATTTGAACCTTGTTTTCGCTGCCCGGAACTTCCAGAGTCGGCAGGGGATCTTCCTTGCGAATGGGCGTCGTATTCAGCACGAACATCGATTCGCTCGCCGCGTAAATCTGGTACAGCGGTTTCTTTTCGCTGTAAGAGTGGATGCAAAGTTCGCCGCCGACAAGAATCAAACGCAGACTTTTTGCGGAATCGATCATCGGCACAAGAACCGGCGGCGCAAACGCATTGCTGATTTGGAATTTTTCTAGGAACAGCAGCAAGGCGTTCGGATCTTTTACAGTGGAAAGCGGCGGAATAAAGACCGCTGCACCGACAAAGGTCGATTTGAGCGTAAAGATCAGCGCCGCCGCCATCGACTGCGGAATTAAAACTCCAAAGCGGTCAAAGCCTTCGATCATCGAAGTCTTTTCGTGGTAAACGGAATGTCCGCATTTCGAAAGGGATCCGCGTTCGTGCAAGGCTCCCTTCGGCTTTCCCGTGGAACCGCTCGTGTAAACGGCAAACGCTAAATTGTTTTCGTCGGCATCCAGGTTGTAGCCTTTTTCTTCGCGGTACTGCTGAATTTCGGCCCATTCCTTTTCGCCGAGCAGAAGTTTTGCTCCGCAGTTTTTTTCGATGTAGCGGGAACGTTCTTCGGGAACGGAATCCATGTCGAGTGCGACAAAGGCGCTCCCGTTCCGCAGAATGCCGATTTCACAAATGAGCTGTGAAAGACCGCGCCCGAGTCGAACGCCGACGATATCCTCTTTTCCGAGTCCGCGATCTTTGAGGTAGGCGTAAACCTTTCCGGTGAGAGAGCCGTATTCCTTCCACGTGTAGAACCTGGAACCGTCGCCGAGAGCGACTTCATTTGCTTTTTTCTCGACGTGGTCGAGAAAATGGTCCAGGAATTCATTCGACATAAATCAAGGCGAAGCTTTGCGTAAAACCTTGCTTTAAACCTTGCGTTCGATGGCGAGCATGGTCAAGTCATCAAACTGGTTTGCACCGTTTGCAAATTCGCTGACGTGATCATGGACCGTCTGCAGCAAACCCTTCATGTCGCAGTCGGAATTGGCGTTCAACGCGCCGAGCATGCGTTCGTAGCCGAACTGTCTGTCCGTCAGGTCGGTGGCTTCCGGAAGGCCGTCTGTATACAGGAAGAGCGTATCACCCACATCCAACTGGAGTTCGTAATTGTGATACTTCATGTTCTCCATACCGGCGACGACAAAGCCGTGCTTGTCCTTAAAAAGTTCAAATTGGCCATTTGCTCTTTTGATGGCAGGATATTCATGGCCCGCGTTCGCGGCGATAATCTTACCCGTGCTGATTTCATAGAAGCCGAGCCAGACGGTTACGAACATTTCCGCCGGATTCTTTTCGCAAAGTTGATTGTTGACCTTCGCGAGAACTTCGGCAGGGGAGTGACCGTTCTGCGCCTGCGTCTTGAGCAAAGCCTTGGAAATCATCATGAAGAGGGCGGCGGGAACGCCTTTACCGGAAACGTCCGCCATCACGAGTGCAAGGTGGTCGTCGTCAATCATGAAGAAGTCGTAAAAGTCGCCACCGATTTCCTTCGCCGGTTTCATGCTCGCGTAAATGTCGAATTCATGACGGTCGGGGAACGGTGGGAAAATGTTCGGTAAAAGACCGTTTTGGATGCTCGATGCGAGGAAGAGTTCCGTTTCAAGCTGGGCCGTCTTGGCAGAGACCTGCGCCTGTTCCACGACCAGGTTCTGACTTCTACCGGCGATTTTCACACACAGGATAGTGAGCAAAATCAGCACCAAGGCTTCCGGCAAGAATCCGAATTGCAGCTGGCTCCAAAAAAGCTTTTCCTTGTTGATCACATCATCCGTGATGACTTCGCGCGGATCGACATCCGGGAGTAATGTAACTTCCTTCGCCACATCGATCATGTTCAAATCGATATAGCCGTACATCGTGTTCAAAATACAGCTGCAGAACATCACGATAAAGCTCGCAATGCAGACGCTCCAGGTCAAACGCTTGGAATAGTAGCGCACGCTCACAAGCATCGGCACGACAAGCATCAGCTTTAGATTGTAACCGAGATAGGTGTCGAAAATGCCGACGCAGATCAGGAACACAAAGGTGAGCATCGTCTTGATCCACTTCTTTTCGCCATTATAATAAAGCGTAATCCCGATCGCCGGTGCCATGAGGGCAGTCGTGATTCCGAAGAAGGTCATGAACGGTTTAAATTCAAGCCAAAAAATATGGACGATGCTGAAAAGCCCTAGCGTTACCCAGAGTCCCCAAAAGAGAATCAACACCGAACACATCAGGTGATTGCTCTTGACTTCGTTTTTCCAGAAGAGTTCTTCAGGAGTGATTGTCGGTTCTCTCAGTTTTTGATTAGGCATTTTCCCCTCTTAAAACTTTTACTTCAACATAAAATCACGCAGCGGCTTGTAATGTTCCCCGGTAAATCCGAAGTCCATTTCCTTATAGCTCCACAGAGCGTGGCCGATGCCGTATTTGTCAAAGACCTGATGGACATCGCGGAACCACTTGACCGTTTCAAAAGCGTTTGCGAGTTCAATGACCCCGTATTCGCCGCAGTACAGCGGAACGCCGTGAGCCTTGGCCGTTTCGACCGCTTCCTTCAAAAATTCTTCGAAGAATTCCGGTCCCATCTTTTGGCATTTGGCGCGGAGAAGATTTTCGCCCATGTAGCCAAGAACCTGGGATTCCTTGCGGAAGAATTCCATGCTGTCGGTATAAGGAATGTCTCTGTCGTTGTTCAACGCTTCGACCCAGTAAGCCTTCTGGTGCGTAAAGAGCAGAGGCTCGTACAGGTGGAACGTGTAAATGATATTCTTCGACGGCGGCGGAACAAGGTCTTTCACAAAGGAAGCGCTGTTCCAGCAGACGCCGCCATAAATGATCGGAGTCTCTGGCGCGTTCTTTCGAATCGTTTCGACCGCTTTCACGATCAGCTTGTTCCACGGATCGATAAATTCCAGGTCCGCCACTTCGTTCAAAAGTTCAAAGACCACATTCTCTTCTTTTGCGTAACGCTTGGAAACGCGGTCCCAAATTCCGAGGAAGCGTTCCTGAGCCTTGGCGTTGTTGAAGAGATTGTTCTTTTCCTGATTGCCGAAGTCGTTAAAGTCGTAGCCCGCGGTCTTGTGCAGGTCGAGGATGACGTTCAGACCGTACTTCTTTCCCCAGGCGACAGCGTTATCGAGATACTTGTAGTTCTCTTCTAAGAGTTCGCCGTTTTCCTTTTCGATGACGTTGTAATCGAACGGAATGCGCACATGGTCAAACTTCCAGCTTGCGATCTGCTGAAAGTCTTTTTCCGTGATGAAGGTTTCATAGCGTTCGAGCGTGTAATTGCACTGCGAAAGCCATCCACCGAGATTGATTCCTTTTTCGAGCGTCAACATGGGAAACCTCTGGGTTAGCGGGAACGGAAGTTCTTTTTGGATTCGCGGCGCGGGTAGCGGCGCTGTTCCTTCTTGGGAGCGAGCCGAATGCCGTCGTTGTTGATCAAGATGCGGCCCTGGCGGAAGAGGCCTCCGATGACCTTCTTGAAAGCCTTTTTGGAAAGGCCGAATTCCTGTTGGATTTCTTCCGGCGAGCTGTTATCGGAGAACGGGAGAAGTCCGCCTGCCGCTTCGAGCTTTTTCATGATGTCGTCTGCGGCGTCCATCGTCGCATGGTAGCCGACCGGTTTTAAGCTCAAAGCGAGACGTCCGTCTTCGCGAATGTTCTGAATATAGCCTTCGCCGCAGTCGCCGATTTCAAACGTATCGGTAATCGTGGAATCCAGGTGCAAACGTCCCGAGTAGCGGTAGTTCACAAGGAAGTCCACGTAATCTTCGGCGACGTCGTACACGACGAGGTCGACCTTCTGCGAAATGTGCAGGTCGCGCGTGTTGCGGTCGATAAAGGCTTTGATCTTTTCCGTCGCTACAATACGCGCGGTGCGTTCATCTTCCAAGATGTACACGACGCAACGGTCGCCCGGTTCCAAATCGCCGAGCTGCTGCTTGTAGGGGAGGAAAAGATCCTTGTCGAGACCCCAGTCGAGGAATGCGCCCACATCGTTCACATCCTTGACTTCGAGGACGGCAAATTCGCCGACAGTCGCGTAAGGCTTTTGCGTCGTCGCAATCGGACGTCCTTCGTTGTCGACGTAAATGAACACTTCCAGTTCGTCGCCTTCGCGTAAATCGTGTGGAGCCTTGGATCCCGGCAAAAGGACGCGTCCACCGCTTTCTACTTCCAGGTAGAAACCTTGCGGCTTGATTTCTTCGACGCGGGCGTATTCAAACTGACCAATGTGCATAATAACCTCTATCCCAAAAGTAGAAATTTCCAGCTACAGCGGAATTCCAACTTGGAATATGTTGTTTTGGTAGATGCTCGAGAAGGATTTTTGTTGCATTCTCGAGAAGATGGGTGTACTTTATAGATGTGACTGGAAAAGAGCTTCGGCGAAAGGTTCGCAGAAGGCAATGCCTTCGGGACTCGTAGATGTTTCCTTCCGTGGCTCCCGGTTTCTATGAAGCCTGCCTCGCTCGGGGCGGGCTTTTTTTGTGTTTTAAAAACCGCTACGGGAGTTCGTTGCTTCCGATGGCCTGCATCTGGAGCGGGTAAATTTCCTTGCAGGCTTTTTCTCCGAGATCGATGAGCGTGTTCAAGGTGGCACGGTCAAAATCCGAATGTTCGCCGGTCCCTTGGACTTCGATAAAGGATTTGGCGTCGCGCATGACGATGTTCATGTCCACGTCCGCAGCGGAATCTTCGACGTAGCACAGGTCGAGCAGAGGTTCGCCCTGGACGACGCCGACCGAAATCGCGGTCACCGCGTGTTTTAAAATCTGCGTTTCGATGCCGAGCTTCTGCTTGATCTTTTTCAGGGCGAGTGCGAGGGCGACAAAGCCTCCGATGATGCTTGCGGTTCTTGTGCCGCCGTCTGCCTGGATCACGTCGCAGTCCACGACGATCGCGTTTTCACCGAGAGCGTTCAGGTCGGCGGCTCCGCGGAGAGAACGCCCGATCAGACGTTGAATTTCTTGGGTGCGGCCCGATGCGCCTTTGCGTTCGCGGTCGACGCGCTTGCCCGTGCTCTGCGGGAGCAGGGAATATTCGGCGGTAATCCAACCGCGGCCTTTTCCGGCGAGCCATGCGGGGACTTCCGGGAGAAGGGTCGCGTTGCAGATGACGCGGGTGTTTCCCATTTCGATTAAAACGGAACCGTCTGCAGAAGAAATGAAGCCGGTGGTCATTTTGACCGGGCGTGTTTCGTTGAACTTTCGACTGTCGATGCGTTCCATGTTAAGCCTCGTACTTTAAGCGTTCTGTTTTTCCGCGGACAAAAGAACCCAGGCGGTAGGTGAAATTCGTGTACTGGTTCAGTTCTTCAAAAGCTTCGATGACCTTCGGATCCTTGGGATTGGCGAGGAGCGATGCGTAGAAGATGTAGCCCCAGGGCTTGTCCGGATTCGGGCGGCTTTCGATGCGGGTCATGTTGATACCGCGCTTGGCGAAGGCTCCGAGTGCGCCGTACAGGGCGCCCGGTTTGTCGTCGTTCGCGAGTTCAAAGAGGATGACCGTTTTGATGTTTTCGGAAACGGAAACGTCGACGGGAGCCTTTTGGATCGCGTAAAAACGGGTGAAGTTCACGCCCTTGATGTTTTCGAGGTTCGTGCGGAGAACGTCTAAGCCGTAGAGCTTGGCAGCGTAGGTGCTGGCGATGCCGCCGTCGGTCAGGTTCTTGCGCTTTGCGACTTCTTCTGCAGAGCCTGCGGTGTCAAAGAAGATGACCTTTTCAATCGAAGGATTTTCTTCAAAGAAGTGGCTGCACTGGGCGAGCGCCTGCGGATGGCTCATCACGTGCTTTAACGATTCGATGGAAGCGCCTTTGTTTGCGCAAAGGCAATGCTCGATCTGGAGCTGGACTTCTCCGACGATCGGGTGACGCCACTTGGCGAGCAGGTCGTAGTTTTCGTAGATCGATCCCGCGGTGGAGTTCTCGATAGGAATTGCTCCGCCGTCTGCCTTGCCGGTTTCGATCGCCTGGTAGATTTCTTCGAAGGTGTCCATCGGAAGAACGTCGATGTCTTCCCCGAAAAGGTAACGGGCTGCGGATTCGCTATATGCGCCGCGGCGTCCTTGGAATGCGATTTTCTTTTTCATTGAATTCTCCGCGCGCCCTTGTAACGGGGCTGCCAGTATGGGTCGGTCAACGGGCTGATCATGACGCCCTTGGACGTACTGGCGTGGGTAAAGTTTCCTTCTTCCAGGTACACGCCGACGTGGTCTACGCCTGCGCCACCGCCGAAGAAGACCAGGTCTCCGGTCTTGAGGTCGCCCTTATCGATCTTTTTGCCCATCTTGTACATTTGGGTGGAGCTGTGGGGAAGGGAGATGCCTGTTTTTTCCTTGTAAATGTTCATGACGTAGCCCGAGCAGTCGGTTCCGCTGCGGGAAGCCTTGCCGTATTTGTACGGGGTACCGATCCATGGCTTGATGACGGTCATCCAGTCTGCGGTCGCACCGGATGCGTTTGCCATCACCTGGTTTGTATGCTGTTCCCCCTTGGAGAGCCTGTAAGAGCCGGAGTTACGGTCATAGCTCGGGCGGAGCGGCATCGTGCAGGCTGTGAAAAAGCACACGAGCGAAGCGCATAAAATGGTACAAGAAAGTTTCATCGGCGTAAAATCTAAAAAAAAAGCATGTGCGTTTGTTATATTAGGGGCATGGACAATGGAATGATCGACTTCCTTTTGAAGTATAACACGAACGCTCCCCGTTATACGAGTTACCCCCCGGCGAATCTTTTTCATGCAGCAGAAAGCAAGGCGCAGGTGGAACGCGTATGGCGTGAGTCCAACGTTCTCAAGCCGCAGAATGTGAGCTTCTACTTTCACATTCCTTACTGCAAAAAGCGCTGCCTCTTCTGCGGTTGCACGGCGGAACTCCTTCCGGGCAATTCGGATGAACTCGTCCGCTACTTTAACGCTCTTTTTGCGGAAATGGACGAAAAGCTCCCGTGGATCGACGCTTCGCGTCCCGTGACGCAGGTCCACTTTGGCGGGGGAACGCCTTCCGCCGTTCCGTATTCCTATCTCGAAAAGATTCTGAACAAATTAAGGGAACGCTTTACATTTGCCCCGCACGCAGAAATCGCGATCGAATGCAACCCGTCGCTCATCGACGAGCCGCGCCTGCGGGAGCTCGCCCGCATCGGCTTTAACCGCGTGAGCTACGGAATTCAGGACTTTGACCCGCAGGTTTTGAAGAACGTCGGACGCGATCCTTCGATTTTGCCGGTGAAGGAACTTTTGGTCCTTTCCCGCGAACTGAACTTTACTGGCATCAACCTGGACCTGATTTACGGCCTGCCTTCCCAGACGGAAGCCGCCTTCTATAAGAGCGTCGAACTCGCCGCTGAAGCCCATCCGGACCGCATAGCTCTCTTTAGCTACGCGCACGTCCCTTGGGTCAAAAAGGCGCAGAAGGCGCTCGAAAGGTTCCCGATGCCGACTCCGCACGAAAAGCTCGGCTTCTTCCTCGAAGCGCGCGACATGTTTAAAAAGGCGGGCTTTGTGGACGTGGGAATGGACCATTTCTGCGACCCGAAGGATTCTTTGTCGATCGCTCTTTCCGAAGGGCTTTTGCACCGCAACTTCCAGGGCTACTGCACCCGTGCGACAACGGGCGAAGTTTACGCCTTTGGTTCTAGCGCCATTTCGCAGCTCGACAACGCTTACTCGCAGAACATCCACGAAAGCAAGAAGTACGTGGAACTGCAGGAAGCGCACCAGATGACGGAAATCCGCTGCGAGGAACTCTCTTACGAGGAAAGAATCATTCGCGATGCCATCGAACATTTGATGTGCAACCGCAAACTGAAGGTCTCGGAAGAAGAAAAACGGGTTCTCGGCGCAGGCTGGGACCGCCTCCTCGCTCTCGAAAACGACAAACTTTTGGTCAAAAAGTCCGATTTTGAGGTAGAAGCGACGGAACTCGGGACTCTTGTCATCCGCTATCTGGCGATGCAGCTCGATCCGCTGATGCAGAAAGTGCAGCGGGAAGGCGTTTTTTCCAAGACGATTTAAGAATCCGGTGGACGGGTTCCCGATTTTTTTTATTTTTGGACCACTTAAAACATTTAGAGGTAGTTTCGATATGAAAAAAGTTTTGCTCCCTATTGCGACTGCGGCTATCGCTCTTTCCCTTTTTGGTTGCGATAAGTCCGGTACGGTTTCTGGCCAGGTTTTGGATGCTTTCACCGGCAAGCCGGTTGAAATGCCGACCGTGTGGATGGATTCCACGATCTACGGTACGCAGAGCCAGAGCTACGCATATAAGGATATGCTCAAGGAAGGTAAGTTCAAGTTCGAAGGCGTGACCGTCGGTTCTTATTTGATCAAGGCTCGCCGCAGCAAGTACATCCTCGGCCAGCAGAAGTTCACGACCACGAACAAGGATCCGAACCTCGAAATCACCCTTTACGAATATCCGGACACCGTGACCCCGGGTATGTACATCGCTGGCGCAGAAGGCGGCACGAAGGTGACGAACAGCTGGGCAATCTTCTCCACGACCTGTAAGGAATCCCTCGCCGGTCTCCGCACGAGCTTTGAACAGGACATGAGCGCTTCCGCTCCGTCTCAGAAGGACAAGAAGAAGAAGGCTTCCAAGAAGGACATCAAGGTGAACAAGCTCCCAGATCCGAAGGTGATGGACGCTTCCTTTGACGTTCTCTACTGCAACCCGGGTTCCGTGACGGCTGCTGTCGAAGCGGCTGCTTATCCGGCTGTGACCGCTGCTGTTTCTGCTCACGCAGACTGCCAGGGCTTCGAAAACGACAAGAAGGGTATCTTCCCGGACGTCTCGAAGAAGACCGAACTCGCTGTGGAATACAAGGCTGAAGGCCTCTTCTCGGTGAAGGGCAACCTCCCGAAGGGCAAGCAGCTCATTGTGCTTTCCTCCAACGGCAAGACTCTCCAGTCTTACTACGTGGAAGTGAAGTAATTCAGATTTGAAGCAGGAAACCCGCGGGCATGGCTCGCGGGTTTCTTTTTATCTTTGGGGAGTTATGAAGCAAGATCAAGTTTCGTTTTCGATTTCGCGTAAAGAAGGTTGGACCATCGTTTTGACGCTTCTCGTCCTGGTCGGCGCCTTCCTCGTTTTTAACCATCTTTCGGTTCCGTTCGCCAGGTCCTGGGATATCGAATGGGGCTATTATGCGACTCTCGGCACCTTCCTTGTGCTTGTGGCGGGACTCGTGGTGAATGCGAAAGAAATCTTTGGCCGTGTCAAAAGCCATGTGCCTTCGACCAAGAGCCTGATCGTTCTCGCGTGCCTTCTCGGGTTCTTTACGCTTTTCGCGGTGAACCATATCGAAAATTCGCACCGAGTCCTTTCGGATGAAACGAGCTGGGAATCGATGGGCCTTCAGATGTACTTCGAGCAGTCGGGGGGCGTTTGCAATGAAGGCATTTGGAACGACGGAACTTTGGACTGTAAAGTCGAGGTGAACAACTTCAAAGGCAAGACATTGGGCTTTGTCTATTCCCTCGTCTTCCAGTTTGCCGATCCGAACCGGGATACGGCATTGGTTGTGAACTTCCCGTTCTACCTGTTGAGCCTTGTGGCATTCTTCCTTGCGCTGTCGATCTGGTTTAAGAACGACTGGCTTGCGCTTGCGGCGACGGCTTTTCTTGGCGGTATGCCGATTTACCTGTTGCAGTCGCGGTCCGCTTCCACGGAAGTCCTTTATATTGCAATCCTTTCGCTTTTGATGGCTTGGTATGCGCTTGTGCCGCCGAAAGAGGTGAAGTGGAAGCATTTTCTGCTGACGGTTCCGCTGCTCGGCCTTTTTTCGGGTACGCGTCAGGAAACGGTCTTTGCTTTTGTGCCGTTTGCGCTGTATTATGTGCGCTATTTCCGTGGGGAATTCTACCGACTTCCGCTGTTTGTGCTTTCGACGATTGCCGTGAGCTGGCCTGCGGTGAATACGATGGCGGCGTACCGCGGTTATGATTTCCAGGGCGGAACTCATGCGGCGCATTCGCTTTCGAACTTCTGGTTCAATCTCAAGACGGACATTGTGAAGATGATGAACCTCGAAGGCGATCCTTCGCACGGGGGAATTCTCGAAAATCCGTTCTACACGACCTTTACGGTGATTTTGCTCTTGGCAACGGGCTGGCTTCTGTATCGCATGATTTTTAAGAAGCGCTATCGCCGCGGTTTTGTGCTGGGAATTCTCTTCTGCATCCAGATCTTTGTGATTCTTTTGAACGTGTCGGGAACCTTTGAAATCGACATCAACCAGCGTTACGTGCTGGTTGCCCTTCCGCTGTTTGCGCTCATTATGGCGCTTGGAATTGGGGACTTTGTTTCGACCTGTTTCCTCGATGAAAAGCGTTCGGCAATTGTGACGGTCCTTGCGGCAATCGTCCTTTCGGCGGGTCTTGCGGTGGTGCATACGTCGAGCTTTGATGCGAACATGCTCTATTACAAGAATAAGCTTTTGGGCGAAGAAAATTATCTGAACACCTACTTGAAACAGCTTCCGAAGAATTCGATTTATATCTATTCCCGTCCGTGGCAGATGCTCGCTTCGGGGCATTCGAGCTTTAGCGAACGTACCTTTATGGGCTGGTCCACAGATGATTTTGCCAAGTACCAGGCGATGAGCGGTGGAAACATTTACCTTGTCCGCGGTCAGGACGGTTATGGCAAGGTGAACCGCGAATCCCGTGTCGTGGGATTCAAGACCACGGACCAGATTACCTCGATCCTCGAAGGCTATAAAGTGGAAAAGGTCTTGGCGGAAAATCGCCTGTTCGGCTATCCGCTCACGATCCACAAGATTCTTGCCAAGCATGGGCTTTCGATTTATGCGCAGGGCCTTTCGGTGAGCGAACTCGACAGCAACCGTTTTACGATCACGAAGAACTTCCCGGAATCCGTCGCCTATGATGTTTTCGTGGGGGATTCCTTGCTCGCGCATGGAGTCTTGGATTCTGCGACGGATTCTTTGACGGTCGCGGAACAGGCTCCGGGCCTTTCCCGATACAACTTTAGCTTCTACGTTCCGGAAGATACGATTCGCCTGTCGAGAGATGCTTTTGTCGCAGGCGATGCGGTGCAGCTCCTTTCGACGCTCCCGTTTGAAAGCGTTTCGCAGGACTGGGGAGATGCCCAGCGCGATCAGAGCGTGGAACATCACACGCTTCACGTCGGCGGTGGATTCTACCGCTACGGTTTCGGTTCCCATGCCAACTCTCGCATTGTACTGAACCTTTGCGCGGACGGCAAGTGCGCTAACGGCTCTCTCAGCGGAATGTTGAATGCGGTCGTCGGACTCGATGAAGAAAGCGCTTGCGGCGACGGTGCTGAATTTGCCGTTTACGTTAACGACCGTGAAATCTGGCATTCGAAGCGTTTGTATTCGGGCGATTCCATGAAGCTCCAGGTGCCTGTGGAAAAGGCTTCGCTGCTCGATCTGCGCGTGATCAAGGGCGACAACATGGACTGCGACCACGGCGACTGGGCGAACCCTTGGATTTCGAACATCAGGAGCCGCTAGCATGAAGAAGATTTTGGTGGCGCCTTTGGATTGGGGCCTTGGACATGCGACTCGAACGATTCCGATTATTTATGCCTTTCTTTGCCGCGGCTGGAAGGTCGATTTGGCGGTATCGGGTCGTGTGGCCGCCCTGTACAAGGGGCAGTTCCCGGATCTCGAACAGATTCCGGTCCCAGGATATCAAATCGAATATCCGAGCCGCGGATTCGAGATGCCGCTTTGGCTTTTGAAAAATTCCACGCGTTTGATGAGCGTGATTCTTCGCGAACAGAAGGCGGCGCAAAAGCTGGTGCAGGAACGCGGTTACGATGTGATTTTTTCGGACAACCGTTTTGGATTCCACGCCGAAGGCGCTTACAACATTTACATGACGCACCAGCTGAGCATCGCTTTCCCGGGACCGTTTGCGGCTCTGGAAAAGATCGGTGTCGCTTGGCATGCGCGCGAAATGTCCCGCTTTGATTCCATTTGGGTGCCGGATTTTCCGGAGTATCCTGGGATGGCGGGAAAGCTTTCGCATGTGCCGAAGACAAAGGCGGAATACGTCGGAGCGCTTTCGCGTTTTGCAGACTTGGATTTTTTGAATATGGACTGGGGAAAGAAGTATCGCTTCGCCGCGATCCTCTCAGGCCCGGAACCCATGCGCACTTCATTTGAAAAGGCGCTCCTCAAAGCCTTCGAAAAAATCCCCGGCGAACACGTCGTCATCCGAGGACTACCCGGCGACGCAGCACTGCCAAAAGCTCCGTCGAATGTCAAACTGTACAATCACTTGGAAACCGCAGAGTTCGCACGGATTGTGCAGAGCGCGGAATATTGCATTTCCCGCCCGGGCTACAGCACCGTGATGGACATGGTTTACCTAGGCGCGAACTGTATTTTTGTGCCGACGCCCGGCCAAACAGAACAGGTTTACTTGGGAAAGGCTTTGCACAGCGCTCACCAGGCTGGACTTTTGAAGCAGGATGAAATTTCTGCCAAGAGCTTGACTGCGGCAACGCGTGAAAAGCATCAATCTTGGAATTTTAACGCTTCCGGAAACCTGCTTTCCCAGGCGATTGACCGTTTGGAATCCAAACTTTCTTCTACCGTTTAAGAGGATTCAATGAAACCCTTTACCGTTGCATTCCCGCTCCCGTGTACGCTTGAAGACGCTCCGAAGTTCCTGCTTGAAAAGCTGAACCTCGACACGTCGAAAAAGCAGGTGATGATTCCGGGTTCTTCGATTTTTTACACGCCGATTCTGCAAGGTGCAGCCGAAGGTCTTGAAACGATTTTTGCGGACCACGCACCGCTTTCGGATGAAGAATCCAAGGCTCTCGCTGCGCACAAGAGCCTTTTCTTTGTGGAATTCTTTGTGAAGAATCCGGATGAATTCAAATCGTTCCTGTTTGCTGCCAAGAAGATTTTGGATGCGGGCGCGCTTGGCGTTTACGTGGAAAATTCGGGTTGCGCCTGGAGTGCAAAGGCTTTTGCGGACCTCACTTCGGGCGAAGTTCCGATGGAAGCTTTTGTGAATGTGATCGAAACTTCGGATTCGCTTTTTACGCTCGGACTTGAACCTTTCAATCTGCCGGACCTTTGCACAGCGGTCAAGGAACCTTTGTCTGTGGACGAATGCCGTGCCGTCTTGATTGCGGCCGCCGCATCGATTTTTGAAGACGGCGCGGAATACGGCTCGGGCGAAAAGTGGTCGGATGAAAATCGCGAATTTGAATTCAAAAAAGAATCCAAGGCTCCGTTCGGCAAGGACGCTCCGGAATTCAATGCGCAGGGTTACGCAAGGCTCGTTCTGCGTTCCAAGTAAAAACTTGAATTCAAAAAAGAAAAGGCTCGTCAATGGACGAGTCTTTTCTTTTGAATTTTAATCAGATTATTCCGGTAAAGATTCCGCGAGGAGCTGCGCCACGTCTTCAGGATTTGAATGGGTGAGCATCGCCTGGTTGAATTCGATTTCAAAACCGAGATATTCCGAATCCTTGTATTGCTTGCGAAGAGCGGTCGCGTGTCCGTCGGTCTTGCCGAGGTACGGGTAGTTGAAACGCACGCGCAGTTCCGGGCAGTAGGTTTCTAGGTTTTCCTTGAGAGCCTTGGCGTAGGCGGCTTCCTTTTTGCGGGAAGGATCGTACAAAATGCCGATGTCTGCATTGCGCACCTTGCCGTCGAGTTCCGGGGTAAAGCTGTGGATTGAAAGGTGAATGATTTGGGACGGATTCTTTTTGGAGAGTTCCGCTTTGACCGCTCCGAGGAAAGCGTCGCGGAAACCGTCCCAGTAACCTTCCAAGCGTTCTTTTTCCGCATCGGTCGCCTGTTCGGTGAATTCCGAGTAGCGGTGGTTCTTGTTGCTGTTGCGGTTCAAGTCAATTGCAAGGCGGGTGTAGGCGCCCTGGATGGCATACGAGGTGCGGACGATTTTGGCGAGTTCCCAAAAGACGTCTCCGGCGCCGATGTCGTAACCGCGGTGCGTTTTTAAGATGGCTTTGGCTTCTTTGCTCTTGAAATGCGCCTTCAAAAATTCAGGCACGGCGTTCGAAGCGTGTTCACAGCTCAAGAAAAGAACGGATTTTTTCTGCATAGCCTATATAATAGAAAATCGTACGCTTTGCACTAGCGAAATAAAACTTATTTTTTAGCTAGATCATACGGGAGCTGGTATTACCGGCTGAGAGGAAGTTTTCAACTTCGACCGCACCTGATTTGGATAATGCCAACGGAGGTACAATGATAAAAGTCAACGGCATCGACATCGATTCGGATGGAAAATCCTTTGCGGGAAAGTCCATCGCCGAATATCTTTCTACCACAAACTTTGACATGAAACGGATTGCCGTCGAAAAAAACGGTGAAATCGTTCCCAAGGCCAAGTACGCGGAAACGCTTCTCGCGGAAGGCGACGCCTTGGAAGTGGTCAGCTTTGTGGGAGGCGGCTGATGTCGAATATTCCATCGAAAGAAGAAATGCTTGACGCACTTGTGCTGCGTCAGGGCGCTCAAAATGTGCAAAAGCTGCAGGCGGCGACGGTTGCCGTTTGCGGTCTTGGCGGTTTAGGCTCGAACGTGGCGATTTCGCTTGCCCGTGCCGGAGTGGGAAAGCTCATTCTGATCGACTTCGACACGGTAGACATCACAAACTTGCACCGTCAGCAGTACAAGGCGTGCCAGGTGGGCATGCCCAAAACAGAAGCGCTTTCCCAGAACTTGAAAGAAATCGCTCCCTACCTGCAAATGGAAACGCATTTTGCTCGCATGACCGAAGAAAACACGCTCGCCCTGGTCGCTCACGCAGATGTGGTCTGCGAAGCCTTCGACAAGCCCGAAGCGAAGGCGATGCTTGTGAACACGGTCCTCGAAAAAAATCCCGAACAGGTTCTTGTCGCCGCATCGGGAATGGCGGGCTTTGATTCGGCGAATAGTATCTCGACCCGAAAGGTCATGAAAAACTTTTACCTGTGCGGAGACGGCTCAAGCGATGTGAACGACGGCATTGGACTTGTCGCTCCGCGCGTGATGGCTTGTGCAGCGCATGAGGCTTTGACGATTGTCCGCATCCTTTGCGGAATGGAAACTGAAATTGCAAAGAAGGAATGTAAAAATGGAAAATGATAAACTGGTGATTGGCGGTCATGAATTCGGTTCCCGTTTTATTCTGGGTTCCGGCAAATATTCTTTGAAGTTGATCGAAGCGGCTGTGCAGTATGCGGGTGCAGAAATCATCACGTGTGCCGTGCGCCGTGCGAACACCAAGGAACATGAAAATATCCTCGATTACATTCCGAAGAGTGCGACTCTTTTGCCGAACACTTCGGGTGCGCGTAATGCAGAAGAGGCGGTGCGCATTGCACGTCTTGCCCGTGAACTCGGCTGCGGTGACTTTGTAAAAATTGAAATCATGCGCGACACCAAATATCTTTTGCCGGAAAACTATGAAACGATCAAGGCGACGGAGATCCTTGCAAAGGAAGGCTTTGTCGTGATGCCGTACATGTATCCGGATTTGAATGTGGCGCGTGACCTGGTGAATGCAGGTGCTGCGGCTGTGATGCCGCTGGCGTCGCCGATCGGTTCGAACCGCGGACTTGCGACAAAGGATTTTATCCAGATTCTGATTGACGAAATTGAACTCCCGATCATTGTGGATGCGGGTATCGGTAAGCCTTCGGAAGCTTGTGCCGCTATGGAAATGGGTGCTGCCGCCATTATGGCGAACACGGCTCTTGCAACGGCGGGCGATTTGCCTCGCATGGCGAGCGCCTTTAAGAAGGCGATCGAAGCGGGTCGAGAAGCGTATCTCGCTGGACTTGGACGAGTCCTTTCCCGTGGTGCAAGCGCAAGCGATCCGCTCACCGGTTTTTTACGCGACTAAGTTTTACAAAGAAGTGAAAGATGCCTGAAAATAATTATCACGACGAACGTTTTTTGATTGATTCCGAAGCCCTGTCTCCGGCGGTGCTCGAACGCAAACATCGTTTGGAAAAGGACCCGAGTTCCCGTACCAATTTTATGGAATACATGAAGGGAATGGAAGTTCTCAAGTCCGATATCTACGGACGTGTGATGGGCCATGTCGATACTTATGATTATTCCAAGTACACGGCTGCCGATGTGCGCCGCGCCTTGGAACATGACACTTGCACGATCGAAGACTTCAAGGCTCTTCTTTCTCCGGCGGCAGCACCGTACTTGGAAAAGATGGCTCAGAAGGCAAAACTCGAAACGAGCAAGCACTTCGGCAATAACGTTTACTTCTTTACCCCGATCTACATCGCAAACTATTGCGAAAATTACTGCATCTACTGCGGCTTCAACTGCTACAACCATATCAAACGTGTTCAGCTTTCCTTGGAACAGGTCGAACACGAAATGAAGGTCATCGCCGACAGCGGCATGGAAGAAATTCTATTGCTCACGGGCGAAAGCCGCGCCAAGAGCAGTGTCGAATACATCGGCGAAGCTTGCAAACTCGCACACAAATATTTTAAGCTCGTCGGCATCGAAGTGTACCCGATGAATACCGACGAATACCGCTACCTGCACGAATGCGGCGTGGACTATGTGACGGTTTTCCAGGAAACCTACGACAAGGTCCGCTATGAACAGCTGCATTTACAGGGACACAAGCGCGTATATCCATACCGCTTTGATTCCCAGGAACGCGCTCTCCTCGGCGGCATGCGCGGCTGTGGATTCTCCGCCCTGCTCGGACTTTCCGACTTTAGAAAGGACGCCTTGGCGAGCGCTTTGCACGTTTACTATCTGCAAAAGAAGTATCCGCATGCGGAAATGAGCCTTTCCTGCCCAAGACTCCGCCCAATCGTGAACAACGACAAAATCAACCCGTTAGACGTTCACGAACGCGAACTTTGCCAGATCCTTTGCGCTTACCGCATCTTTATGCCGTTCGTCGGCATTACCGTTTCGAGTCGCGAAAGCAAGGAATTCCGCAATGGCATTGTGAAAATCTGTGCCACGAAGATTTCTGCCGGCGTCTCCACGGGCATCGGCGATCACGAAAGCAAGTACAAGAAGGATTCCTGCAGTCCGCGTACAACCGAAGAAAACGCCGCGAAGGCGGCCGCCCAAAAAGGCGAAGCCGTTCCTACAGAAACGGCTGATGATGGGGAAGGCGACGAACAGTTTGAAATCAACGATTCGCGCAGCTTCGGAACGATGTATAAGGATATCAGTAACGAAGGCTTGCAGCCGGTTCTTAACGATTACCTTTACGTGTAATCGTTAAGCGCTTTACTTACAGCCTGCATCTCCGTAAGTGGAGAAGCAGAGCCCGCTGCTGCTTCGATAGGACTTCTTGTAGTTTCCACCGGATTCGATGATGTAGACTTCCACAGAACGAGAAGTGGGATCCTTGTTCGTGTACTGGAAAGATACACCATAGTAGTTTTCGCCGTTTTTATCCGGAGTGGTGGTTTGAGTCAGGGCGCGGCTCAGGAACATGGGGGTATTGGGATAAGTCGTTGCCCAGCTGCTGAATTTACCCACCTTGAAAGAATCTTTGAGATAGCTCTTGTCCATGTTGTGGGTTCTGTAGGCGACGATATCTGCCACGCCTTCGAAACCACCTTCCTTGAGGGCGTCGATCCAAACGCCTCCTGAACTGTTGCCGATCAGTTTGCAGAAGGTCTGGTCCCCTTCAATGTTTCCTCCGGTTCCTTGGACGTTTCCCGAAACGACGCCTTGCTGAGCGGCGAAAACGAACAGCACGAGACCCTTGTCGCTTTTGAGTGCGTTCGTGACTTTTTTCTTGATGTCTTCGCTTGTGACGTAATCCGAGTCAAAGAGTGCGTTTTCGCTATTGACAAGCGCTTTGTTCAGAGCGTCGCGGAGATAATGGAGCTTGACCAAGTCAAGTTTTTGACGCGTTCTTTCGACCTGTTCAAATAAGAGAGGAGTACCGACGGCAGCAAGAACACCTACGATCGCGAGGGCGACCATGATTTCAATTAGAGTAAAACCGAAAAGCGAAGATTTTTTCATAATGCAAAACCCCCTATCCATACAAAAATTAATAATAAATATGTCTTTTGGAACCATTGGGTTGCATTATTGAAAAAAGAATTTTTGAAAGCGTGATGGAAATCGCTCAAGAAGCTTTGTTTTGAAGAAGCTAAAATTGTTAGTTTTGCACTATGAAAAATCTGGATACGACCCTCTATTTTGTGACAGACAGCACTGTGGTGCCGGAAGAACGTTTTTTGCCTTCGGTGGAGGCGGCTTGCAAGGGCGGAGTTTCCATTATTCAGCTCCGCGAAAAAAAGTCTTCCACTCGGGAATATTTGCAGTTGGCAGAAAAGGTTCATGCGATTACCAAACGCTATCAAATTCCGTTGATTATTGACGACCGCGTGGACGTTGCGCTCGCAATTGATGCGGAAGGCGTTCACGTGGGGCAGTCGGATATGCCGGTGGCTATCGCCCGTAAGCTCATGGGACCCGACAAAATTGTCGGGGCGACGACCAAAACGGTTACGCAGGCTTTGGAAGCTTACCAGGCTGGCGCGGATTACCTCGGAGTCGGAGCGATTTACCCGACGACGACCAAGGTCGTGACGATTCTCACAAGCGTCGATACGTTGAAGGAAATCGTGAAAGCGGTTCCGATCAACGTGAATGCAATCGGCGGGCTGAACAAGGGAAACATTCAGGTGCTGCAGGGATCCGGGATTTCGGGCATCTGCGCGGTCTCTGCTATACAAAAAGCAGCCGACCCGGAGGTGGCTGCTCGAGAACTCAAGGCTGCGTTCCTTGCGCTGTAACTACGTGTAAAGCGTATTTGTCGCGAGCGAGTGGGCGAGTTTCGCATACTCCTGCACAAAGGCTTCCCGGCTCGGCTTTTCGCCGAGCTTTTTCACGAGCACAGTCGCGAGCGTTCCGCGGTCCAGAAGCTTTTCAAGTACCGTCTGGGATTCTGCAGAAATGTCCGAACGTACCTTTTGAAGAATCGCTTTTAAAAGATCCTTCGCCTGCATTTCGGAAGCTTCAATTCCAAAGATCTTCAAATATTCGGAGTCTTGAATTTCCGCTTCTTCTGCGTCCTTGACGGTGGCAAAAAGGACCTTCACAAGCTTGTCCGTGTCAAATGCTTTCTGCGCTTCGAGCGGGGCAAAGGTTCCCTTCGCAAGGCCCTTGAGAATCGCCATTTCAAATTCCGCGAGGGCGACGTCTGCCTTAGGGCATTCCTGAATATCGACCAGGCGAATTTCTACCGCGCCACGGTCAAAGCGGGCAATGGCTCCGCGGCTGTTCAAGAAGAAATGATTCAACAGGTGATCCGTATCGTACGGCGCAATGTCCCGTTTGACGACTTCAAAGATCTTTTCGTTGTAATCCGCTTCGGTAAAGACCGCTTCCGGAATCACCTTGCCGGTAATGCTCGGAATCTTTTCCTGATTGTGACGGTACGTTTCAATGCGAGCGTCCTTGTAGCCCGTATAACGGCCGTCGAGATAAGGGCTCGAAGCCGCAAACGCCGGAATCAGCGGCAAGAGCAGTCGAATCGCCGCATGGAGCGTTCCGAATTCTGCATCGCCGCAGAACGAAACGTTCAAATGCGTGGACTGCAAATTGGCCCAGCCGTGACCGCGGCAGTCAAAGATGCGATTGTACGCTTCGTAGATTTCGTTGCAGTCATACGGCCAAAGCTTTGTCTCGGTCATCGGATCCATGAACGGATGCGCTGCGGTCGGCAAAAGTTCTGCACCGATCTTTGAAAGTTTTTCGTTCGCCGCGAGGATTTCCTGGTGGAATCGTTCACTCCAGCCGGCAAAACTTTTCGCCGGTTCCGCACATTTGAATTCAAGAACGTGGGAAACGAGTTCGTTCGAAAGCCCAACGTCACCGTGCTCCAGATCCGAAAGGTTTTCACCGTTTTCATCTTTGCCGAGAACCGCATCGACGCGGGGCAACACTTTGCCGGTTTCTTTAGAAACGATCATGTATTCGAGTTCAAGCCCGAACCGATCGAAGAGATGCCAAGGAGAATTGCTCATAAGATGTAAGAATCGATCCCGTGGTGTTGCAGCAAACGTTGCTGTGCCGAATTGATGCGTTCTTCGATGCGGCGGCGCAGGGAGTGCATAATCGTGAGGTAGACCTTTTCTCCGCCGATTTGGTCTTCGATGTTGTCGTCGATGCTCGGGTTGTCATTGACTTCGATCACCATCGGCTTGCCGTTGACTTCCTTCAAATCGACGCCGTAAAGACCGTTGCCAATCAGGGACGCGACGCGGAGCGCTGCCTTGATGATGCCGTGGGGAACTTCGTCGAGCGGCACGCAGTCATAGAGACCGCAGATGTCGTCTTCGTTTTTGGAGTTCCAGTTGTAAATTTGCCAATGGTCCTTTGCCATGTAATAGCGGCAGGCGTAGAACGGTCTGCCGTCGAGAATGCCGATTCTCCAGTCGAATGGCGTCGGAGTGAATTCCTGGGCAATGATCAAGTCGCTGCTTTCGAACATCTTGTCGAGATTTGCCTGCAGCTCCTTTTCGTCCTTGACTTTCACGACGCCCATGGAGAAGCTCGAATCCGGAGCCTTTAAGATCATCGGAAAGCCGATTTCCTTGGAAAGCTCGTGGCGATTTTCGGAATGGGCGATAATCGTATGCGGCGCAGGAATCTTGCCGACGGTCATCAGTTCCTGCAGGTAAACTTTGTTCGAGCAGCGGAGAATGCTGTCCGGATCGTCGATGACGGCGATTCCCTGGGACTGTGCGCGGCGTGCGAAGGCATACGTGTGATGGTTCACATTGGTCGTTTCGCGGATAAAGAGCGCATCGAATTCGCCAACGCGGTGGTAATCCTTTTTGGTGATGAGCTCGACGCGGAAGCCCGTTTTTTCGGCTGCGGCGATAAACTTTTGAATCGCCTTTGCGTTGGAAGGGGGCTCCTTTTCTTCCGGATTGACAAGGATCGCGAGGTCGTAAAGGTATTCGTCCGCATGGGCCGACGTAAAGCGGTTCTTGTCAAAATATTCCTTGGCGAACTGGTCCACCATTTCCAAGTGGGAATCCGGAATTTCGTTCACGCAGATCGGGCGAATATTTTGAATGAACCACTTTTGTTTAAACACAAAGTGCGCACGCAGAAGCGGGGCCTGGAACTGTCGGTAAAGTTCTTGCGAAAGCTCCAGATATTGCGGGCTCACGTTCTGTCCAAAGTAAATCGACAGCGTGAATTCCGAACCGGTGAGCTTGTGCAAACTCTTCTGGATCAAGTCATCGATTTCTTCGGAGATGTTCTTGACAACAGCGGGAGCCTTGAAATCGCGAATGCTCTTGACGTTCGGAATGACCTTATGACCGCGGGCTTCGGCGAGCAGGGAAACGTAGTACCCTTTGCTTTGGTAGCTGTAGTCTTTGCACAGATTGAAGACGCGCACGTTTCGCATCTTCGTGAATTCTGTATTTGTCAAGTAATCCTTGGCAGATACGACCTGCACTTCAGAAACATGGAACTTCCAGTTTTTCGGATTATTGACAACGATGAGTTTTTTCATTTCTTTTTGGGTTGTACGGCGAGTATTAAGCTGTCGTAGGTGAGAATGCCTAAGAGAATGCTATGTACCAGTCGATTGCGTTCGACCGCGTAATAGTGATCATGGGCAATTGGATTTGTACAGTCCGGATCCGCGATCAAGAATTTCTTCTCTTCGTTTTCTCCGTAGACGACAACAAAGTGACCCATGGGGTCGCCGTGGATATCATCAAAGACGGACATGTTGTCCGAGTTCGTATATTCCCGTTTGCTCTGATACAGAAAGGTAGTAGAAACGCCCGTGATCAGGGGGACGTCTTTTTTGAAGTAGCGGTCGAAAAGCCCCGGTTTAAAGTCCTTGAGGTTCACGATTCCGCCCGCTTCGATAAACCGGAGATATGCCTTGATGGCAACGCGGAGCTTCGCGCGGTGCTTGGCCGCGTATTCCTGCCGCAGCTTGTCGGCAAGCTCCTCCATAGACAAATTGACCCACGTGGGGTCAAAAATCTCCAGGTTAACAGAATGGATGGTGGCGTCGAATCCGCGTTTTAAGGCGTCGAGGCCGAGAAAGACTCCCAGCGTTCCGCCTCCTTCGAGCATTTCAATTTCGTTGATCAGCCGATGGAGGGAAATCTGGTAACCGTAGTGATGGTAGATCGCGTGCAGGCTTGTGGGCCCGCACGTCACGTCATCCGGTTGTGGAAGAATCTTGATATTCATGATTCACCCGGATTAGGAGTTTTTTTACGAGAAGAAACCCTTGATCTTTTCAATCAGGCTTTCGTCCTTCGCATTGTCCTTGTCTTTGCGAAGTTCCGCGAGCTGCTTGTAAAGGTCCTTTTCCTTCGAAGAAAGATCGGTCGGAATGGCCGCATTCACTTCAACGAAGAGGTTTCCACGTGCTCCGCGACCGTTCAGCGGCGGAAGTCCCTGTTCCTTCAAACGGAACACGGCTCCCGGCTGCGTACCGGCAGAGACCTTGATTGAAACTTCGCCACCGTCGAGAGTCGGAATGCGAACGGTTCCGCCCAAGGCGAGCTTGTAAACCGGAACGTCGATGGTGCAGTGCAGGTCATCGCCTTCGCGCGTGTAGAAGTCGTTCTTCTTTTCGGCGATGACGACGAGCAAGTCGCCCGCAGCACCGCCGCGAGGACCGCAGTGACCTTCGCCGCGCAGGTTCAAGTACTGACCTTCCGAAACGCCGACCGGAATCTTGATCGAAATCGTTTCTTCTTCGAGAACGCGACCTTCGCCGTGGCAAACGGAACACGGTTTGCCGATCACTTCACCGAGACCGTTACAGTCCGGGCAAGTCGTTTCGCTCACCATCTGGAAGAACGAACGCGTTACGCGGCGCACACGACCTGTACCGTGGCAAGTGGGGCATTCCTTCACATTGGAACCGCCCTTGCCGTTACATTCCGTACAAGGCGCATAACGTTTCAGGCGAACCTTCTTCGTCGTACCGGTGAGAATTTCTTTATACGAAAGAGCGATCTTGATCTGCAGATCCTGTCCGCGCGGAGGGCCCTGACGTCCACGGGAAGACGAATGGAATCCACCGAAGCCACCGCCGAAGATGTCGCCGAACTGGCTGAAGATATCTTCGAAGTTGCTGAAGCCGCCGCCGAAGCCACCTGCACCAGGGCCGCCAGCGCCCGGCATGTTAAAGCCGAACTGGTCGTACTGGGCGCGCTTCTTCGAATCGGAGAGCACTTCGTAAGCTTCTGCAGCTTCCTTGAACTTTTCTTCTGCTTCCTTGTTGCCCGGGTTCTTGTCCGGGTGATATTTAATGGCGAGCTTTTTGTACGCGTGCTTGATGTCGTCAGCGCTTGCATCTTTGGAAACGCCTAGGACTTCGTAGTAATCTCTTTTCTCTGCCATGATCCAAATCTCTCTTAAAAAGTCAGATTAAAATTTCGTGTCCAAAATTACAAAAAAAGGATTCCCCCCTCGAGGAGGGGAAAATCCTGTAGGTTATCTAACCAAGGAGAAAACCGGATTACTTCTTGTCGTCGTCGACTACGGTGTAGTCAGCGTCGATCGGACCGTCCTTGCCGTTGTCCTTTTTCGGTTCGGCGTGCGGTTCTGCAGAAGCACCTGCGTTCGGAGCGCCCTGGGCAGCACCAGCCATGGAGCTGATCATGCTCTGGAGCTTGTTCACGGCGGCGTCAATTTCATCCTTCGTGCCGTTGTCCTTCTTGGACTTGATTTCGTCGATGGCGGCCTGGAGCTGGCTCTTCGTGTCAGCCGGGATCTTGTCGCCATTGTCCTTCATCATCTTTTCGGCCTGATAGACAATCTGTTCTGCCTTGTTCTTGGCATCTTCGCGTTCGCGGTCAGCCTTATCCTTTTCAGCGTTTGCTTCGGCGTCCTTCTTCATACGTTCGATTTCGTCTTCCGAAAGGCCGCTGGAGGTCGTGATCTTGATGGACTGTTCCTTGCCGGTTTCCTTGTCCTTAGCGCTCACGTGCACAATGCCGTTTGCGTCGATGTCGAAGGTGACTTCGATCTGCGGCACGCCACGCGGCTTCGGGCTGATACCCGTCAAGTCGAAGTGACCGAGGGTGCGGTTGTCGCGAGCGTAAGTACGTTCGCCCTGAAGAACGTGAATCGTCACAGCGGACTGGTTGTCTTCTGCGGTCGAGAACACCTGGCTCTTCTTGGTCGGAATCGTCGTGTTGCGGTCGATGAGCTTCGTCATCACGCCGCCGAGGGTTTCGATACCGAGGGAAAGCGGGGTCACGTCGAGGAGGAGGACGTCCTTCACGGAAGAGTCACCGGAAAGAACTGCGCCCTGGACTGCTGCGCCGATAGCGACGACTTCATCCGGGTTCACGCCCTTGTTCGGTTCCTTGCCGAAGAATTCCTTCACCTTGGCCTGGACAGCCGGGATACGGGTAGAACCGCCGACGAGGAGAACTTCGTCGATGTCGGAGAGGCTAAGACCAGAGTCTGCCAAGCACTTCTTGCACGGTTCAATCGTGCGTTCGACGAGTTCAGCGGTGAGCTGGTCGAACTTGGCGCGGCTGAGGGTCAAGTCCAAATGCTTCGGACCGGTTGCGTCTGCCGTAATGAACGGGAGGTTGATGTTCGTGGAAGTCGTAGCGGAAAGGTCGATCTTTGCCTTTTCTGCTGCATCCTTCAAACGCTGGAGAGCCATCTTGTCGCTCTTCAGGTCGATGGTCGGATTTTCCTTCTTGAATTCGTCGTTGATCCAGTCGATGATGACTTCGTCGAAGTTGTCACCGCCGAGCATCGTGTCACCGTTCGTAGCCTTCACGGAGAACATGCCGTCGTCGATTTCGAGGATCGAGATATCGAACGTACCACCGCCGAGGTCATACACGGCGACCTTTTCGCTCTTCTTGGAGTCAAGGCCGTAGGCGAGGGCAGCAGCCGTCGGTTCGTTCACAATACGGAGAACGTCGAGACCGGCGATCTTACCAGCATCCTTCGTAGCCTGACGCTGGGAGTCACTGAAGTAAGCCGGAACCGTAATCACAGCCTGAGTCACCGGCTGGCCGAGGTAATCTTCGGCGGTCTTCTTCATGGACTGAAGGACCATGGCGGAAATTTCCGGAGGTGCGAATTCCTTGTCGCCGATCTTCACGCGGACGAGGTCGTTACCCGAACCGATGAGCTTGTACGGCATGTGCTTTTCTGCATCGGAGCATTCACCGGCGTGACGGCCCATGAAACGCTTGATGGAGTAAATCGTGTTTTCAGGATTGGTGATTGCCTGACGCTTTGCGACGTGGCCGACGAGACGTTCGCCGTTCTTGCCGAATGCGACGATAGACGGGGTGGTGCGGAAACCTTCCGGGTTCGCGATCACGACCGGCTTACCGCCTTCCATCACGGCGACGCAGCTGTTCGTTGTACCGAGGTCAATACCGATAATCTTGCTCATAACTGTAATCTCCTTAAACTTTTTTATTTCCGACCTAGTTTTAGCAAAATGCGTGCCAAACTCGTCAGATGCTTAAATTTGTTGAATTTCGCGGGCTTCTCACACCCAGTGTTTCATTTTGAAGCAGGACCGGACGAAACGATCACCTTTGCGGTTTTCAAAAGCTTGTTCTTGAGCTTGTAGCCTTTCTGGAAAACCTGTACCACGTGGGATTCCGGGACGGTATCCGACGGCTGGTTCATCAGGGCTTCCTGTTCGTTCGGGTCGAATTCCTGGCCGACCGGGTCGATCTGTACAAGGCCAGCGTCCGTGAGGATCTTGTAGAACTGGTCGTGGATCATCTGGATGCCCTTGGAGAAGGCGTCAAAGTCCTTTTGCTTGTTGTTTTCCGGAGCCGCGGCACGTTCGAAGTTGTCGAGCACTTCGGAAAGCTTTTCGAGGAGCTTGCCGTTTGCGGTTTCGATCAGATCGAGCTGTTCCTTGGCGGTGCGGCGGCGGAAGTTGTCGAATTCCGCCATCAAACGGACGAACTTGTCTGCTGCGGCGGAAGCCTGTTCCTTCAGAACGGCATTTTCTGCCTGGAGCTTCTGGATTTCTGCGTCCTTCGGGTCAAGAGGCTGAGCTTCTTCTGCCTTCGGAGCTTCTTCTGCGGCTTCGGCGGTTTCTGCCTTGGCGGCTTCTGCTTCGGCTGCTGCCGGAGCTTCTTCCGGCTTTACACCGGCGATTTCTTCTGCCTGCTTCAGAATGTCTTCGTTTGCTGCGGATTCCTGCGGGTTCTTTTCCTGTTCTTCTGCCATGATTTTACTTAAGCCTTTATGTTAAAAACCGTTTTGTGAAAGTTCGTCCTTATGAATGCAAAATCCATGCCAAAGCGAAAAATGGGGAATTTGAAGCGTTTTGAATCGTCAGGTGTTTCGTTTTGAAACAAAAAAAGGCCGTGCGTTCGCACGACCTTTCAAAGCTTTGGGCTTTTGGAGCGATTACATCATACCGCCCATGCCTGCACCCATCTGCGGAGCGGCAACCGGCTTGTCTTCCTTCTTTTCCACGATCACGCAGTCCGTAGAGAGGAGCATGGAAGCGATGGAAGCAGCGTTCTTCAAAGCGGTCTTCGTGACCTTAGCCGGGTCGATGACGCCAGCCTTGATCAGGTCTTCGTAAGCATCGGTCTTGGCGTTGTAGCCGTAGCCGTCCTTGCCTTCCTTGACCTTGTTCACGATCACGGAGTCTTCGAGACCTGCGTTCTTCACGATCTGACGGAGCGGTTCTTCGATAGCGCGGCGGATGATCTTTGCGCCGGTTGCTTCGTCAGCGTTTTCGAACTTGAGTTCGTCGATAGCGCTTGCTGCGCGGATGAAGGCAACGCCACCACCCGGAACAATGCCTTCTTCGACAGCAGCACGGGTTGCGTGCATAGCGTCGTCGACGCGGTCCTTCTTTTCCTTCATTTCGACTTCGGTAGCAGCACCGACCTTGATCACAGCCACGCCGCCGGCGAGCTTTGCCAAGCGTTCCTGGAGCTTTTCGCGGTCGTAGTCGCTCGTGGTCGTTTCAATCTGCTTCTTGATCTGGTTCACGCGAGCCTTGATAGCGTCTGCGTTGCCAGCACCTTCGACGATCGTCGTGTTGTCCTTCGTAATGGTGACGGACTTTGCACGGCCGAGGACGGTAATCGGAGCGTCTTCGAGCTTTGCACCGGTTTCTTCGGAAACGAGAGCGCCGCCCGTGAGAATAGCGATATCCTGGAGCATAGCCTTGCGACGGTCACCGAAGCCCGGAGCCTTCACAGCTGCGACCTTCAAGGTGCCACGGATCTTGTTCACCACGAGAGTGGCGAGAGCTTCGCCATCGACGTCTTCGGCGACGATGAGGAGAGCCTTGCCCTGCTTAGCGACCTGTTCGAGGATCGGGAGCAAGTCCTTCATGGAGCTGATCTTCTTGTCGTAGAGCAAGATGAACGGATCTTCGAGGTTGACTTCCATCGTGTCCGTGTTCGTTGCGAAGTACGGAGAGAGGTAGCCGCGGTCGAACTGCATGCCTTCGACGACGTCGAGGGTGGTTTCTGCAGTCTTGGATTCTTCGAGAGTGATCACGCCGTCCTTGCCGACCTTTTCCATCGCGTTAGCGAGGAGTTCGCCGATTTCTGCGTCGTTGTTGGCGGAAATCGTAGCGACCTGGGCAATGTGTTCCTTGCCGTTAATCTTCACAGCCATCTTGGCGAGCTTTTCGATCACAGCGTCCACAGCCGTGTCCATGCCACGCTTGATGTCCATCGGGTTTGCACCGGCTGCGACGTTCTTGAGGCCTTCGCGGGTAATCGCCTGGGCGAGAACGGTTGCGGTAGTCGTACCGTCACCAGCGGCGTCGTTCGTCTTGCTTGCGACTTCCTTCGCCATCTGAGCACCGAGGTTTTCAAACGTATCTTCGAGTTCGATTTCCTTGGCAACGGAAACGCCGTCCTTCGTGACGGTCGGAGCGCCGTATGCCTTGCCGATCATCACATTGCGGCCCTTAGGACCGAGGGTGACCTTCACAGCGTTGGCGAGCTGGTCAACGCCCTTCATCAACTTTTCACGTGCTGCAACATCGAACTTCAATTGCTTAGCCATTTTGTAAATCTCCTAATTCTTAAATTCTTTTGAGGTCTGTCCGTGTATTAGAGGATTGCGAAGATGTCGCTTTCACGAACGATCAGATATTCCTTGCCATCGACGGTCACTTCCGTGCCGCTGTACTTGCCGTAAAGAACCTTATCGCCGACCTTGACGTCCATGGCGATAGCCTTGCCGTTTTCGTCCTTCTTGCCCGGACCTGCGGCGACAACGGTACCCTGCATCGGCTTTTCTTTCGCGTTATCAGGAATGTAAAGTCCGCTGACGGTCTTTTCTTCTGCCGGAGCCGGTTCAATGAGAACTCTGTCTGCAAGTGGCTTAATCATAATAGGTGTACCTCTTTGTTGAAATGTTTCGCAGCTTGCGCTGCCTTTGTTCGACCAGATACTATGCAAGAATCGTGCCAAAGCGTAAAAAAGGGCTTTTTTGGGGCTTTTGGGGGATATTGAGGGAAAAGTGTTTCACGGAATGTTTCAAAATGAAACAAAAAGCAAAATGGCGGAAAATGAAACGAAAAAGGCGTTCCTTTTCTATATTTGCCGCAAAACAACGAGGTCATGATGAGCTATCAGTCTAAAGCAGAAGAAAATTTCCAGAATCTTTCCAAGAATCCGTATCCGGGTCGCGGAATCGTTCTCGGCACGTCTCCGGACGGCAAGTCCTTTGTCCAGGTTTACTGGATCATGGGCCGCAGCGTCAACAGCCGCAACCGTGTCTTCGAACTGGAAGATACGGGCTTTGTGAAGACCAAGGCTTTTGACGAAAGCAAGCTCACCGACCCGCACCTCATCATTTACTATCCGGCTCGTCATCTGCCGAATTCTCACATCATCACGAACGGCGACCAGACGGACACGATCTTTGACGGCATCCGCTTGGGCGGTACTTTCGAAAGCGCTCTCGCTACCCGTGAATACGAAGATGACGCTCCGAACTTCACCCCGCGCATTTCCGGCATCACGTACCGTTCTGCAAATCCGTACGTGTACCAGCTTTCGGTCCTCAAGTCCGAAGACAACTCCGAAGATGCAGGCTGCGTCCGCGAAACGTTCAGCTATGAAAAGGCTCTTCCGGGTCTTGGTCATTTCATTTCGACCTATGTGACGAATGGCAGCCCGATTCCGTCTTTTGCGGGCGTTCCGCAGTGGATGCCGATTTTCGACACCGCCGAAAAGACGCTCGACGCTTACTGGAATGCTCTCGATGCAGACAACAAGGTTTCCCTGCTTGTGAAGTGGATTGACCGCGACACGTTCGCCGCCAAGACCTTGATTGTGAACAAGCTCGGCTAAGCTTTAAAAAGTTACCGTTTTTAGAGACCCGAAAGAGGAAGACGTCTTTCGGGTTTTCTATTTTAAAGAAAAAAATGGTCAGATTCCAGGGGAATGTATGTATCAGATTTCGACGCTGAATGCTTTGGCTTTGGGTTATACGCGGAAGGTTGTTTCGATTGCGGATTTGCTCGCTCATGGCGATACGGGCCTTGGCACTTTTGAAAATCTGGATGGCGAAATGATCGTTCTGGACGGTCATTGTTACCGCGCGGGGGATGACGGCTCGGTCACGGAGCCTTCGACAAATAGGGGCGTGCCTTTTGCTTCGGTCGCTTTTTTGAAGGGTTCCTTGAAATTCGATTTGGGAGCTGTGCCGAATGTGGAAAGGCTCAAGGACCTTTTGAATTTGAAGATTGAAGAAGGTTTCGGTTTGAACAGCATGCACATTGTGCGGATCGACGGAAACTTTGCAAAGGTGGATGCCCGTTCTGAAAACGGTCTGCGTTCCCAGCATGTGGAACTCAAGGAATTGCTGAGTATGAATCAGAAAGCCTTTACGTTTGAGCACGTGAAGGGTTCCTTGGTTTGCCTGTACTATCCGGATTATATGGAAGGCATCAATGCGGCGGGCTGGCATTTCCATTTTGTTTCGGATGACAAGACGAAGGGCGGACACGTTTTTGACCTGTCGATGGAATTTGGCCACGCTTCGCTTGACAAGATCAGCCAATTAGAAATGCAGCTCCCGACGGAAGCAGCATTCGATACTTACTCCCTGACCAAGGCGTCCCAGAAGGACATCAAGCAGGTCGAGCAGGGAAAAGGCTAAGCTATTTCTAAGGCTAAGCTATTTTTTAACGCAGAAAGGAATTCCTGGAGGCGGGCATCCTTTGGATGGTCGAAGATTTCTTCCGGGGTTCCGTCTTCCTTGACGATGCCGTCTGCAAAGAAGAGGACGCGGTTTGCGACTTCGCGTGCAAAGCTCATTTCGTGGGTGACGACGAGCATGGTCATGCCGGACTTGGCGAGATCCTTCATAATCTTTAAGACTTCGCCGACCATTTCCGGGTCGAGGGCGCTCGTCGGTTCGTCGAACAGGAGCGCTTCCGGATTCATGGCGAGCGCACGGGCGATGGCGATGCGCTGTTGCTGTCCGCCGGAAAGCTGTGCGGGGTAATGGTCGGCGCGGTCCGAAAGTCCGACGCGTTCGAGCAGTTCCTTTGCCTTGGCTTCTGCTTCGGCTTTGGAAAGAACGCCGAGCTTTGCCGGGGCGAACATGATGTTCTTGAGGGCGGTCATGTTCTTGAACAGGTTGAACTGCTGAAAGACCATGCCGACGCGCTTGCGGATTTCGGGCTTGGAAACGTCCTTGGCGAGGATGCTTTTGCCGTCGAGGCGGATGTCTCCGCTGGTGGGCTTTTCAAGAAGGTTCAGTTGGCGGAGGAAGGTGGACTTTCCGCAGCCGGAAGGCCCGATGATCGCGACGACGTCTCCCTTGTGAATGTCGAGGGAAATGCCCTTGAGAATCTGCTTTTCGCCGTAAGACTTGCAAAGGTCCTTGACCTGAATCAAAATTTCACGATTAGCGTTCATTTTTCTTCATCCTCTTTTCAAGCTTGGAAACGACGCTGGAAAGTCCTGCTACCAGCATAAAGTAAATCGCGGCGACGGCAAGAAGCGGGAACATCGCTTCGTACGTCATGCTGCGGATGATGTCTCCGCCGCGTGTCAAATCGGTGAGGCCGATGTAGCCGACGATCGAAGTTTCCTTGATGAGCGAAATGAATTCATTTGTGAGAGCGGGCAGGGAATGTTTGAAAGCCTGCGGGTAAACGATCGAAATGAGGACCGTGCGGAAGCGGAGCCCAAGGCTGCGTCCCGCTTCGATTTGGCCCGGATCGACGCCCTTGATGCCGCTGCGGATGATTTCCGAAACGTATGCGCCGGAGTTCACACCGAAGGCGATAATGGCGACGAGAATCTTGTTGATGTTGACCGAAGAGAAGACGATGTAATAGATGATCAGGAGCTGCACCATCATCGGCGTTCCGCGGACGACGGCGAGATAAGCCTTACCGATGGCATTCGGAATTTTATAGCTGCCGTTGAATTCGTTGTTCACTCGGAACATGGCGATGAGGAAGCCGATGAGAATGCCGAGAATGGCGGCGAAGAAGGAAATCAGGAGCGTGTTTCCCAAGCCTTGGACGATGAACTTCCAACGGGAATCCTTGATGAAGTTCTTGTAAAAGTGATCGCTAAAGCTTTCTTCGACTTCTTCTGCCTGATTTCCGCGGACGATGACGACGATCTTGGAAAGCGTGTAATCATCGGTGAAGTGGATGGACTTTTTGCGTTCTTCGGTAACGGTAAAGCCGGCAAAGCCCATGTCTGCTTTTCCTGAAGAGACGGCGTTGATGATCGCGTCGAATTCGATGTCCTGGATTTCGAGAGTGCGTCCAAGGTAGTCGGCGATGTAATTGCAAATGTCGATGTCGAGGCCGATGATTTCTTCGCCTTCGTGGTATTCATACGGAGGGAATTGGGCGTTGGTCGCGAGGACGAGCTTGGGACCGTTTTTGATCTTTTGCGTGTAGCGGAAATCGCTTGTACGGTAGATGTAACGGTTGAAAATGGAGTCGTAGATGCCGTTCGCCTTCATTTCGCGGATGGCGAGGTTCACGCTGTCAAGCAGGCTCTGATTTTCCTTGGCGATGACGCCTGCGTAGGTTTCTTCGACGAAGACTTCATCGAGGATGCGGAGCGATGGATTTTGGCGGACAAAGGCTTTGGCGGGCTGGTCGTCGCTCATGACGGCGTCGATTTTACCCTGGAGGAGCGCCTGGATGGCGTCGGCGAGTTTCGTGTAGCGTTCGACGTCGATTTTTGCGGTGTCTCCGCCGAAGTCCGAAGCGTAAATGTCGGCGGTGTTGCCGATCTGGACGCCGACTTTTTTATGTCCGAGATCCTGGATGGAGAAAACGCGATTTTCGAGGGCGTTTTTTTGGCTTTCGCAGGCTGATAGGGAGAGCGATACGGCCAAACTTATAAAAAGGAGAAGTGTGTTCCGAATCATTTGTTTCTAATTGTTTAAAGGGTTGTGGCTCAAATTTAGTCTATATTTAGCGGAGAAAATTTGGAAGGAGCGGCTATGACGCGATTGTGGGCAACATTTATTTTGTTTGCTTTTTGCATGGTAATCGGTTGCGCGAGCAATGAGGAAAAATGCAAGGAAGGCGATATGGATGCTTGTTCCGAAATGCTCCAGGACGCTGCGGATGAAGTCAGCGAAGGTTTAGACGGTTTACTCAAAGAGGTAAAAGAATGAAACTGCGTAAAATTCTTCTCGGTGTTACGGTTCTGCTCGCTCTCGGTAGCGTGAGCTATGCGGCAACGGCCAGCGAAACGGTCGATAAGGCTGCCGCCGGTACGGAAAAGGGCATTAAGAAAGGCGCTGCAGGCACTGAAAAAGGTGTCAAGAAGGGCGCCGCTGGTGCTGAAAAGGGTGTGAAGAAGGGCGCCGCCGGTGCTGAAAAGGGCATCAAGAAGGGTGCTGCCGGTGCCGAAAAGGGCATCACCAAGGCTGCGGATGCGGTCTCGAACTTCTTCAAATAAGCGCGTTTTAACACGTTTTTAACACGCTTTCCTTGTCAAAAAGTTCGCAAAGTCTCCTTTATCGGAATAGTTTATTCTTAATCAGATAAGGAGATGGGTCGTGAAAAAACTTTTGGCTTTGGCAGCGGTAATGGCTTTTGGACTAGGCTCTGCAAATGCGGTGACCTGGAATCCGGTATGTACGTCTAAAGGGCATACGCTGATCGCTTCTTCGGAGCATTTTGAAATTTGCCAAAAGGCGACTTGCGATGACGGCTCTGCGAACAATGTGAGCATCTCTGCGTCAGATGCGGAAGCAGCACTTGCAACGCTCGAAAATGTTTTTTCCATTTATCACGATTCCTTAAAATGGATGCTTCCGCAGCCGAGTTCTGCGGACGTGAAGTACAAGAGCGTCGCCTATATTTTTGACAATACCAAAATGAGCGCCTTGTACGGAGGCTCCAATACAGAAGCTTGCTTGAACGGGGAATGCTCACCGGGGCTTTGGCTTGGCAGTGGCGCTCTCACGGACACGTGGGGACTTGCGCACGAATACGCCCACGGGATGCAGGGCATTGCCGGCTGGATGGGCAACAACTCGCACACCGGCTGGATTGCGGAATCCCACGCGAACTGGATGGCGCACCAGGTTTACCCGACCAATGCGCACTACTGCTCCGAGGCACTCATCAACTTCCCGTATCTGTATTACGGTTCTACCCGAGACCGTTACTGCAACTGGCAGTTCTTGGAACATTTGAAAGAAGAATTCGGCGGCGGCTACGCCGGGGCTGCAGAAGTGAACCGCATTTGGACGGAATCCGTGGGCGACGACGGAACAGAAGCGCGCATGTTGCAGACTCCTTTCACTGCGATGATGATGGTCTTTGACTGGAGTCTCGATTCGCTGAACAAACAGTTCGGAAAGTTCGCGATGAAGAATGCGACCTTGGAATATGCGCCCGAAAAGAAGACGCTTTACAAGAATACATGGGGCGATTATGAATTCGAAACCCGCCGCACGACAGGCTGGGGGGATATTTACCGCCGACATCCGCGTGTGACGATGCTGAATGTTCTGGATTCGGCGAACAACCGCTACATTTCCCCGAGCTACTGGGCTCCGCAGCGTTTGGGCTATAACCTTGTGCGCATTTATCCGGATTCCGCAGGAAAGGTAACGGTTAAATTCCGCGGCATTGTACAGCATGAAAAGGTGGTTGAAGGTTACACCTGCTTTGGCGACAATGATGACTACTACGACAAGGCTTACCACTGGTGCAACTATTCGCCGGATTCCGTTCCGAGTGCGGCGAGCCAGTGGGCGTTTGGGCTTGTTGCCGAAGGCTCGGACGGGACGCCGCGTTACAGCGAAATGATGCTCGACACGGCAGGCAATCTTTCGATTGACGTGCAGAGTTCCGACAAGGCTCTTTGGCTCGCGGTGACCGCGGCTCCTTCGGAAATGCACACGATTCTTTGGGACCAGTTCTACTACAGCATTTACCGTTTCCCGTACATGATTGAAGTCCTAAACGGAAAGCCGGAAGGCTTTGAAGAAAAGGCGTGGACGCCGACAAATACGGCGGGTTATACGCGCCATTCGAACGGCGGAGGCTGGGTAAAGAGCGGGGCAAACGTCGCATCGACGGTTTACGTGGGCCCGAATGCCGTGGTGAATGGCGGAACTTTGAGCGGCAATGTGAGAGTCGAGGACTTTGCCGTGGTGAACGGCGGAACTTTGAGCGGAAGTGCGGTTGTCCGCGGGCGCGCCTTGGTGACTGACGGAACGATCTGCGATAATGCGGTTCTCGAAGAAGACGCTTGGCTTGTCAGCGGAACGATTCAGGAAAATGCGAAGGTAGGCGCGCTTTCGATTATTGTGAACAGTACGATCGGCGGAAGCGCTGAAATCTACGGCGTGATGTGGGCGGTTGCCGGAAAAACGGTTAACGGGACGGCTCAGCTGCGCGGTGACTTGGAAAACAACTTTACGGAAACGATTTCGAAGGGTGTCTTTTACGGCATGGTCGACGACGGAATGCTGACCTTGGACAATTACGGCGCAAGCCGCACCGAAGCGATGACCGAAGTGACCGCGGACATTGAAAATGCGACCTGGTATGAAATCGCGGAAGAAACGAATTCGGTCAAGAAGCCGGCTCTTGTTGCGGAAAAGCTTTCTGCAGTCAGACTCGGAGAAACTCTCGTGGTGAAGGTTCCCGCTGGTGCAAATACGCTCTACGTGATGGATTTGCACGGCAAGGTTCTTTTGTCGCAGTCGGTGAACGCTCACCTTTCGAACGTGAATCTCCAAGGCTTGTCGGCGGGCAGCTACATTCTGACGGCGAAGACTTCGACGGGAATGCAGAGCGTTCGTTTTACACGTTAAAAGCTTTTCCGATAGGGAAGTTTCGGAAGTTCCAAGTTGGAATAGAAGGGGGACTTGAAGCCTTTCCGAAATTTTCGTAAATTGGGACTGTAATTCTGCGGGGGTGCTCTGGTTTCGACAGGGCTGCTGAAGCGTGAGTTGCGTGCCGAGGGTCTGGCTGGCCTCGTAAAAAAGCCGGAAAACAATAAGTGCTAACGAAGATTACGCACTCGCTGCTTAATTTATAGCAACGCTGGAACTGGAGCCCCTCCCACGGGATTCAGACCTCCAGTCGCAATGTGGGATAGGATGGCGTCATGCTCTGGGGCGACGTCCGAAATTTACAGAGCTGGCTGGAACCTGCGCCGACCTTCTTGGGCGTAGGGACCGGTGAGATCTTAAATACGAAGGGAACGCACGTAGGAATGAACGGGGACGTGGTTTTGGACAGGAGTTCGACTCTCCTCACCTCCATCTTCGAAAAGCGGTCGCTCAAGGAGCGGCCGCTTTTGCATTTTAAGGATTCAGTTGAATCTTTAACGGATCGCTTTGAAGAATGCGCGGAGCTTTTCGGCATCCTTCTTGCCGTGGGAGGCTTCGAGAGAAGTCGAAAGATCGACGAGTTCCGGTTCAAATCGTTCGACGATTTCCGCAATGTTTTCCGGGGAAATGCCTCCGGCCATCCACAGCGCTTCCTTGGAACGTACCGCATCGACAAGGGAATCATCAATGCGCTTACCCGTTCCGCCGACGACATCGGGCACATAGGCGTCGATGAGGGTACGCGGAAGGCTGTGCTTGGAAGCGGCGATCAGAGCTTCGACTTCGGGCATGGACTGCAGACGGACTGCGGCGTAGTAGCCGATGTTCGCCTGTTCGGCTTCTGCAGGAATCGACACTCCGTGGAATTGGACCGCGTCCAAAATACCTTCGGAGGTAAGTGCAATCGCGGTCTTTTCTTCGGCGGTGTCGTGGTCAGCGACGACGCCCACGCAGAGCGGCGCCTGCTTGCCGAACTTTTCTTTTAAAGTCTGGACGATCTTTCGCGTGTCGGCTTCGTTTGTTTTGCGCGGGCTTTGGCTGTAGAACATAAAGCCGAGCATGTTTGCGCCGAGTTCCGCGGCGAGAAGCGCATCTTCGACGTTCGTGATGCCGCAGATTTTCACAAGAGGCTTGCCGGGGAAGTTCTTGCGGACTTCTTCGCGCTTTTCGGCGAAAGTCTTCCAAAATTTTCCGTAGCCGTTCGGTTCTGCGCCGAGGAAGGCGCTGACGAGATTCTTCGCAGAGTCTGGCGACTTGGCTGCCGCTTCTCCGATGAGAATGCCTTCAAAGCCCAGGCGGCGGGCGAAAGCGGCGTCGCTCGGTTCTTTGACGCCGCTTTCGAAAACGGCGCGAGGTCCGAGTTCATGACGGAACGCGGCGGGGATCAGCGGATCGATGTGGAAGTTGCGCAGGTCGCGGGCGTTTACGCCGGCGACACATTCACCGTCTTTCTGCACGAGCTTTAACTTGCGCAGATCGTCTTCGGTGCGGACTTCGACAAACGGAGTCATGCCGAGTTCTCGGGCGCGGTTCGCCATGGCGCACAAGGTGGAATCGTCGAGGATGCGGGCGATCAAAAGAACCGCGTCTGCGCCAAAGTCATAGGCGACGTCGATTTCTTCCGGGGAAAGGAGAAAGTCCTTGCGGAGGATCGCGCAGTTCGGAGCCGCTTCGGCGACTTTCAAAATATCGGCGAGAGAACCGTTGAAGTAATTACCTTCCGTGAGAACGGAAATGGCACTGGTTCCAGCTTCTGCATACTTGCGAGCGGTTTCCGCCGGATCAAGTCCCATGGCGATATTGCCCTTGGACGGCGAAGAACGCTTCACTTCTAGGATCGTTCCCGGTTTTGCGATAAACGGGTGCAGTGGGCGAGTGCGCTTGGGCCGTTCGAATCCGAAACAGATTCCCAGGCGTTCAATATCCGCTTTGCGCTTGGCTACGATTTCTGCTAGAATGTCGCGACTCATAAGATCCTCTCAAACAAAAAGGCAACTCGAATGAGTCGCCTTTTTTTGAAAAACGGAATTTTCCAGAATTAGATGCCGAAAGCGTCGTTGGCTGCATCAAGAGAGCTTGCGCTGTCCTGAGCCGGAGCTTCTGCATTTGCCTGCTGGATTTCGGCAGCCTTTGCTTCTTCGCGGGCTTCAGCTTCTTCCTTGGAAAGGATCGTGAGCTTGTTGTCCTTGAACTTGTCCATTGCGATCGTCGTCGGCTTCATTTCAAGCGTCAGATAGCCAGCCTTGGCCTGATCGTTGATGAAGCGTGCTTCGTGAGCCATCATGACAACAGCGCGGAAAGTGGAGCCCTTGCAAGCTTCGCTAGCGTAGATGTCGTCAAGGTAAACGCGATGATTAGACATAAGCCACCTTGTTAGGTTTTTAGAAGAGGGAGAGGGATTCGAACCCTCGTTACAATTAAGTAAACACGCTTTCCAAGCGTGCGCCTTCAACCACTCGGCCATCCCTCCAAAGGATGCGTGCCAAATATAACTAAAATGGGCACTTCGTCAAGACGAAATGCCCAAAAAAGTGAATTTTTTTTGAAAAAATCAAAAAAAGTTCGATTTTAACGTTCCAAACGGTGCAACTCGTCGGAAAGATCGCGAATCAGCGGTTCAATCGTCGCTGCGGAGAAGTCAAAACGGATGTTCGCCTTGGCAAAAAGTTCCGGCAGTGGACGGCTCGAACCGAGCGCTTCGGCCGCAAAGAGGTCATCGAGGCCCTTCTGCGGGTTCTTCTTGAAGTTTTCCCAGACCTGCAGGGCGCCGAGCTGAGCGATACCGTATTCGATATAGTAGAACGGCACTTCAAAGAGGTGGAGCTGCTTTTGCCACAGATAGGCGCGTTCGTCGTCGAGACCTGTGTAGTCCACGCCCGCGTCGTAACGGTCCATCACGGAGAGCCACATTTCCTTGCGGTCGGCGGCGGTGTGATTCGGGTGGGAATACATCAAATGCTGGAAGGAATCGATCGACGCGACCCACGGGAAGAGCCAGATGATTTCTTCGAGTTCGTCGGCACGGCTGCGGTTTGCATCTTCGGGGTTCGGGTAGAACGGCGAAAGATCCGTGGAACCGATGAGTTCCATGCTCATGCTCGAAACTTCGGCGAATTCTGAAGGCACATCGTGGTAAGCGGTGAGCGGAAGGCCCGAAACGCCGAACTGCTGGAAAGAGTGACCGCTTTCGTGGAGCAGGGTGTAAATGTCTCCATCCGTACCGGCCGCATTCATGAAGATGAACGGACGTTCGCTTTCTTCAAAGCCGATCTGGTAGCCGCCCGGAGCCTTGCCCATACGGCTGTCCGGATCGATCAGATGTTCGTTTTGCATGGTGCGGAACCAGGCGGAAGTCTTCGGGGAAAGTTTGTCAAAAATCTGACCGACTTTTTCGATGAGTTCGGAGCCTGTCTTAAACGGCTTGAGCGGTGGGCGCGAAAGCGCGTCGACCTTGGTGTCCCACGGGCGAAGCTTGGCGAGATTCATCTTTTGCGCCTTGGACTTGTAAATGTCCTTGAGGTACGGAAGGATGATCTTTTCGATGCTTTCGTGGAAGGTGCGGCAATCCGCCGGAGAATAGTCGAAACGGGATTTTGCCTTGAAAATGTAATCGAGGTAATCTTCGTATCCCGAATTTTTTGCAATCTGGATGCGGAGCTTGAAGAGCTTGTCGAAGGCTTCGTCTAAGCGTTCCTTGTCTTGCAGGCGACGGCTCGCGATCTTTTTCCAAGCGTCTTCGCGGACGGCGCGGTCCGTGGAGGTGAGGAGCGAAGCCATTTGCTGGAGCGTTTTGGTTTCGCCGTTGTGCTCGACGCTCATCGTGCTCGTGATCTTTTGATAGTCCTGGATGGCGGTCGTTTCTTTTGTCGAAAGAGGAATGTTCTCTTTGCGGAAAAGTTCGAGGCTCGTGCGGACGTCGCGCAGGTACACGCCGAATTCGCGTTCGAGTTCCTGGACGCTCGGATGTTCGATCAGCTTGCGTTCGAGCTTGTTGTTGTAATCTTCGCAGATCGGGTCGATGTTTTCGACAAAGTCCATGTAGGCTTTGGCGATCGCTTCGTCTTGCGTGTGGGACGTCATGTCCACGTAGCGGCGGCAGCTGACTTCGGAAAGAACCGTGGTGAGTTCGTTCCATTTGAGAAGCCAGGCGCGAAGCGCTTCCGCGTTTTCCGGAATCTTTTCGATCAGAAGTTTTTCGTAATATTCGGTAACTTGCTTGGTATCGTCTGCCTTAAAATCGGCAGGAATAAAGGATCTTTTCATCATGCTTCCAAATTAGATAATTCTTGTAAGAGCCATGCTTCGTCGTGAATGGGGATGCCGAGTTCCTGCGCTTTGGTAAGCTTTGAACCCGCTTCTTCGCCGGCGAGCACCCAGCTTGTTTTTTTGCTGACCGAGCCGGAAACCTTTCCGCCGTTGTCTTCGATCATTTTGCGGGCCGTGTTGCGGTCAAGAGTCGGAAGCGTTCCCGTGAGAACGGCCGTTTGACCGGCGAAATGATCCTTGACTTCGCCCTTGAATTCCGTGGGAAGCCCGAGAGCGACAAGTGCGTCGACTTCGGCTTTAAAATTCGGGTCGCGGAAAAAGTCGTAGACGCTTTGGGCGATGCGCGCGCCGATGTCCGGAATGTCGGTGAGCTCTTCCAGGGTTGCCGCTTCAAGCTTTTCGAGAGTGCGGAAGTAACGGGCGAAAATGCGAGCCTTGGTGCGGCCGACAAAGCGAATCCCGATGCCGAAGAGGAAGTTTTCGAGGCTCAGGGATTTGCTTTTTTCAATTGCGTCGATCACATTCTGCGCGCTCTTTTCACCGACGCGGTCGAGGCTGACGAGGTCGTCTTTGGTAAGCTTGTAAATGTCCGAAATCTGAGAAATCTTTTTCGCTTCGATGAGTTCCGCGATGAGAGCCGGACCGAGATTTTCAATGTTCATCGCTTCGCGGGAAACGAAGTGTTCAAAAAGGCATTGCTTGGTCGCGGGGCAGTGCAAGTTTTCGCAGTGCAAATCGACGAGACCTTCTTTCTTTGCAATGGGCATTCCGCAGACCGGGCAGCATTCGGGCGGCTCGATTGGATGGGTGCCTTCGGGGCGTTTGGAAAGATCCACTTCGATAATTTTCGGAATGATCTCGCCGCCCTTTTCGACGCCGACGGTATCACCGACGCGGATGCCCAAACGTTCGATTTCGTCAAAGTTGTGGAGCGTCGCACGCTTGACCGTTGTGCCGGCGAGCCAGACCGGGTCAAAGTTTGCGACCGGCGTAATGCGTCCCGTGCGACCGACCTGGAAGTCAATCGAACGGACGGGCGTGTAAGCGCGTTCCGCTTTGAACTTGTAAGCGAGCGCCCACCGTGGACTTTTGGCGGTCGAGCCGAGTTCCTGCTGCAGATCGAGGTCGTTCTGTTTAATGACCATGCCGTCGATCGGATAGGCGAGGGAATCTCTGCCGGCGAGAATCTGGTCGGAAATCTGCATGATTTCTTCGACGCTGTGCGCAATCCAGAAATCGTTTGTGTGGAAACCGTAGTATTCCAGAAGCTTCAAATTGTCGGAATGTTTTTTGTTGCCGACGCTTTCGGGAATGTGGTAAGCGATAAAGCGGAGCTTGCGTTTTGCACATTCCTTGGGATCTTTAAGCTTGAGCGTTCCCGAGGCGGTGTTTCGCGGATTTTGGAAACCTTTGAGTCCGCGGGATTCGAGTTCGTCGTTCAAAAATTCGAAAGTCTTGAATTCCATGTAGACTTCGCCGCGGACTTCCAAGTCTCCATCGGGAGCGCCTAAGAGTTTGTGCGGCACGTCTTCGATGGTTTTGACGTTTGCGGTCACGTCGTCGCCGACGGCGCCGTTTCCACGGGTCGCTGCGCGCACAAGAATGCCGTTTCGATAGGTGAGGGCCATGCTGATGCCATCGATTTTTCGTTCGCAAACCCATTCCTTGGCGCTCGGGACGCGGTCCATTGCCTGGCGGACGAAGTCGGCGACTTCCTCCTTGCTGTAGGCGTTCGAAATGGAGAGCATGGGAATCGCGTGGGTGACTTTGGCGAAGTCGTTCAGAAGGTCGCTGCCGACCTTGCTTGTGAGCGAATCCGGATTTTTCCATTCCGGGTGGGCGATTTCCAACGCTTCGAGTTCTTTGATGCCAAAGTCGAAGTCCTGGTCGCTCATCGGGGAGTAACCGTTTTTATAATAAGCGTCGCTCGCTTCTTTTAGCTGTTTTTGAAGTTCGCGATACCGGGAAAAATCTGCGGAATTTTCTTGTGCCATGGTTAAAAAATAACATTTCGAGATTTCCTTTTCTATTTTATACAAGATGAATTTCCGTAAAAACATTTTGCTTTCTTTTTGGATTTTGGCTGTAGCCGTTCTCGCTCCAGCTTGGGCTGCAAAACCGGTGGAATTTGCCTCTGCAAAGGCTTTTTCGTCGGAGGCTTTATTTGGAAAACTCGATTCCATTGGAAAAGGGGCGACCTGGATGGAATGGGATGCGGACGGCGTTCTCGATCCCGAAATTCAGGCTCTGGTGGCCGATAAAAAGGGAAATGTCCGCTCCGATGTGGAACACGGCTGGTACTTAAGCGTTCCGGGACACTCCAAATTCGCCGTGCTCCGCAAAAAAGGCTCGGGCGAATCTCTCACGTTCTACGATGTGGCAAAGTTCACCACGAAAAAGGTTCCGCTCGAACTCTCCGAACCGCTCGATCCGAAGAAGGTATTCCGCGATTACCGCGAAACGATCCGCGGGCATTTCGTCCACCTGGACGATACGAATTTACAGGTGACCGTCCGCGATAATGAAATTCAATTCTCGTACTTGAAGCCCGACAAACAAGCTCTGTCGCCGGTCTATAACTTTACAAGTCTTCCGGAACAGCAGAAACAGGCGGAAATCCAGAGCCGTCGCGCTTTTTACGCCTACGAATATTCTCTGATGATTCAAGCGTTTATCGCGAGTACGCGTGGACTTTTCAACTGGCAGATTTGGCACTGGTACAATTCGGAATGGACGGAACATTCTCGAATTACGGACAGGGAAATCGCTTTGATTCTCGCTTCGCCGGATCAGGGAAAATTTGTCCGCATCTTCTTTGATAAACTCGCGGACGGCGATACGGTCGAAATGCTCACGAACGCTCACGGTTCCTTTATCCTTACCATTCGCCGGCGTTAAAAGTGTCTCTGCTTTTGGAAAAGGCTTTGGCGGTTTTTGAATCGGGAAAACTTCTCGATGTCGAATATCGCATGCTAAAGTTGAGCTCGCTTTACGCTTGGATTCAAGCGCATGAATTAGAAATTGAAAAGGCTCTTTTTGCAGACCTTGCCAAGTCCGATCACGAAGCGTTCATGACGGAAATCGGGATTGCCCTTTCTGAAATTTCTTATGTGAAAAAGCATTTGAAAAAATGGGTTCGCAAGCAGCCTGTAAAGACGCCGCTTTCGCTTTTTCCGGCGAAGAGTTACAAGCTTTATAGGCCCTATGGTCCAGTGCTCATCCTTTCGCCGTGGAACTATCCGTTCTTGCTCGCCGTGGAGCCTTTGATTTCGGCGATTGCGGCGGGGAATTCGGCGGTCGTGAAGCCTTCCCTGAAAACGCCTCATGTGGCGGATTTGCTGTTGAAGCTGGCTGAAGAAGCTTTTCCCAGTGGGGAAGTGCAGGTGGCTTTGGGAGATCATGCGCTTGCCGATGCGCTGCTGTCGGAACCTTTCCAGTTGATCTTCTTTACGGGAAGTCCGAATGTGGGACGTCACGTGATGGAGCTTGCGTCTAAAAATTTGACGCCGGTGGTGCTCGAACTTGGGGGCAAAAGTCCTTGCGTTGTCGATGAAACGGCAAATCTGGAAATCGCGGCTCAAAGGATTGCTTTTGGAAAGCTCACGAATGCGGGGCAAACCTGTATCGCTCCGGATTTTCTTTATGTGCAAAAATCGGTGAAGTCAAAGTTCGAAGCTCTGCTTGTGAAGGCTTTTGAATCTTTTGCCCCGCAAGGCGCGGACACGGAATCGCTTGCAAATATCGTTGACCTTCCGCATTTAGAACGTTTGCAAAATCTGGTGCAGAATGAAAAGGTTCTCTTCGGCGGTAAAGCTTCGGGGAAAAAGTTCGCCCCGACCCTTCTTGCGGACGTCGCCTGGGATTCTCCGGTGATGCGGCAGGAAATTTTTGGCCCGATTCTTCCGATCCTTTCGTTTGAAGATGAAGCGGAAATGCTTGCGAAGCTTCGAACGCTTCCGCGCCCGCTTGCATTCTACGTTTTTACGTCGAACAAAAAGTGCGTTCAAAGAATTCAGCGGGAATTGCACTTTGGCGGTATGTGCGTGAACGATACGCTGATGCATATCGGTTCTCCGGAACTTCCTTTTGGCGGTGTCGGGAACAGCGGAATGGGACGTTACCATGGGGAAGCGGGCTTTAGAACCTTTTCACATGAGGAAAGCGTTCTCGAACGGGGAACGTGGTTGGATTTGGATTTTCGCTATCCGCCGTTTACGGAAGCGAAAAAGAAATTGGTGCACTTTTTTCTGAAGTAGAAAATGCCAAAGCGGACGGGTGTTGCGGATTTGCCTTTGCATTCGGGGACGGTTCCTCGGTGGCTTGCAGACCGTATGCGCGACATGGGACGCCTGATTGCGGAATCGATCGTTGAAAATTACGGTAAAAAAGAATTCTTGGTGCGCCTGAGCGATCCGCTCTGGTTTCAGTCTTTTGGCGCGGTCCTCGGCATGGACTGGCATTCTTCGGGAATCACCACGAGCGTGATGTATGCGCTCAAGAGAGGCTTGAATCCGATTGCAAAAGAGCTCGGCATTCGCGTTTGCGGGGGCCGCGGCAAGTATTCTCGGGAAACGCCGAACGAACTTTTGGAAGTCGCGAACGCAACAGGCCTAGACGGATACGCTTTGGAACGCACAAGCAAGCTCTGCGCCAAGGTAGACAATACCGCCGTCCAGGACGGCTTTCAACTTTACCAGCACAACTTCATCGTGACCGATGAAGGAGACTGGGCCGTGGTACAGCAGGGCATGAATTCCGGCGCGAGAGCCGCCAGACGTTACCACTGGTGCTCTTCGAATTTAAGGTCCTTTGTCGAAAATCCGCACACCGCCGTGATCGGCGAAAATCGCGGACAGATTTTGAACCTGACCGCAGAACAGGCTCGCAGCACCCGGTCTTCGATTCTAGAACTTTCGCACGAAGATCCCGGGCGCATGATGCGCGAAATTTCGCAGATCGTACAGCCCAATTCCTCCATGGTCGTTCCGACTCAGACCGACCTTTTTTTACCGACGCCCGACCCGATTATCGTGAGCACGAACCGGGACTGCCGAATGCCCGCACATCATGAAGTTCGTCCCGAGGATGTGGACTTAAAACGCTTGGGCGGGGTCCTTGCGACCGCTTACGAATCCGAACCGAAAGACTTTGAAAGTTTGCTGCTCACGCCGGGTCTTGGCCCGCGTACCTTGCAGTCGCTGACACTTGTGAGTGAGGTCATCAACGGCACGCCTTCCCGCTTTCACGACCCGGCCAGGTTCTCCTTTGCGCACGGCGGAAAGGACGGTCATCCGTTCCCCGTACCGACCCGTGTTTACGACGAATCGATCCGCGTTCTCGGAGATTCCATCGAAAAGGCAAAGCTCGGCGACCGCGATAAAATGGAATGCTTGAACCGTTTGCACAAAACACAGCTCGCCGTGGAACGAAACTGCTCTCCGCTTGCCGATTTCGACAAGACGATTGCGCATGAAAAAGCCCACTCCGAAGAATGGGGTGGGCGAACCGTGGGCGATTAAGTTAAATCCGCCCGCAAGGCGCGGATGGCGTTTCCGCGGTGGCTGATAGGCTTTTTATCGGCGAGTTCCATTTGGGCAAAGGTGCGGGTTTCTCCGTTCGGAACAAAGAGCGGATCGTATCCGAATCCCTTGTCGCCGATTGGGGCAAAGTTGATTTGTCCGCGGCATTCGCCTTCGTAGATTTTCGGCTTTGAAATTTCGAATTTTCCTTCCGCATTTTGGGAAACCGTTTGGTACGAAAGGGCGCAGAAGTATCGGGCGCTGCGGTCTGTCACGCCTTCGAGCTTTTTCATGAGCTTTACATTGTTCGCTTCGTCGTCGCCGTGGTGACCGCAGTAGCGTGCGCTGTAGATGCCCGGTTCGCCGTTCAGGGCAAAGACTTCGAGGCCGGAATCGTCGGCGAGGACGGTCGCTTCGATGCCTTTCTCGGCGAGCCATTCGGCGGTCGTGTTGGATTTGATGATCGCGTTCGCGGCAAAGGAATCGCCGTTTTCGTCGATGTCTCCGTCAAAACCGATGTCCTTCAAGGTTTTGAATTCGTTGTGTTCTGTACCGAGGATAAAGGCGAAGTCGCGGATCTTGCCCGGGTTGCCTGTTGCGATCACAAATAAGCGTTTCATTTAATTTTCGACCGTTTTGTTTTGTTCGGGCGCAACGATAGCTTTTTTCCACTCGACGGGTTCGCCGATGGTCGGGATGATGACGTCAAAGCCCTTTTCGCGCAAGGCTTCGGCGTTTTTAATCGGTTCGTCCCAACGGTGGGTGGATAGTTTGAATTTGGAATTGTGGACCGTCATGTAACGCTTGGCGTTTAGATCTCCCGCGATTTGCGGAAGCTCGCTAGGCAGGGTGTGGATGTTCGCCCAGTTTTCGTTATACTGCCCGTTTTCGAGAATGGCGAAGTCCAGGTCGGGAAAGGCTTTTCCGATGTGAGCAAAGTGCTTGTCGTAGCCGGAATCGCCGCCGATGTAGATCTTTCCTGATGGAGTTTCGAGCACGAAGGAAGCCCAAAGCGTTTTTGTTTGGAAGAGGCTTCTGCCTGAAAAGTGGCGGGCCGGTAAACAGTGGAACTTGGTCCCGTCCGAAAATTCGGCCGCTTCGCCCCAGTCAAGTTCGGTGAGCTTGGATTTGGGATATCCCCAGTATTCCAGATGGGAACCGACGCCGAGTCCTGTAATGACATGGCTTACGCGGTCTTTGATTTGAGTAACGGTTTCGTAATCCAAATGATCGTAATGGTCGTGCGTAATGACGAGATAATCGATGTCGGGAATATCGCTCGGAGCGTAGATTTGGGTTCCCGGAAAGGCTTTGTTGATGAATTGGAATGGGGCTCCGGCAAAGAATACCGGGTCGACGAGAATGCGTTTTCCTGCTGCCTGGATCATGTACGAGGAGTGCCCAAACCAAAGGATCAAATCTTGGTTCTTGTCAAGCTTGGAAAGATCGGTCTTGATGACTTTAATTTGTCCGGAATCCGGAATGGTGCTGGGGTGATCTTGAACGAGAAAATCCCACCAAGCACTGAGTGACCCTTTGTCTTTTGTCATCGTGACGGTCGGAGTTTCGTTCTGAAAATGCCCGTCCTTGTAATGGGGGGATCTTTCGATTCGTTCCAGGCGTTCTCCGCTGGGAATTTTACCGAATTGTGGTTGGTTCAAAATCCCGACACTCGCAATTCCGACGACACCGACAATCGAAAGGATGACTAAAAACATAAGAACTCCCATAGCTTTCCCGATAATATAAAACTTTGAGTCAACTCTAAGTCAAGAGGCTTGGCGATGGAATTTCATTTAAAAAGCGAGAGCCCCTTCATTTCGAAGAGGCTCTCATAAAAGGGACGACTATAAGCCGGGTTTTGTGCCGGCCAGAGGTCGGCGATGACCATCTATCTGGATCCGCTATTACTAGCGGCCTCAAGCAACCTACCCGAATTCCAGCTGGAAAAGGCTACCCAGGCACTCCGAAGAGTGCGGAATTCTGCTTGGTCTTGCACCGGATGGGGCTTGCCGTGCCGTTCCTGTCACCAGAAACGCGGTGAGCTCTTACCTCGCCTTTTCACCCTTACCTCTTGCGAGGCGGTATGTTCTCTGCTGCGCTATCCGTCGTATTTCTACGCCTGGACGTTATCCAGCATCCTGCCTTGCGGTGCCCGGACTTTCCTCCCTCGTTTTCACGAGAGCGGCCATCCGTCGTCCCAATTCAAATGTAGCATAATTTTCTATCCTTTTAAATATGAAAAAAGCGCTTCGTATCGTCGGAATTGTGGCTGCGATTCTGTTTGTTTTGGTAATAGCGGCCTGTTTTGTCGCCCCTAAAATCGCCAAGGGCTATATCGAGGATCACTCCAAGGAACTTGTGGGCCGTCGGCTGCAGATCGGGGACATCTCTTTTAACCCGTTCCGCTTTACGATTTCCGTCGACGATTTCACCCTTTTCGAAAAGGACGATTCGACGAAGTTTGTCGCCTTTAAGCAGTTCTATGTGAACGCAGATCCTGCTTGCCTCTTGATCGGTGATATTTGCCTTTCGGAAGTAAAAATCGATTCTCCCTATGCGCGTGTGATGAAGAATGGGGAAGTCTTTAACTTTACCGATATTTTGAACAAGTTTGCCGCTCCGGCGGATTCTGCTGCGGCAGATACGGTCCCTGCAGTGCAGGCGGATACTTTGGCAGCTGATTCGGCTACGGTGAATGTCGCAGAACAGGTGAACGCGCTGCCGTTCGGCGTTTCGATTAAGAGAATTGCCATTCTTTCGGGTGACGTGATCTTTATCGATCAGGAAGTGAATTCGAATATTTCGATCCGCGATTTCTCGGTCAAGATTCCCGAGGTTTATTTCTCGAATCAGAATACGTCGGCAGGTGTGAACCTGGAATTTGCGAGCGGTGGATCGCTCGGTGTGAATGCGGACTTGAACATGGAAAAGGGTGACTTTGCGGTGAACGTGAAGCTGAACCAGTTCGCCATTGGAACGGTCAAGCCTTATCTGGAAAGCGCTTTGAACTTTAAGGATCTTTCGGGTGTCGTCAGCGTGGACATTTCTGCGGCGGGAAACCTTTCCGACGTGATGGCTTCGACGGCAAAGGGAACGGTTGTCGTGGACGATGTCGTGCTCACGGAAAATTCGGGCAAGACGATCGGCGTTGCACATGTGGGCGTCGGAATCGCCGAAGCGAATTTGAACGAAAACCGCTTTGTCATCGACTCGGTCATGGTGAAAGGCGCTTACGCCCACTTTGACCTGAACAAGAATTCGAACAACATCGAAGTGTTGCTCTCGGCAAAGGCGAAAACCCCGTCGAAAGATTCCGCTTCCTCCGCCGATTCGGCTTTGATGGCTCTCCCGGATACGGTCCAGACCGCCGCACCGGAAAAGGAAGAACCTGCCGCCGCTCCTGCGAAAAAGCTCGACGCTCTGCTGAAGCTCCTTTCCGTTTCGGACACCAAGTTCACGCTCAATGACAACACGATCAAGGGCGGCTTCTCTTACACGGTCTCGGGCATTTCTGTGAACGCTTCGAATGTGGCATTCGACAGACAGGCGAGTGTGAACGTGAGCGCAGTCCTTCCGCGTGGAGGCTCTGCAAAGGTTTCGGCAAAGCTTGTGCCTGCAGACCAGACGTCTCTCAGTGCAAACATCGCCGTGAAGAACGTGAACATGGCGGACTTTTCCAAGTACTCCGAACATTACACGGGCTATCCGCTGACCGCAGGCTCCTTCGGCTTTGCCTCGGATAACGTTATTCAGAATTACAATGTCGACAGCAAGAACATCATCGACATTTACAATTTGACGGTGGGCGATAAGCCTTCGGATGCAGATCCGGAATACATGGTTCCGATGAAGGTCGGTCTTTACATTTTGAAGGATAAGGATGGAAAGATTACGTTCGATGTTCCGGTGAAGGGCAACCTGCAGGATCCGGAATTCTCTTACGGGAAAATCATCTGGCAGACCGTGATGAATTTGATGATCAAGGTGGCGCTTTCTCCGGCAAAGCTTCTTTTGGGTTCCTCTGTTCCGAGCGACTTTGCCTTTGACATCGCCGCGGATGACTTTACAAGTGAACAGTACGGCGTGGCTTCCGAATGGACAAAGGTCTTGACGAAAAAGCCAGGCGCGAAGCTGACTGTCCTTCAGGCTTATAATCCGAAGAAGCAGCTCGAAGCCTTTGCGCTTGGGCAGCAGAAGATCGCCTATTACAAGTCTCATACGGGCAAGAACAATTTGACCCCGGTCGATATGAAGGCTGCTCTCGAAGCCGCAGAAGATGAAGGCTTTAAGCAGTTTGCCGCCACATGGACCCGCCCCAGTGATGAAGCTTTGACGGCGCAGTTGAACGCTCTTGCCGAAGAACGCAATGCAAAACTCTTGAAGGCTCTCAGCGCTCAGCCCGGTGTGACCGCCAAGAATTTGAAGGTGCGTTTGGCAACGCCTGCAGAACGCGGCTCGATCGGTAAGAAGTCTGAATTCCGTATGTCGGTGGAACTTCCGTGATTCTTTTCGTTGTCCTGCTCCTCGCCGCTTTTGCTGCGGCAGATGTTTTGCCAGAAGCGGCGTTTGTCCGTCCGAGTGCGGATTCGCTCGAATATTTTCGTGTAGATTCCATCGTGGTCATCAACGGGGACGCCTTTGACGATTCCAAGGCTTACTCGTGGGCAGACCGCACCCTTTACGATATTGGAAATACGATCCACATGGAAACGCGCAAGTCCGTGGTGAAAAAGCTTTTGCTTTTTGACGAAGGCGACAATGTGAATTTGTACGAGCTCATCGAAAGCGAAAAGAACTTGCGAAGCCAGGCGTACATCGCTGATGCGCATATCCATCGCAAGGTAACGCCCGACGGCAAGAACATTCTGTACGTGCAAACGAGCGATAACTGGACTTTGTCGCCCGCCGCTTCTTTGGACCGTCCCGATGACGGCGGCTTCAGCTACGGTATAGGCATTTGGGAGAATAACTTCCTCGGTTTCGGTCAAACGATCGGCGTCTATTATTCGCACGACCAGTTCCGTGACAAGTTCATGGGACTCTACAACAACAGCAACTTCCTTTTCCGCAACAACCGTTTTGAACTTTCCGTTTCGGAAAATACGGACGGTTACACGCATTATGCGACAATGTACCTCCCGTATCTTTCCCGCAAAAAGAACGAATGGGCTTATACCATCGCAGGCTTTGTCGACAAGCAGGATACGAAATATTACTGGACAGGCGGCCTTCCGTCAAAAAAAGTTTCCCAGTCGGTTGCGGACACGATCAAAAAAGAACTTCCGACGTATAACCGCAAACACGGCAACGCGGTCTTGCGGGTGAACGGAATGGAAGAAGATTCCGCGTCGTTTAGACTCGGACATTCCTTTGGCAACGAAGAATTCAAAATTTACTTGGGCGCAAGCTATGACTACCATCGCCTGGGACGCTCCTACAAATCTGTATCGCGATTCCGCTTTATCGATGAAGAGGACGATCAGGTTTACGCCTTGGATTCCGCAGCCGTGGAAGATTGGATTCCGGAACAGCTCGATTCCCGTTTGGGCGTAAACATCACCCTTTCGCGAATCCGCTACGACCGCTTAACGAACTTCAAACATGCGAAGTGGACGGAAGACATCGAAAAGGGTTACAGCTTCAAAGTCGGCATTTCCAAAAACTGGAAAGCGCTCGGCGCAATGGATAACGACGCCCGTTTAGATTATAAGATTTACCTCGCCCTCGGATCGCGCATGCACCATTTGATGCTGAATGCCAAGTCGCATTTTTACTTTAACTCGGATACGCGCCGCGACATTTACGAATACGCTTCTCTCGAATACATCTGGCGTTCGAATGAATGGTTCTCGACGCAGCTCGCCGGCTACATGGATACTTACAAGCGTGCCGCTTACGGCAGACAGCTTTCGCTCGGTGGTTTGGCGGGCCAGGAATTCTACGGCTTTCCGACTTACCTTTACACGGGTCAGGCGCGTTTTTACGGCCAACTGGAAGAACGCTTCTTTCCGCATTTTGAAATTGGCACGGTCGCGCCTGTCTTTGCCGTGTTCTTTAAAGCGGGGGAAACTTCTTCCTGCATGCACGAATTCGAACCGAAGGACTTGACTTATGTCGCAGGCTTTGGCGTGAGATTCGTGATGACGAAATCCGTTTCGGGCCTCGTGAACCATATCAATCTTAGCTGGCCGCTGAACGGACCCTTGGTCGATAAAACTCCTAGGTTCAGCCTTGTCGCACTACTTTCCCTTTAGAGAGAGGATCTATGCATCAGAAACGTTACCTTGTTGAAATTGCCATCGGCGTCATCGCCATGATTCTCGGTACGTGGATCAGCATTCTCGTGTGGCTGGAAGGCTATTACCTGGGCGCGTTGATGCTCGTGGTGACGGGAATGATTACGGTCGTGCTTGGCATCAAGGAGTATACAGGAAAAAAAGGACCCCTGCTTCAGGAATCCTTTTTAAAGATCTTGCGTCGAACGATGTTGTTCCTGAACTTGATGCTTTCGATCGTTGTCGCAGGAACTTTGGTTTCGATGCTTTAATTACGGAGTGACAGCCGGCTGAAGCTTCTTGTAGATGCTTTCGTAGGTGCTGGCGTCGATTCTCTTGTACTTGGAAATGATCGTGCCGAACTGGTAGAAGGCGGAGTCGCCCTTGACGCGCATGTAGAAAGGCATTTCAAGAGAATTCTTGCCCGTGAGAACGGAGTCGCCTTCGATGCTTGCGAAAAGATCGCCGTTGATGTTGCGGATCGTGTAATTGTTTTCGCCTGCCTTCGTCTGGAACACTTCAAAAATCATGTCGTCGTCGCCCTGCCAATATCCGGTGAAAACCGGCTTTTCTTTGGAGCAGGAAGTGAGTGTTGCAAGAGCCGCGAGGGCGCCGATCCATAAAAGCTTTTTCATAAAGTTCTCCATTACTTTCCCTAAAATAATAAAAAAGTCCTGCGGAAAAAATTATCTTTTGCGTGTATGCGAAAGACTCTCCTCTTTCTGCTCGTTCTCTGCACTTTTGTGGCAGCCGAATGGGGCGAGAAAGATGTTCACCGTTTGCTCATTAAACGGACGAATCAAAAACCTGGGGTTTATACGGGGAAGCTCGAAGCGGTGATGGACACCGCTGGTTTAATCGTTGTGTCGGAATATCACAAGGTGATGGGGGATTCTTACCGACCGACGATCACCAGTGCGAATGATTTCAGCTGGCACGCTCGATTCTCCAAGCATTATTTGAACCTTGCCCTGGATTTTCGCATTTCCGATGTTCCCAAGCATAAACGCTCGGGCCTTATTTCCGCAATCAAAAAAGCGCTCGGGGAGCGCTTCTTCGTCTTGTGGGAAGATGTCGGGCGTTCCAATGAACACCTGCACATCGAGTTTCTCGGCGAACCTTGATTACTGCTTTGCGTCGGCGCAGCAGCGGAATCCGACGAAGTTGTACTGGTTCTGCGGATAGAAGCTGTACTTGGTATCCGTGCACTTACTCTGGTTCTGCGTATCCCAAGCGCCACCGGCGACGAGGAAACGGTTGGCAGCACCTTCTGCCGGCGTGTCAGTCCATTCCCAAAGGTTTCCGTTCATGTCGTACATGCCGTACCAGCTGCGGCACTGTTCTTTACGACCGGCGCGGCGTGCCTTGGAAGAATTCGTGTTGCACTTGGCAGGCTTGTAAGAAGAACCGTAGGAGTAGCGGAAGTTGTCTTTTCCTTTGCAGGCGGCGGACCATTCGTCGAATTTGCAAAGACGCTTTCCGGCGCTTGCGCAAAGAGCCTTTGCCTGTTCATGGGAAACCATGTCCTTTACAACGGCGTCTGGCTGGTTCGGATATTCATAAGCGTCCACGCAAACGGTCTTGCCGTTGACGGGAACCGGGTAAGCGTTCTTGCCGCAGACGTTATCGCTCGCCATGTCGTAATGGACTTTTTGCCATGCGGTACGGTTGCCTGCAGAGTCTTCTGCGAGATAATAGACGTCGCCCGTTTTGTTGTATTCCACAGCCTTGGTGAGTTCCTGGATGTGGCTTGTGTCGCCGATCGAGTAGAAGGTTTTGCACTTGTATTCGTCGCACTTGACCTTGAGCTGGATCGGGTCGTAGTAACGGCCTTCTGGCGGAACGATTGTTGCTTCGGGCGGAATCGAATCGCGGTTGGCGTAGGCGATGCTGTCGGCTTTGCGGATACTGTCCGCGCGGGCGATGCTATCGGCGACGGCGGCACGTGCCTGCTTGAGGCTGTCTTCCAAAGCCTTCTTTTCGCGGGCGAGGCTGTCGCGGATTTCTTTGCGACGCTTGGCGATGCTATCGAGGCGCGCCTTTTCTTCGGGCGAAAGTTCCTTTTGCAAATTGGCGAGGCTGTCGTTGTAACGGGCGATGCTGTCTGCGCGGGCCGCTTCGAGGCTGTCGGTATAATGCTTTAAGCTGTCCAAACGCTGATTGTCATAAGTGGAAATGCTGTCGAGTATGGCTTCGCGTTCGGCGAGCATGTCGGATTGCATCTTGGAAAGTTCGCATTGCACCACAAAGAGCGTTGCCAAGAGCAGGGCCATCAAAATCAAGAGGGTCAAGTGGTAACGGCGTTTTCTTTGACGGATGCGTTCGGATACTTTCTTTTCGTTTTCAGTCATGATATCTCACTTACTTTTTACTGGAATCGCCTTCAAAAAGGTCGTGCCAATGGCGCTTGATTTCTTCTTCGACTTCCTTGACGCTGAGCTTTCGACGCAGGGAAGTGCGGTAGGCAATCGAGATGTAACCGGTTTCTTCGGAAACGACAATCACCATGGCATCGCTTTCGGCTGCCAGCGCTTTCGCGGCGCGGTGACGCATGCCGTAGCCGGAATCCTGCTCCGAGGTAATCGCGGGCAACGGAAGAATACAGCCAGCTGCCACAATGCTATGACTGTTTAAAATCACAGCACCATCGTGCAAAGCGGAATTCGGAAAGAACAGCGCACGCAAAAGGCGCGAACTGATGCGGGCGTTCAAAAGTTCACCCGTGTCCGCGTAATTGCGAAGGCCCACACGGTTTTCCAAAACGATCAGAGCGCCGAACTGGTTCTTCGCCAAGTCCTGCACTGCCGCACCGATTTCTTCAGCGATCAGTTCGAGACCGCTCTGGTGAAAGAAAAGATTCTTCAGGTTCATCTTTCCCACCGACTGACCGATGCGCGTCAACGCGCCGCGGATTTCCGGCTGGAAAAGAATCACAATCGCAATGATACCGAGGGTTGCGAGATTGCTCAACAGCCAAACGACCGTGTGCAATTCCCACCACTGTGCAAGGAACCAACCGATCAGCAGCAGGCCACCGCCGACGAACATCTGCACGGCACGTGTTCCGCGGAAAAGCAAGAACACGTAATAGGCGACAATCGACACAAGGAAAATGTCGAGAATGTCGGCAAAGCGGACATCGATGACTCCAAACAGCTTAAACAGATTCATTTGCGGAATGCCTTTAAGAGTTGAAGGGATTCCACAGCTTCCTTGACATCGTGAACACGGATGACCGTTGCACCGCTCAGGGCTGTGAAAATTCCAGAGATGACGGTCGGAATCAGACGGTCGCTCGATTCAAGCCCCGAGATTTTTCCGATATAAGATTTGCGGGACATTCCGTAAAGAACGGGGAATCCCGTTTGCACAAACGTTTCCACGCCCGCGATCAGGTCGAGATTGTTCTGCAGGTCTTTTCCAAAACCGATGCCCGGATCGAGGCAAATCGTTTTTTCGTCGACGCCCAGATCGATTAGCTTTTGCGCGGCGGAAAGAAGTTCGCGCTGTACATCGGCGACAACGTCTTCATATGGAGCGTAGTCCTGCTGCATCGTGCCGAAGTTGCCACGCATGTGGTTGAGTACGCTGGCGGCTCCGGTGTCCGCGATGGTCTTTGCCATGTTCGGATCGTGTGAAAGGGCGCTGATGTCGTTGATGATGTGCGCGCCCGCTTTCATGCTTTCCAAGGCGACTTCGGATTTGATCGTGTCGATCGAAATCCAGAACTTGCGGGTGGAAAGAAGCGGAACGAGCTTTTTCACCAGTGGAACGACGCGGTCGATTTCTTCTGTGGCAGAAACCGCAGCGGCACCGGGACGAGAACTTTCGCCACCGATGTCCAGAATTTCTGCCCCTTCGTCGAGGAGCTTGAGGGCATGCTCATAAGCGGCGTCGAGCGTGTTGTGCTTTCCGCCGTCAAAGAAGCTGTCCGGTGTTACGTTGACAATGCCCATGACTGCCGCAACGGGCGAGCCTGCAATCACAGAGTCTTTTACTTTCCACGGATTTGCGTGGGATTTTGCCAAGTAATCACGGAACATACTTTATGCCTTTTCTCCTTCGCCCTTATCGGTCACGGGAGTTTCGGGAACCACTTGCGTCGGAGCTGGGGTCGGACGACCCGGATCAGGAGGCGGTTCTTCTGCCTTCTTTTCTTCTTCGCGCTTCTTCGCCATCATTTCCTGGAACAGGTAAGTGCGGCTCTTCTTGGTGCTTTCAAGCTTTTCGCCGGCGAGCACGCGGTCGATTTCTTCGCGGTCGAGCACTTCGTTTTCGAAGAGGGCCGTGCCGAGAAGGTCGAGCTTGTCGCGGTTTTCGATCAAGAGTTTCTTTGCCTTTTCGGAAAGACCCTTGACCAAGCTGTTGATCGCTCCGTCGATCGCTTCTGCCATCTTTTCGGACATTTCCTTCGGCTTGCTGATCTCGCGACCGAGGAAGATTTCGCCGTCGTTACGCGTGTAGCAGAGAGGTCCGATCGTTTCGTCGAAGCCCCATTCGGTGACCATGCGACGGGCGAGTTCCGTGGCGCGGGCGATATCGTTCGAAGCTCCTGTGCTCAGATGGTTGAAGCAGATGAGTTCGGCAAGACGTCCCGACATCAAGATCATGATGTTTTCTTCCGCCGCTTCCTTGGACATGGAAACGCGGTCCATTTCCGGGAGCGACATCGTCACGCCAAGGGCGCGACCACGCGGAATGATCGTAATCTTGTGCAGCGGATCCGCATGTTTGCAGAGGAGCGTCATCAAAGCGTGGCCGGCTTCGTGGAAGGCGGTGTGGCGCTTTTCTTCGTCGGACATGAGAAGTGTACGGCGTTCTGCACCCATGGCGAGCTTGTCGCGGGCTTCTTCAAAGTCTTCCTTCGTCACCTTCTTGTTGTCAAAACGGGCGGCGAGAAGAGCGGCTTCGTTGATCAGGTTTTCGAGGTCTGCGCCTGCAAGTCCCGGAGTTCCACGGGCGACGTCCTTCACGTTCACGTCGTCTGCCAGAGGAACCTTGCGCTTTTTCAAATGCACGCGGAGAATTTCTTCACGACCCTTCAGGTCCGGAAGACCCACAGTAATCTGACGGTCAAAACGTCCCGGGCGGAGCAAAGCCTTGTCGAGGACGTCCGGACGGTTCGTCGCCGCAATCAAAATGACGCCTTCGTTTGCATTGAAACCGTCCATTTCCACGAGCAACTGGTTCAAAGTCTGTTCGCGTTCATCATGACCGCCACCGAGACCTGCGCCTCGCTGACGACCGACAGCATCGATTTCATCGATGAACAAAATGCAAGGTGCATTCTTCTTGCCCATTTCGAACAAGTCGCGGACACGAGCTGCGCCCACACCGACGAACATTTCCACAAAGTCGGAACCGGACATGCTGAAAAACGGAACGCCTGCTTCGCCAGCGACTGCGCGGGCGAGAAGGGTCTTACCCGTACCCGGAGGACCGACGAGCAAAGCGCCCTTCGGAATGCGACCGCCGAGGGTCGAGAACTTCTTCGGGTCTTTCAAGAACTGGACGATTTCTTCCAAGTCCGCCTTCGCTTCATCGCAGCCGGCGACATCCTTGAAGGTGGTCTTTGTCTTTCCGCTTTCGTTCAGTTGGCGAGCCTTGCTCTTGCCGAACGAGAACATTCCCATTCCGCCTTTGCTACCGCCGGTCTGACGCGCCATCATATACCAGAAGAAGGCGATCAAAAGGATGGCCGGGAGGAAGGCGAAAATGCGGTCAATCCAGCTGGTGGTTTCGTGCTGCACACGGACCTTGATGCCCTTGTTCTGTTCCCAGGCGTCGATCTGATCGCTGGTGAGGTCCAGAACATGGCTTGTGAAGGCGACCGTATGGTTCGCATTAGTCGAGCGGCGGGCGAGCTTCGAAAGCAGACCTTGCTGCTGTTCTTCTTCCGCCATTTCTTCGGCGTTCATCGCACGAGAACCTTCGACCATAATGCCGTCGAGCGTGCGCTGGAGTTTTAAGCTCTTGATCTCCGTCGTGGAGTCGTTCATCATGGCGAAGAAATCCGTTCTTGTCAAATCCAAGGACGTATCGTCATTATAAAGGCGCATAAAGAAAAGCACCATCAGGAGCATCGTCGCAATCAGGAAAAAGTTCCTGTTGTGGAACGCCGATGGGGCTTTAGGCTTATTACTCATAGGTTTCCTTTATTCGAGGAGGAACTCCGTAAATTTGAAGGATCTGCTTTCCGTCGGAAAAGACGGGAAGGGAATCTCTGACAAAAGCCGGAACTCCATTGTCTTCGAACCATTTTTTGAGCGGCCTCGCCCTTCCGCTAGGGGGAGCGTAAACATCTCCGTCTAAACGAAAGCGCCAGTCGCCCAAAGGGGCTCGTTTTTTTTCAAAAAGATACAAATTGTGGGCTTTGGAGTCCCGCAGGGACCTGCAAAACCAAAGAATATGGCGGGATTTTTCAAAAATCAGCGATTTATCCCGGTTGGCAAAATTCGCCTTGAAATCGACGGAAGCAGGGAATTCGAATCCGAGCGTCTGAAGCCAGATCCTTAAAAGTTCCGCAGCGCCTTTTTCGCTTTTTTGGCTCAAATTTTCCCAAGCGGAATCGTGCAGGGCTACGATGTGCTCGTAAGGCGCAATTTCTGCAGGAAAAGGCCAAAGTGAGGGGGGAACGATTTGCGGTTCCAGCTCTCGTTCGATTTGACAAAGGATCTTTTTGTAGACGTGAGCCCCGAGTTGCGCGATAAAGCACAATTGGTTCACGGCATTTTCGTTCTGCGCTTCGATTTGGGGAAGAATCGCGTGGCGGATAAAGTTGCGTTCAAAGGCTTTGTCCGAGTTGGTTTCGTCTTCGCGCCAGCTTAAATGATGCTTGGCGGCATACTCTTCGATTTCGGATCGGGGAACACTTAAAAATGGGCGGTAAACGCCGTCACTCCGAAATAGACGGATCCCGCTGAGCCCTTTGAGGCTCGTGCCGCGGCGAAGGCGCATCAGGAGCGTTTCCGCTTGGTCGTTGGCGTGGTGTGCTGTCAGAATGGCTTCTGCACGGCAGTTCGAAAGCGCGGCAATTTCAAAGAGTGCCTTGTAACGGGCCTTCCGCGCGTTTTCTTCAATAGAACCGGAAGCTTTTAACGCTTCGCCGTCTAAATGGCGAATGAAAAGCGGAACGTTCAGCTGTCGGGCGAGTTCCTTGACAAAGGCTTCGTCTCGGTCGGCGGAATCTTTGCGAAGCCCGTGGTGAACGTGGGCAAGAGCAATCCAGTCGATTCCTAAAGCCTGTTGATTTTGCACAAAGTAATGCGCGAGGCAGACGGAGTCGACTCCTCCAGAAACGGCAAGAAGCAGTCGCTTCCAGCCGTGTCGTTGAAGTTGTCTGAGAATGCTTACTTTTCGCACTTCTTGAAGAAGCAGGAACGGGCGCCGGTATGGCAAGCGACCTGCGGGCCTTGCATGCGGACTTCAAAAAGGAGCGCGTCGCTGTCGCAATCCGCGTACCAGTTTACGACGGTCATCACGTTGCCGCTCGTATCGCCCTTGTGCCAGTATTCCTTGCGGCTACGGCTCCAGAAGACCATTTCGCCGCATTCATTTGTACGGCGGAGCGCTTCTTCGTCCATCCAAGCCATCATCAGCACGTCGTGCTTGTCGGCGTCCTGGACGATTGCCGGGGCAAGCTTCTTGCCGCCGAATTCCACTTCAAACTTGACTTCTTTAATCAAATCTTCAAACTTCATGAGAATTCCTTAGGAACGGATCTGGCCTTCGCCGATCAATACCCATTTGTAAGTGCAAAGGCTTTCGACACCCATCGGGCCTCGGGCGTGAATTTTGTCGGTGGAAATGCCGACTTCTGCACCGAGACCGTAAACGCCGCCGTCTGCAAGGCGTGTACTTGCGTTCACCATCACGCTCGAAGAATCGACGTTCGCGAGGAAGTATTCCTGTACCGCTTTGTCTTCGGCAATCACGGATTCCGTGTGACGGCTCGAATTCTTTTCGATGTGGTCACAGGCTTCTTCGACATTCTTCACAAAGCGAATGCTGAGCTTGAAGGCGAGATATTCGTGATGGTAACCGTCTTCTTCTTCAAAGTCCTTGACGTCGGAAAGGCGAGCCTGGGTTTCCTTGTCGCCGAAGAATTCCACTTTCTTTGCGCGAAGCGGATCGAGAATCTTCTTGACGTCGGCGTCGGAAAGGGCGCTGTCCAAAAGAAGGGTTTCCATGGTGTTGCAAGTGCCGCAGCGCTGCGTCTTCGCATTTTCCACGATTTTTGCCGCCATGTCGATGTTGGCGGACTTGTCCACGTAAATGTGGCAAATGCCGTTGAAGTGCTTGATCACCGGAATAGAGCTCTGGTCGGTCACCGCGCGAATCAGGTTTTCACCGCCGCGAGGAATCACGAGGTCCAGGTATTCGCGCATCTTGAGAAGCGAACCGACAATCGCATGATCCGCGTATTCTACGAGCTGCACCGCATCCGGATCCACACCGAACTTTTGCAGGGCGCCGCGGAAAATATTTGCCAAAATCTTCGAAGAGTAAAGCGATTCCTTACCGCCGCGGAGAATGACCGCATTGCCCGCCTTAAAGCAGAGCGCTGCACCGTCAATCGTCACATTCGGACGGCTTTCGTAAATGAAGAAAACGCATCCCAGCGGAACGCTCACACGGGAAATGTCCACGCCGTTATCCAGCTTGCGCTGTTCCAAAACTTTGCCGAGGGGATCGGCAAAAGTAGCGATCTGTTCCACGCCCACCGCGATTCCTTCGAGACGTTCATGGTTGAGCGTCAAGCGGTCATACTTGGCCGGGGAAATCTTGTCCTTGAATGCGGCGAGATCTTTCGCGTTTTCTTCGAGAATGAGTTTCTCGTTTTCACGCAAAGACTTGGCCACTTCGAAAAGGACCTGGTTACGGACATCCGCACGGACGGTGCGGATACGGGCAGATGCGGATCTTGCCTTTTTGGCAAGTCCGAGAGCGTATTCTTGAATTTCTTCTGAAGTCATATCGGCAAATTAGCAATTTTTAAGCACCGCGTTTTTATTCAAAAAGAATGTCCTGTTTTTCCGACGACTTGTGAAAGCGTTCGCTTTCGAGAGGGAGAATTCTTTTTTAGGGAAGAAAAGTTTCGTTTCGTGGCTCCGAGTCTCAAACATTTTTTTTTCAAACTTTTTTTAGAAGAAATCAAAATTGGAAAGTGTATGTTTTTTTTTACAATTCGCCAAAAATTGAAAATTTCAATCCATCGTGGAGGAAAAATGAAAAAAATGATGTTGCTCGCAGCTTCTCTTGGTGCTTTTGCTTTGACAAGCTGTTCCAATTACACGCGTAGACCTTATACGGAAATTCCTCTTGCCGAAGGGGAAGAGGAAGTCGCTCCGACCGAATTCTGCGCTTTTGAAGATTTTCCGAAGGATGTTCCGTTTAAATACGTTCACGCCGTTAAGGCTTCGAAGATGATCTATTCCGATCCAAAATCCTTGCGTCCGGCGATTGAAGAAAGAGTGCGTAAGAGAGGTGGAAACGCCGTCGGCAACTACCATGAAAATATCCGCTTCAGCGCCTTCTCGTTTACCCTGGTGCGCCCTGTTGCAAGCGGCGATGCCATCACCATTTTGAATACGCGAGGCAAGACTTGCGAAGAAATGGGCGGAATGTCCTTTACCAAGTAACGCCGAGGTTACCGCTCATGCGGTAGCCTTTATAATCTCCCACGTAGAAGCTCTGGGTGTAATTGGCGTACAGCCATTCAATCGGGGTGAACTTGAAGCCGAATCCGAATTCCTGGTAACGGAGAGTTGTCTTTTCGGCGAGGTAGGTTCTATCGGTCGGATCGTACGGCGTATGGATGTCGTAAAGGTTTCCGCCGAATGCGGTATCCTTGGCGACGCTTGACGCAAAGAGCTTCATTTCGAGATCCTTGTATGCGGCTCGGACTTCCGTGTAGAATTCGCGAGAGTTCGGGCCGAGATTCGATCCAAAGCTTTGGCCGTAATGCGTGTACGTGTAACCGGCGCCTTTGTGATGCGTATAGACCCAAGGTTCGATCCAGGTGAATTCCGAATAGTAAGAAAGCAGAATCGGTCCGACTTGACGGTTGTCCGTTCCAAGGCCGAGGCTGGCCGCCCATTTGTTGCCCCACCAGGAATCGTCGAACATGCTGGTGGGCGTTTTCATATCGTCCCACAAAAGTTCGCCGTAGATTTCCCAGTTCGGAATCGTCTTGATGCTCATGTCAAAAGAGATGCTCGTGTTTTCCAAGTCACCGGTGTAATGTTCGCAGAACAGGTATGGAATAAAAGGCGCCGCATAAATCCATTCAAAACCGCGGTTCGTACTGTCGGCGTCTTCGTTCGGATTGGAATCCTTGGCTTCCACGGTAGAACCGTAAACGATTGTTTCGCTTAAACCGAAGTCAATGTCCCAGGGAAGCTCCAAGTTCAAACGGTGCGCGTGAAAATATTTGCCCTTGTGCTTGTCGTGGTAAAGCTTGCCCGCATACTGCGTGTACGTCACCGGTCCAATTTCGAATTCATAGCCGAAGTAAGGCGTCGGCGCAGGAATTGCAATGCGGTCTGTCGAATCCATCCACGGACGGTAATTGTGGTCTGCGCCACGGAGCGTTAATTTGTTCCGACGGGCAGGTCCCCAAGAAAGGTAATCGACACCGCCCATCACGCGGATGTTTTCGTTAAAACGGTATTCGCTCGAAGCGGTAAAGGTGTCCCAGGTTCTTGAACTGGGGCTTTGCACGTTGTAAGGAATGCCGTTGTACGGATTGTAAGCCTTGTCTTCGTAAGTGCGCGTGGTGCGGTCGCTCATCACGCTTGCGCTCGCGTGGAAGATAAAGTTCTTGGTAATCGCTCCGTTGATGTAGAGGTTCACAAACAGGCTGTTTTCCACATGCTTGTCATCTTGGTCGGTGTTTGTAAAACGCGAAACGGAAACCGAATCGCCGAGAGTTCCGCGAATGCGAAAATAAGCGGAGGAATCTCCAAAACCGATATGTCCCGGTTCCACGGCAAATGCGCTCACCGCATAGAAGGCAAGGCTTAAAAGGACAAATACGAACGAACGTCTCATTTCAAAATTCCTTTCCCATTCAAAGAAAAGAGAAAAAGTTTCCAATGGATCTTGGCGTTATCCCGAGCTGTTTTTTTGAAAAACGCAAACGGAACGAGCATTCCAAAGCGCATCAGGCTGCGGACAAATCGGAACGAACGCGAGAGCACAGCTCCACAATATCCAAAATGTTTGCGGTAAAAGTAAAGTTGCGAAGAATCGTGCTGCAGACTCCGCGAAAGTGCGTTCTTCGCCGAACCTCCGCCCAAGTGAACGATCGGAGCTTCCGCATTCAAAAGAAAGCGGTAACCGAGCTTGTACGCCCGATACGCAAAATCCTGATCTTCGTAATACATGAAAATTTTTTCGTCAAACATGCCCACGTCGAGGAATGTCTGAACGGGCATCATCCAGCAGACGGCATTTACCCAATCATTCGAAAGGAAATGCGTCTTTGCCACGGGCTTCGATTCGCCATGGAGCTTTTTATCTGCGCCACGGACTGTGCGGAAGGCGTTGAAGAAAAATTCCGCATGCGAAAGAAAACGGTAATCCGTCCGTTGCAGGCTTCCGTCGCGGTTTTTCACAAGAGGTGCAAAGATCGTTTTGCCCAAATCTTTTTCCGCGTCTTCTCGAAGCTTTTCCATGGCTTCAACAGTCACGATGGTATCGTTGTTCAAAAAGCAGACGAAGTCAAAGTTTTCTTTTTCAAGACTTCTGCGGACAGCTTCATTGTTTGCAAAACCAAAGCCTTTGTTTTCGGAAAGCGCATAGACGCTTACCTGCGGAAAATCTACGGCAAGCTTTTGCGGCGTACCGTCGGAACTCGCATTGTCTGCAATCGCAACCTTCCAGTTTTCAGACGGAAGTTTGGAAAGAACAGACAAGCAGTCTTTCGTCATCGCGTAGCCGTTATAAGTCACCAGGACAATCAGCGTTTTCATTTGGCCTCCGCATGGAGCTTTTCGAAAATCGCTTTCAATTTTTTAGCGGCGTGTTCCCATGAATAGCGTTTGATCACGCTCAATCGTTTTTCATTTTCCTTTTCGGAATAGGAAGCCTTTTCGGGATGCGTGTAAAGTTCTTCGATTGCGTGGGCGATGCTTTCGGAATTTTTCGGATCAAAATAGATGCCGAGATTCCCTAAAAATTCTTGCATCGGCGAATCTTTAGAAACGAGGACGCGAGCTCCGTTTTGCAAGGCTTCGAGGGCGGGAAGTCCAAAGCCTTCGTAAAGCGTGGGGAACACAAAACCTTTGCAGGTCCTGTAAAGATTTTGCAGTTCTTCGGAGCTGACGAATCCGAGAATTTCTACGGAATTTCGAACGGGCGAATTTGCGAGCAAATCGTGGAACTCTTTGTTGTGCCATCCGGCAGGTCCTGCGATTTTGAGCTTCGGAGAAATTCCCTTGGCGTGTAAAATTTCAAGCGCTTGGATAAAGCGGGGAAGGTTCTTGCGCGGTTCCATGCTGCCCGTGAAGAACAAGAAGTCTTCTTTGGGCAAGGGGGCTTTGACCGTGTTTTGACTTGGAATGCCGTTCGGAATGATGCGGAGCTTTTGCTCCGGGATCGACGGATAGAATTTTTTCAGTTCCCGTGCGGTGAAGTTCGAGATGCAAAGGATGATGTCGGATTTGGAAAGCGAGCGTGTTCCGTAGTACTGCGTAATCGTTCGCACGCTGCGTTCCATCGTTTCGGGAAATCGGCGGTACACAAAATCGTGTACGGTCAAAACTTTGCAAATGCCTTTTGGTCTGCGCAAAAAGAGTGTCTGCTCCGGACCCCAGCAAACATCGATCTTTTGCTCTTTGGCAAGGCTTGGCAGTTCAAACTGCTGCCACAGGATTCCCGGCAATTTCGTTTTGGAAATGTGGTACGAAAAGTTTTTGGCAAAAAGTCGATAGCTGACCGGTGACGGGGAAAACAGAACATATTCGTTCTTGTGATCGATCTTCTGCAATTCGTCAAGCAGGCTTTCCAAGTAAACTTTGAGCCCAGCGGAATTCGAACGCAACAATTTAACGTCAATACCGATGCGCATCAGGACTTCCCCAACAGATGCTTGCAAAGCGGGAATCCGAGGGAGGCTCCCAAAATTTTCTTCACCCTTTTCAAAGGTGTGCAACCCGGATACAGAGCTTCTTGATTTTTCCAAAGCCAGGGAATGGTGGAAAAGTTCGGAGAATGTTCTAGGCTTGTCTTCAAAAATTCTCGGTAGCGTTCCACAAAAAGGATTTCCTGCGTCGTAAGATTCAAACGGTCCGCTGCCGCCAGAAGGCCTTCTGCAACGCATTGATTGATCTTTAACGCTTCCGACATGGAAATCTTTGGTGCGATGCCGACGGAATTCTTGTCGTGGATGCGGTAATTCAAAACCGCTTCCGGGATCGCTTGGACGCCGCCGTTCTTTGCCGCACAAAGGGTAATCCATTCGTCGTAAACCGGAATCCATTCCGGAATCGGCAAAATTTGCGAAAGGAGGGAAGCCTTAAAAAGCGAAAGGCAACCGTTCGCATTGTTCGTTCCCGAAAGGCGTGCACAGAAAGGAATTTCCGGGGAAATGCCCGCCAAAGCTCTCCAGGAATCTGCAATCTGCTTGCCTTCTGCATTGATCACGTGGGCGTCGCCAAACACAAAACTCGGAGCGTCTTCTGCGAGAAACGCCTTTTCCAAAAGTTCAAATTTGTTCGGAAGCCAAATGTCGTCCTGGTCTGCGATTGCAATCAGGTCGTCTTGTTCCGCGACTTTTTGAATTTCCTTCAGCGCATCCGAAAAGGCTTGCCGATGTCCGCCGTTCTTTTGACGGACAAGAATCTGCATGGGAAGCTTCGAAGCGTATTCCTGAAGGATCGAAAGGGTGCTGTCATTCGAGGCGTCGTCCACGGCGATGATACGGTCGGCACGGCGATTCTGCGTCAGCAGAGAATCGAGCATCGGTGCAAGGAACCGTTCTCCATTATAAGTGGCGAGTGCGACGAAAATTTTAGACATAATTTTCAATAAAATAGTATAAATTAGGGGTATATGGTACCAAAGAAGAAAGTCGTCATTGTCTGTGATAAGAACTCGAGAACCAGTTTCGGGCGTTTAACGCTGGATTTGGAACATACGCTCTTCGCGGATTTTGATGTTTCGATTCTTTGGTTGAAGACTCCCAAGTATTTTCCGGACGACGACAAGGCGCTTCCGGAAGAACGCGGCACCAAGAGTACTTCGATTTGGGCAAAGTCCCTGCACACGGGATTCTTCAAATTCCGCGAACCGTTTGTGCAACATCTGCAAGAACTCGACCCGACGATTGTCTTTTTCATTCGCCCGGAACTCGGCTTCTTGGTGCCTGTCGCCAAAAAGGCTTGCCCGAACGCGAAAACGGTCGTGCTGATTCACGACACCTTTGCAGAAACGCTCTATCCGTTCAGCGTCAAGTTCAAACTCATTTCCAAATTCTACGCAAAACCGACAGCCAAGGCGGACGGCTTTGTGTACAATTCCCGCTATTCCAAAAAGGAAGCGGAAAAGTATTACGGCATCGCCGGCCGCCCGAATGCGGTGACGGGTCTTCCGCTGAATTCGCTTTACTACAACCAGAATTCCGACCGGATGCTTTACCGCTCCAAGCGGGAAACGTTCCGTGAAGACTTGGGTATCAAAGGCTTCAAGGCGATGGTCTTGAACGTCAGCTTGCCCGAAAAACGCAAGAATCTCGCCACGTTCTTCGACATGGCAAAGGCTCGCCCGGATGTGGCATTTGTTCGCATTGGAAAGGTGAACCGTCAGGTTCAAATGCTCCTAGAACAGCGTCACCTGAACAACGTTTTTCACTTCACGAGTCTTTCGGTGACAAATCTGCGCGAGTTCTATCGCCATGCGGATCTGTTTGTGCAGCCTTCTTTCCAGGAAGGTTTTGGACTGCCTCCACTTGAAGCCATCGCGTGTGGAACTCCGGTGGTCTGTGCGAAGACAACCGCTTTGGATGAAATTTTCTCTGGCGTCTGCCCGACCGTTTCTCCGGCGACGAATGTGCAGGGCTATTTGGATGTATTGCAGTCGGTACTCGACGGCAAGTATGAATATGATGCCGAAAAGGTCTCGAAGCTGCTTGCACGTTACAGCATCAAGACGATTGCAGATAAATTAAGCGCTTTCTTCTATTCGATTCTCGACCGCTAAGTTTTAGTGCGTCGAAACCTTTTCAAACATTTCTTTTGTAAAGCGAGAAAGCTCGGTTACCGCTAGGGATTTGGCGTCGAGCTGTTTTCGATTTTTAAAAAGGGCGTTTAGCGCTGCCGGGTGGCGCAGGGCGAACTTGAAATACTGGATGATGTCCAGATCTTTGTAATAGACGCGTCCGAGTTCGCGGATGCAGTTCGGTTTGGAATCCGGCTTGGCGGCGATGGATTCGATTTCGATCCGCGGCGTGGCAAAGAGGTTCGCCCCCAAGTGCAAGGCTCGAAGTCCCAGATCAAAAAAGCGGATGTCGGTTTGAAGTTCCGGGTCAAAGCCGTGTAACGCGTGGAGAAGACGTGTGGAATAGATGCCGCATTCCGGGGAAACGCTTGCAATCGGACGGATCTCACGGTCTGCGTTACTGCGGAATTCTTCTTCGAGTCCGTGTTTGGAATCGATCAAAAATCCCGACGAAAATACCTGGTGCGATTCTGCGTGAAAAATACGCGGAGCAAAGGCGTCGGCGTAGGGAAATTCCACGCAGATGTCGGCGACCGCGTTCAGAAAATCGCGCGTCATGCGGATTCCCGGCGAAACGAGAATTGTCCATTCCGCATCCAGTTCCGGAAGCACTTCCGAAAAATCTTCGGCAAAAAACCATCCAAGAGCGCGGTCCTCGATTTGAGGATGGAGCTTTTCCTTGGAAAGAACGATGATATCAAACTGTCTTTGCATTAGAAGCGAAGTCCAAGACCAATGCGATGTTCCATGCCGAGATCCTGCGGCAGGTAAGAGAAGGCGTAGTCAATCGAAAAGCTCGTTCCCGCATAGCCGAGACCGAGGCTGAAAAGCCGGGCGTTGTTCGTTTCATCGGGACGGTCTGCCGAAGAGAAGAGTTCCTTGGCGTCGCGAGAAAGATCGAGCCACGTGCGTGAAAAACCCGCTCTCACAAAAAGGTTCGAACCGATGACGTATTCCGCACCGAGTGCGACTGCCGGTTCTGCATAGCGGGGGAACGTCAGCTCCGAATAAAGCGAAAGGCGCGGGAGTGCTCCCGGAATGTAAAAGCCCGAAAGCGCAAAGACTTCTTCCAGACCGTAATCGGTATCGCCCTTGTCCACGTATGCGCGAATCATCTTGCCAAAGTTGCGGGCTGCAAAACCGAAACCGTATTTGCGGGACGAGGACTGCCAGAGAATGCCCCAGTCAAAGGCGAGCGCCATCGCGGTCTGGTCCGTACCGTCGTTGGCCAAAAGGTCCGTTGCTAATTTAATCGTGGAACCGAACTGGAAATGGGGGAGCGGCAGGGAAAGAGAAAGGGCGGCGACAGAACTCTGCGGATTGTAGGTTTCGCCGGTCTCGTTACCCAGGTCGTCGTAGCCGTCGACATCTCCATAGCGGATCCAGCCGTAGCTCAGTTCTGCGACCATGGCGCCGACTTGCCTTGCGTAGGCGAGGTAGCCCTGGTTGTCGGCAAATTCACTTGTTTGCCAGGAAAAGGCGACTGCGTTCTTCTGATTTGAATCTAAAACGATAGCGGCAGGATTCTGTAAAACGGATCCTGGGTTCGAGGACGGCATGGCGGAATTCGCATTTTCCATGGCCGCACTCCGTGCGCTGTAGAAGGAACCGAGGAAGGCAAACGCTTCTTCACCGGTGTCGTTTTTTTTGAAATACGCCTGTGAAGCGGTAATGGTGAAGAGAACCGTTAGAACGAGAATGGAACTTTTTTTCAAAAAAAACATGCTTATAATTTACAAAAAAGAGAAACTTTACTAAATTGTGTCCGTCGGGCTAATAGCTCAGTTGGTAGAGCAACGCCCTTTTAAGGCGTGGGTCGAAGGTTCGAGCCCTTCTTAGCTCACGAAAACCGACCGTGTTACATGTAATGCGGTCGGTTTTTCGTTTTTAAACCACTCTAAAGCTTTCGTAAAAAAGAAAAACGCTCCGATTCCGAAGCGTTTTCATTTTTTCAAATGGGGCAAATTTACGGGGTCACGGAAATGACGTCGTATAGGGCGTCGCGTTCTACAGGAATCAGTCCTTCGTTCTGAATGAGTCCGCGCATTCTTTCGGGGCTCATCCCGACCCAAGTATCGGCTCCTGCGGCATGGGTAATCTTTTCTTCCATGATCGTTCCGTCGAGGTCCGAAGCTCCGGCGTGGATCGCTTTCATCGCCGTCGGAATGCCTGTCTGGATCCAGTAGGCTTTGATGTGGGGGAAGTTATCCATAAAGAGGCGAGACACGGCAATCGTGCGCAGAACGTCTTCTTCGGATGTCTTATGCCCAACCTTGTGACCGAGCGGGTTGTTTTCCGGATGGAAAACGAGCGGAATGAAGGCGAAGAATCCCGGCGCTTCATCCTGCAACTTTCGCAAAAGCGACATGTGCTCGATGCGGTCTTCGATCTTTTCGATATGGCCAAAGAGCATAGTCGCGTTGGTCGGAATGCCCATCAGGTGCGCTTCCTTGTGCACTTCGAGCCATTCCGCGCCGGTTTCCTTTTTGCCGCAGATCTTGTGGCGGATTTCTTCGCCGAGAAGTTCCGCACCGCCGCCTGGCAAGGCGTCGAGACCCGCGCTCTTTAAGTCTTGAAGGACGTCGCGCACGTGACGGCCGGCGAGCTTTGCAAAGTGGCAGATTTCGACTGCGGTAAAGGCTTTCAGGTTCACACCGGGGAACGTCTTGCGGAGCGTCGCGAGCATGTTCAGGTAATATTCAAAGGGGTGGTCGGGGTGAAGACCGCCGACGATATGCAGTTCCTTGGCTCCGCCTTGGACGGCGGCCTGAGCCTTGGCGAGGATTTCTTCCAAAGTCCAATCGTAGGCGTTGGAATCCGTCTTCTTGATTTTGGAAAAGGAACAGAAGGAACATTTGAGAACGCAGACGTTCGTATAATTGATCTGTCGGTTATTGACCCAAAAAACATTTTTGCCGTGACGCGCTTCTTTTTCGGCGTTTGCCATCGCACAGAGTTCGTCAAATGGGGTTTTGAGGAATAAGTCCAAAGCTTCCTGTTCGGAAATTCTCATGTCTGCATTCCTTTTTCGGGGTTCACTTTTGCCCAAAAATATAAAATTCGGGCGTTTTTTCATATTGAAAAGGCCTTAAAACAGTTGATGAATGTAAATATTTTATTTATATATCACATAGGGAGAGCGAACCCAAGATTGGGGTTTTATTTGGTGGATATCTTTTTATGAGATTTTTGTCGACAGACTTGTGCTTTTATATCTGTACATCGATGATCATGCTGTGCAGTATCATCTATTACTACAGTCATAAAACGCCGCAGAAAGACCGTAGCAAAGTTTTTGAACTGATCATGTTCAACATGCTTTTCACGTCGATTGCCGCTTCGGTGGCGACGATGATGGATCCGCTGGCGACGCCTGCGATGAATTTTTACAACTATGTGCAGCAGTTTGCGCAGACCATCTATTTTGCCCTCCATACGCTTCTCGCTCCGCTTTTTGCCCTGTACGTCGTTCTGGTGAACAATTGGGGCGATAACCATTCCAAAAAAAGCGTTTTCTTGTTCCTTTCGCCTGCGTTCCTTCTGGAACTCTTTGTGTTGACGAACCCGTTTACGGGCCTGATCTTCTACTACCAGGATAACGTTCTCTTTACCCGTGGCCCGATGGAACTTTTGATCTATGCGGAAGCGGCGGGGTATTTGGCGTTTACGATTCAGCAACTTTGGCTCTACCGTTCGGTTCTTTTGAAGACGGCGGCGGCCGCGCTTTGGATTTTTATCGGGTGCTGTCTCCTCGGTGTGATGGTGCAGTTCCTGTTCCAGTGGTTTAAGCTTGAACTTTTCTGCGAAGCGATTTCGCTGATGGGCGTGATGCTCTTGATCGAAATGGAAGATTCCCATACCGATTCGATGACGGGCGTTTATAACCGCCACATGTTCATTGCGGATAATGAGCGCTATATCCGTTCCAAGCGCAAGTATATGGTCATGGTGCTGACTCTCTTGAACTTTAAAAGCTACCTGCGCATGTTCAAGAACGAAGACATGGAAGAGATGGTGAAAAACATCGTCCTCTGGGTCATCAAGAATTCGCACGGTACCGTCTATCGCATTGGCCAGGACAAAATCGGCATCATCACAACCCAGGACCGTATGGAATGCGATGAATTTGCCACGCTTTTCAAGGAATTCATGCACAGCAGCGATGTGCATCTGAGCAAGTTCAACAACGTTTCGCTGCCGCTGTCCGCTTCCATCGACATTGTGCGTGTGCCAGATGAAATTCCCAAGCCGGAACTTTTGACGGAACTCGGCGACGAAGCGCGTGATACGATCAAGCCTGGCCTGACCGTTCACCGCGAAGAGGATATTGAAAAGGTCAAGCGCCGCGTGGAACTCGAACAGATTCTGCAGAAAGCGATTCAGGAAAAAAGCTTTGAAGTGCATTACCAGCCAATCTGGAATGCGGAAAATTCCGCTTTCGACTGTGCAGAAGCGCTGGTGCGCCTGTACGATCCGGTCTTTGGAAATATTCCTCCGATGGAATTCATTCCGATTGCGGAACAGAACGGCATGATCAACGACATTGGACGCATTGTCTTTGAAAAGGTTTGCAAGTTCTTCCACGACGATCAGCCGGACCGTTTCGGCTTGAAAGAAATCGAAGTGAACTTGAGCATTTTCCAGCTTTACGTGGAAGATACGGATATCCTTTTCCGCAACATCATGGAAAAGTACGGCGTGACTTCGAAGCAGATCAATTTGGAAATCACGGAATCGGCTGCTTTGAACGAAAATGGCATCGTCAAGGAACATTACGAAAAGCTGCGCCGCCTTGGATTCACGTTCTCGCTCGATGACTTTGGAACCGGTTACTCGAACCTGATCCAGGTGATTTACAACGAATTCAAGAACATCAAGTCGGACAAGGGTCTCCTTTGGGATACCAAGAATCCGAATTCGCACAAGTTCCTGGTGGAAACCATCAACATGATCCGCAAATTCCGCTTGGACGTGATCCAGGAAGGCGTGGAAACCAAGGAACAGCTCGAACTCGTTCTGAATGCGGGCGCCAACAAGATCCAGGGTTACTACTTCTCGAAGCCGTTGGACGCTCCGTCCTTCTTGGACTTTATCCGTTCCAGAAACGCTTCGACGAATCCGGTGCACGCCTAAGATTTTTCGAAAATTCAAAAAGAAAACCCGTCAGTTGCCTGACGGGTTTTCTTGTCAAAGGTTCGTTTAGAACTAGACCTTGAGAGCCTTCTTGAGAGCGGCTGCCTTGTCGGTCTTTTCCCAGGTGAAACGTGCGCCGGTACGGCCAAAGTGACCGAGGGCGGCGGTTGCCTGATAGCCCGGCTTCTTCAGGTCGAGCATCTTCACAATGCCGGCCGGGGAAAGGTCGAACGTCTTGCAGACGACTTCTTCGATCTTGCGATCGTCCACCTTACCGGTGCCGAAGGTGTTCACGAGAACGGAAACCGGCTTCGAGTAGCCGATTGCGTAAGCGAGCTGCACTTCGCAACGGTGGGCAAGGCCTGCGGCAACGATGTTCTTTGCCACGTAACGGGCTGCGTAAGCGGCACTGCGGTCGACCTTGGACGGGTCCTTGCCGCTGAAAGCGCCACCACCATGACGGCCCATGCCACCATAGGTGTCCACGATAATCTTACGACCGGTAAGGCCGCAGTCGCCGTGCGGACCGCCGACGACAAACTTGCCGGTCGGGTTCACGAGGTAACGGGTCTTCTTGTCGAGGAGCTTCGCCGGGATCACCTTCTTGATGAGCTTTTCGACGATTTCCTTTTCAATCTGGGAGTGCTTCAGTTCCTTGCCCTTCACGAATTCGTCGTGCTGGGTGCTGATGACGACCGTGTCCACGCGGACCGGATTGTCGTTTTCGTCGTATTCGACGGTGACCTGGGACTTGGCGTCCGGACGGAGCCACTTGATCTTGCCCGATTCGCGCAGGTTCTGGATTTCTTCCATGAGCTTGTGGGCGAGGGAGATCGGGAGCGGCATCAATTCCTTGGTTTCGTTCACGGCGTAGCCGAACATCATGCCCTGGTCGCCGGCGCCCTGCTTGTCGTCTTCCTTACCGTCGGCTGCCTTGGCGTCCACGCCCTGGGCAATATCCGGAGACTGCTTGTCCATGGCGACGAGAACGGAGCAACCCTTGTAGTCGAAGGCGAGTTCCGGATTCACATAGCCGATGCTCTTGATCGTCTTGCGGGCGATCTGCTGGTAGTCGATCACAGCCTTGGTGGTGATTTCGCCGGAAACGACGACGAGACCCGTATTGACGAGGGTTTCGCAAGCGACACGGCTATTCGGGTCCTGCGCAAGGCAGGCGTCGAGGATTGCGTCAGAAATCTGGTCGCAAACTTTGTCTGGGTGTCCTTTGGACACGGATTCGGATGTAAAAAGATAGTGGGCCATAAAGGTTCCTGTACAGTGTGTTTTTTTTATTCTCTATGCGTAAATTTATAAAAACGCATAATTCATGGCAACGGATTTAGCGTAATTTTTGGAGTGTTTCAGTAGGATTTTGAGACTTTTGACCTAAATTTAGGGTATGAAACTCAAAGATTTTTCGAATTGGCTAGATACGTTGCTCGACCCGAAATCCTTTCACGATTATTGCGTGGACGGGCTTTGCATTGAAGCGGGCGATCAAGTGACGAAGGTTGTGACAGGCGTGAGCTTTCGCGATCGCTTGATCGATGCGGCGATTGAAGAAAAGGCGGACTGCATTCTGGTACATCATCCGAATGGATTCTGGAAAAGCGAAGACCGCATTCCGGTGGGGCATTATGGCGAACGTCTCCGTCGCATGTTCCAGAACGGCATTTCTCTTTACGGTTACCATTTGCCGTTAGACGGCCACATGGACATTGGCAACAATGCCCTGATCGCGAAAGCGATGGGCTTGAGCGTGGTGGACGGCTTTATGGTCGAAGGCGAAAAGCCCGTGGGCGTCATTGCGGAATTTGACGGTTCCGTTTCGAAGGAAGAATTTCTCGCCTGTGCCGATAAGGCTTTTGAACATGGGGTGCAGAACGCTCTGATGTACGGTTCGAGTCAAATTCACCGTGTTGCGATCTGCAGCGGTTCGGGCGCAAGCGGCATCGAAGAAGCTCTGGACTTGGGCTGCGACGCCTTTATCACCGGCGAAATCAAGGAAGCGGTTCCTATCGCTTGTGAAGAACTGCGGTTCAACCTGATCAGCTGCGGACACCATCGCACGGAAATCTTTGGCGTGCGAGCCTTGGCGGATAAAATTCAAAACGAACTCCACATCCCTGCGAAGTTCGTCGATTTGGACAATCCGATTTAAGAGCTTATCGCTTCAAAGAATCAAATTCTGCACACTGGAGTTCTTCAAGGCGATTGCCCATGGCCTGGTTACGGGTACGGGCGTTGCCGAATTTCTCCGGGATGCGGTAGCAGTATTCATATTCGGTACCGGCATCGGTCGGAATGGTGAGCTTGAACGCGCGGACTCGGTCCTCGCGTTTTTTGCTTTCTCCGCGGTAGCCTTCGTGGTACTCGTAGCGGTTGCGAATTTTCTTTAAGCGGGATTCTTGGTCAAAGCGCACTTCTTTGGTGATCGGGCCAGAGAGTTCGACGGGGAAGTTTCCCGGAATGCGAAGTTCCAGGCGGTCTTCAGCCATGACGATTTTCGCGTCTTTTGGAGCGATCAGGTAACGTTCTTTGGCAATGTTGCGGTAGGATCTGAAGTGGACGGTACGGACGCCGCAGAGTTCTTTCATGTCCGGCTGTTCGACGAAATCGATTTCGCGGCATGCGGGGGGCATGTTGTCTGGCATTTCTAGGTTACTGCCGTCGGAAGTTCCTCCGCAGGCATTTAGCAGGCACAAGAACGTACAGCAAAATCCCAACGCAATTTTAAAATTCATGTTTTTAATATAATTCCATGAGTTACAAAATGCTTGCAAATTTCTAAAAATCTTGAATTTTATTCGATTTCAAGGAGCAGGGAATCGAGACGTTTTGTCAGTTTTTCGGCTCCATCTAAGTTTAAATGGTCGTCGTTTGCGAAATCGCTTGATTCGTAATCGTTTTCGCCATTCTTGTATTCATCCAAGATGTAGAAGTTGTCTTT
>JAILDK010000117.1 GCA_024689485.1 Fibrobacter sp.
ATAGCGTCCTTAACGGCTACCTTGATGACATCACCGATGCTAGCATAGCGACGGTTCGTGCCACCCAAAACACGGATGCAGGCGACTTCCTTGGCTCCACTGTTGTCAGCCACGACGAGTCTGGTTTCTTCTTGAATCATAATTCGCCTTACTCCAGGAGTTTACTTCTTCTTTTCGACCACGCGGACGAGACGCCAGCGCTTGGTTGCGGAAAGAGGACGAGTTTCCATGATTTCCACCAGGTCGCCTTCACCGGCTTCGTTGTTTTCATCGTGAGCCTTGAGCTTCTTGGTGGTGGTCATGATCTTGTTGTACATGGGATGACGCTTGCGGTTTTCAACCACAACCGTGATGGTCTTATCCATCTTGTCGGAAGCGACAACACCCTGCTTGACTTTACGAAGGTTTCTATCCATTTCCTGCTCCTGCCGGCTTATGCCTTGGCCTTTTCGCTGAGGATGGTCTTGATTCGGGCGATGTCCCTACGGGCAGCCTGAATCACAGAGGGTTTTTCCAAATTACCGAGCTTCGCAGTCATGCGGTAATTGAACAAATCGAGATTCAACTGAGCCAGCTTTTCCTTGAGCTGAGCCACGTCGAGAGCTCTCAGTTCATTTTTAATGTCACGAGCTTTCATTAGATCTCCGATTCTTCGATGATTTTGCACTTGAGGGGGAGCTTCTGTGCTGCGACATGGAGAGCTTCCATGGCGAGTTCACGTTCCACACCGCCCATTTCGAAAATGATGCGACCCGGGAGAATCACGGCGACCCAGAATTCCACGGCGCCCTTACCCTTACCCATACGGGCTTCGGCAGGGTGACGGGTGATCGGCTTGTCGGGGAACACGCGGATCCACACGCGACCGCCGCGCTTGATCTTACGGGTCATAGCGATACGGGCAGCTTCGATTTGGCGAGCCGTCAGCCAGCACTTTTCAAGAGCCTGAATGCCGAATTCGCCGAAGGCCATGTAGTTGCCGCGGTGGGCGACACCCTTCATACGGCCCTTCATCTGCTTACGATGTAATGTTCTTTTAGGACTCAGCATAATTACTTCTCTCTCTTGTTGTCGTTCATGACGTCCTTGCCAATCTTTTCACCGTGCATGATCCACACCTTGATACCGATGGCACCATAGACGGTCTTAGCAATCGATGTCGCGTAGTCGATATCGGCGCGGAGAGTGTGCAGAGGCACGCGGCCTTCGGCATACTTTTCAACGCGGGCAATTTCGGCACCACCGAGGCGGCCACCGCACTGCACCTTGATACCTTCCACACCCAGGCGCATGGCGGACTGGATGGCGCGCTTCATGGCGCGGCGGAAGGAGATACGCTTTTCGAGCTGGCGGGCAATGTTCTCAGCGACGAGCTTGGCATCCGTTTCCGGGCGCTTGATTTCGTGCACGCTGATGAAAATTTCCTTACCGGTGAGGAACTGGAGTTCGCTCTTGACGCGCTCGAGTTCTTCGCCCTTCTTGCCGATAACGATACCCGGGCGGGCGGTAAAGAGGTTCACGTTCACCTTCTTGACGGTGCGTTCGATGCCGACCTTGGAGAGGGAGGCATGTTCGAAACGCTTCATCAGGTAGCGACGGAGGGTGATGTCTTCATAGAGAAGATCGGCAAAGTTGTCTTCGGCATACCACTTGGATTCCCAACCGCGGATAACGCCAAGACGAAGACCATTAGGATGAGTTTTGTGACCCATTGTTATTTCTCCTTGTCTGCGACGACGACGGTGAGGTGGGTGAGCGGCTTTTCAATACGGAAAGCGCGGCCCTGGGAACGCGGGTGAATACGCTTCATGATCGTACCGCCGTCAGCAGCGATGGTCTTGATCACGAGTTCTTCAGCGGCAACCGGAGCGGCAGACTTCTGCTTGAAGTTTGCAACAGCGGACTTGAGAGCGTTCTCGACAATCGGGGCGCCCTTGGTCTGCGTGTGCATGATGGAGAGCATCGCGAAGGCTTCGTCGACGCGCTTGCCACGGACCAGGTCCACAACGCGGCGGAGCTTGCGCACACCGTAACGGACGTTTTTCACTTTAGCAACAGCTTGCATTATTTCTTACCTCCAGCGGCGGTTTCCGTCTTGCGGTGGCCACGGAACGTACGGGTCATTGCGAATTCGCCGAGCTTATGGCCGACCATGTTTTCGGAAACATAGACCGGGAGGAACTGCTTTCCGTTGTACACGGAGAAAGTGAGTCCGACCATATCCGGAACGATTGTGGAACGACGGGACCAGGTCTTGATCGGCTGCTTCTTGTCGGAGCCAGCCATTGCCTGGGCCTTGCTTAGAACGTGGGAATCCACGAAAGCACCTTTCTTAAGGGATCTCGACATAGCTTATGCCCTCTTCTTCTGGCGACGACGCACGATGTAGTGGTCAGTACGCTTGTTGTTACGAGTTTTCTTACCCTTGGCCGGCTTGCCCCACGGAGAAACCGGGTGACGACCACCGGAGGTTCGACCTTCACCACCACCGAGCGGGTGGTCGACCGGGTTCATCACGACACCGCGGACGGACGGACGAATACCGAGCCAGCGAGAACGACCTGCAGAACCCGAAGATTCATTCATGTGGTCGATGTTGGAAACCTGGCCGATCGTTGCGAGAGCATCTTCCGGGATGTAGCGGATTTCGCCACTCGGGAGACGGACCTGGCAGAGCTTGCCATCCTTCGCAATGAGTTCCGCACCAGCACCGGCGGATCGAGCAATCTGAGCGCCCTTACCCGGAATCATTTCGACGTTGTGAATCGTAGCGTTGAGCGGAATGTCCTTCAGCGGAAGAGCATTACCGACGCGGTATTCAGCACCGACACCGGAGTTGAGCACATCGCCGACCTTGATGTTAGCCGGAGCGATGATGTACTGACGCTTGCCGTCTGCATACTTCACGAGAGCGATGCGAGCAGAGCGGTTCGGATCGTATTCAATCGTTTCAACCGTGCACGGAATACCAACACGATTACGCTTGAAGTCAATAATACGGTAAGCCTTCTTGTGGCCACCACCGCGGCGACGGGAGGTGATTTCACCAACGTTGCTACGGCCAGAGCTGCGCTTCTTGCCAACGGTAAGAGGCTTGTACGGCTTGTCAGCAGTGATTTCCTTCTTATCGTTCAGCTGCTTGTAACGCAGAGTCGGGGTAAGAGGTCTATAGCTTTTCAGACCCATAGTTACACTCCTTCAAACTCGGCAATCTTGTTGCCAGCCTTCAATGTGATGTAAGCCTTCTTCCAGTTGGACTTCTTGCCTACAGCCATACGAACACGTTTCATCTTGCCACGGTTGATCAAGGTATTCACGGAATCGACCTTCACGCCAAAGCGGGATTCGATTGCGTTCTTGATTTCCTGCTTGGTAGCATCAAGACCGACCTTGAAAACATACTGGTGGACACCCGTGCGCGGGTTAACCATATTCTTGGAAGAACTTTCAGTGATGTGCGGTTCTTTCAGAATTTCGTGGAGTTCTTTCATCTGGAACCTCCAGTGAGTTCACCCAGAGCTTCCTGGGAGATCGCGATATTGTTTGCACGAACGAGATCGTAAGTGTTCACGTCCTGCACGCGAGCCGTACGAACCCAAGGAACGTTGGCAGAGGAGAGACGGAGATTCTTATCGTTCGAACCGACGAGGAAGAGCGCATTGCGCTGTTCGAGGCCAGCCTTCTTAACCACAGAGAGGAAGTCCTTGGTCTTCGGAGTTTCGAAAGAGAGGCTTTCGAACACGAGGACCTTGCCTTCCTGAGCCTTGTCGGAAAGGGCAGAATGGAAAGCGAGACGCTTCACCTTCTTGTTCACCTTTTCGAAGTAGTCGTGGGACTTCGGACCATGAGCCTTGTTACCACGAACCCAGATTGCGGAAGTGTTCTGACCAGCGCGAGCGCGGCCGGTACCCTTCTGCTTCCACGGCTTAGTCGTACCACCGCTGACCTGAGAGCGAGTCTTGGTCTGAGCAGTACCCTGACGACGGTTGTTGAGGATAGCCTTGATGTGCAAGTAAATGCAGACCTTGTTAACCTCAGTATCGAAAACGGCCGGGAGATCGATTTCGTTCTTAAATTCGCCGCTAGCGGCGTAGAGCTTTGCCTTTGCCATTAGCCTTTCCTCACCACGATGACTCCATTCTTCGGGCCCGGAACAGCACCGCGAACAAAGATCAAATTGCGTTCACCGTCAACCTTGACAACCTGGAGGTGCTTGACAGTGACTTTCTTGTTACCATACTGACCAGCCATCTTCTTACCCGGGAAAACACGACCCGGATAGGAGTGAGCAGAAAGGCCACCCGGTTCACGAATGTTGTGAGTACCGTGACCACGCGGACCAGTGTGGAAGCCATGACGCTTCACAGTACCGGAGAAGCCGTGACCCTTGGAAATACCAGAGACGTCAACGAGCTTTGCATCTGCGAAATCAGCAGCACCAAATTCCTTACCGATCGGCCAGTCTTCGAGGTTTTCAACATCGAATTCAGCGAGGTAACCACGAACATCGAGGTTAGCCTTCTTGAAGTGACCAATGGTAGCCTTATCAGCGCGGCTTTCCTTGACGAGGCCAAAACCGACCTGAATCGCGGTATAGCCATCTTTTTCTTCAGTCTTGTGGCAAACGACCACGCACGGACCGGCTTCGAGAACCGTAACAGGAACGCATTCGCCCTGTTCCGTGAATACCTGGGTCATTCCCAATTTTTTTGCGAGAATACCGTTCATTTGTATTACACCTTAATTTCGACTTCGACACCTGCCGGCAATTCCAACTTCATCAGGGAATCAACGGTCTGCGGAGTAGCGTCCAGAATGTCAATCAAGCGTTTGTGGGTACGAGATTCGAACTGTTCACGGGACGCCTTATCGCCGTGCGGAGAGCGAAGAACCGTGTACTTCTGAATCTTGGTCGGGAGAGGGATCGGACCCGCGATGCGGGCTCCCGTGTTCTTTGCCGTATTTACGATGTCTTGAGCGGAACGATCAATCATGCGATGATCGAACGACTTCAAGCAAATACGAATGCGTTCACCAGCCATTGTTATTCCTTACTTGATGATTTCAGTGACGGAACCAGCACCGACCGTACGGCCACCTTCGCGGATTGCGAAGCGGAGCTGCTGTTCCATAGCAACAGGTGCGATGAGTTCGACGTCGATCGTGACGGTGTCACCCGGGGTCACCATTTCGATGCCTTCCGGAAGC
>JAILDK010000027.1 GCA_024689485.1 Fibrobacter sp.
TGCTGCATATACTGCACCGTTTTGATCATGCGAACCTGCATGTATTCGCGGTACTGCGAAGGAGTTTCGCGGGCGACCTTCAACGCGAGCCGCAGTTCCCGCGAAACGATACCGCTCCGCTGACCGAGATGCTTTTCTGCAAAACGGAGTGCTTCTTTTTTTCGCGTATTCAAATCGTTGCGGAGCATTTCCACGGACTTGTAAACATCTTTGCGGAAAGCGTCTCCCCCGATGCGCGTCCACGTGGAATACAGATAATAGAAGCCGATAACGCCCGTGAGAATTATCGGGAGCATCACAGATCCGCCGGCGAGGAAGGTTCTTTGTAAAGCTTCTATAAATACGTACATGAGGGAACTCGGGTGGGAAAATTATCAATTAACAATTAACAATTATCAATGGGACTTGGAAGAAAGGGTTTACGTCGGAGGGTGAAGGTTTTACATCGGAGGGTGAAGGTTTTACATCGGGGTTAGAGGGGTTAATTATCAATTAGCAATTATCAATAGGATTTGGAAGAAAGGGTTTACGTCGGCGGTAAAGGTTCTCTTTTGAATTCATTGTTAATTGATAATTGTTAATTGCTAAACAGTTTGTTCAACAGGGCGGTGCTTTGGGCGTACATTTCACTCGTGACCTTTTCAATCTTTTCACTCAGAAGGCCGTGCAGAATCATCACCGGGATCGCTATCACAAGTCCAGTTTCCGTGGTGACGAGAGCTTCTGAAATACCTCCGGCGAGAACGCGAGCGTCATTCGTTCCCACTTCTGTAATCACATTGAAAAGTGTAATGATACCGGTCACTGTACCGAGAAGCCCGAGCAGCGGCGCGATCGTTCCCATCGCAGCGAGCAGTCCCATGCGACGGTCCAGTTTGGGCTGTTCACGCAGAAGCGCTTCTTGCAAGGCTTTTTCCGCTGCGTCGCGATTTTCATGCGCCTTGTTGACGACTGCAAAAAGGACCATCGAAAGGCTCGTATTTTCCTTGAGGCAAAGTTCCGCCGCTTCTTCATACTGCGCCGCATCCAGGAGCGTTTTCAGCTTTTTCATCATCCGCGTTCCCACGCGACCGTGAATGCTCAAGAAGAAGAATCTTTCGAGGCAAAGCAAAATGGCGAAGAGCGCGACGAGCATCAACGGGTACATCACAATGCCGCCCTTTTTGAAGAAAGCCTGCGCCTGTTCTTGAAGCGTCAGTTCCTTCGTATCCGAAATGGAATTCTTCACTGCCTTATTCTGCAGCACGTCCAGCGGAATCGTTACTTCTGCCGGAGACGTTCCCGCTTCGGAAACAGCCTTCTGAATCTGTGCAGCCATTTCCTGCGGCAAATTCGAATTCCATTCAAAGACTTTTCCCTGCAAAGCGCCCGAGCGGAGCAGAGCCTGAACTTCCCCATTGTCCGCTGCCACTTCCCCAAGAAAGACCGTTCCAAGGCGCAAACGGTTCACCTTGACATCTGGGCGGGAGCCGACTTGCGAAATTTCACTGCCAAAGGACTGCGAATAAGTTTGAGCATGACGCAGCAAGCGGTCTTCAAAATAAGAGCGCATCGCAGCGAGCGTATTCGGAGACTTGGCGTCAGCTTCATTCTGCGCCTGTTTTAAGCGCAAAAGGCGATCGTTCATTCCCACGGGATAATCCCCGGTGATGTCGCCGAGCGTTTTATCGATCGAAAGTTTTACCTGCGTATTCAAAGCGTCATAAGCGCTTTCGTCTGCAGTCGCTTGATCTTCGGCATCGGTGGTGAGCGTTTTACTCGCCTGGACTTCTTCGTTCACGCGTCCGAGATCCGTTGAAAGCTTGGAATAGCGACCGTCGAGTTCACGCGTTTCCGTCTGATGTTCTTCGGTCATTTCGGATTCCGCGTAGCGCTTTCTCCAATGTTCCGCTTCGAGCTTTTCGAGGGAATCCGCTTTTTGCAGGCGAATGCGCGTAAGAGCGTCGACTTCACGCTGCAAATTTTTGAGTTCTTCGCGCTTCAAGGAATCTTGAATGCGAGCCTGTTCTTCGGGGTTCTTCTTTTTTTCACCCGAGGACCACGGCCACGCAAAGACGCTGGAGGCGAGGAAAAGGAAAGCGAAAATCAACTTGGAAAACAACATCTTATTCCCTCCCCACAATGGAAAGGCTCACCGGAAGCGTCACCATCTGGGGAGGCTTCTTCGCCTGTTTCACATCCAATGCGAACTTCACCGCACTGCGTTCCTGTAAATTCAAGTCTTCATTCCATTCGTAAGAAATTTTTCCGTCCACCGTCTTGCGGACAAGCGCACCGTAAACGGTTCCGTTATCGTCGCCGTAAACCATCCACTGATTTCCAATGCGCAAAATCTGGGCGTTGATCAGTTCCCCATTTTTACGGGTCAGCGGAGAATTCACCAGGGCGACTTCATCGCCGAATTTGATTTCTTCTGCAATCAGAGCCTTTAAGCGGGAGAAGGCTTCTTCCGCGGAAGCGTTTCCACTTTCAACGTCACGCGTCAAAGATTTGGCACGGTCGAGGCGCGTTTCCCGTTCCCACGGAATCGTCTGAGCGATTTGAGATTCGAACTGTTTGCAAAGCGAGACGAGCGTTGCCATTAAAGCCTTGCGCTTTGCCTTCACATTTTCGCTGCGGTTCTTTGCCTGCGCCTGCTTGGAGCGTTCCGTTTGAAGCTGGGAAGCGACCGTTTTGATTTTGGAATTCAACGTGTCGATTTCTGCCTTGCGACGTTCCAAATCTTTTTTGTAACGCTCTTGCAAAGTCTTCGAACGTTTGTCGTCTGCCTTGAGCATGGAATCCGTCGCCGAGATTTGAGAATTCAGCTTTTGAATTTCGCTGTTCAGGGTTTCCTTCTGCAACTGCAAATCGCGAATGTCGGAATCCACATCCGCAAACGCCGCCGTTGCAAGCAGGCATACCGCGATCGATATGATTTTTTTAATCGGCATTTTGAGCCTTCCTTTCATTTTCCCATCCTTCACACTGCGGATCTTCTCCGTGTGCGTCGCACCAATATTTTACCATGCGTTCGAGAACATTTGACTTCAGCTCTTCGTAATAATACTCGCTGACCAAAGCGGTTCCGCACTGCGGATATTCTTCAAAATTCCAATTTCGATCCGAACACCACTTCCAAATGTAACCCTTGCAAGAATTGCTATCGAGCGAAACTTGGCAATCCTCGTACATTTGTGTGCAATCGGCAATCTTTGAACTCTTAAAATTGCTGGCGACGCAATAACGTTTTAAGCCATCCGCATAAGCGGCCGATTTGGGAGCCTCCGAAATCGTATCCGGCAGGTAAACCGCCCACGAAGAACTGTCGTGCAGCATCGCGAACTTGACCGCCACCGGGTAGCACGTCTGAATCTGTTTCACGACCGTCGAAGAATCTTTGCAGTATTCATCCTGGAAAAGGCGGCAGTACTTGGTATTCCAAGGATCCTCATCGCCATCGGCATCCTTGTGATTATCGCAATTGTATGCGCGGGCATAGCTGTAGGTAATGTAATCGTCCGAGTGAATCTTCATTAAAACGGAATCCACGAGCATTCCCGCAAAAACGCCGTTTCCATTTTCAATATTCGTGCGCGCTTCCACACGCGGATCTTCATAACTTTCGAGCAGATAGTTCCGGTAATCGGCATAAGCCTTGTCCACGGCATAGATTTTGATCGTGGACTTTCCAATCGGCAGCTGCATTCCCGTCACATACATCGTATCGAGATTGTTGAAGTCTCCGATTTTCAGTTTCGCTTCAAAGCCGAGCTGATAAGTTTTTTCCGTGGCGTCGAGCATTGTGAAACCATAGTAGCCCGTAGAATCTTCGTCCAAAAAGCTTCCCAGCATGTGGAACATCGTCGTGTTCATCGATTCACCGCTCGAATCGCTGTCTGCGTTATAGGCGAGCGTCATGAGCATGCCTTGTACAGAGCTGTCGTAATCCATGCCGATGTTGTACGTGTAAACATCGTAGGGATATTCTTGGTAATCAAATTCCAAGTATTCATGCGTATTAGGAATCGGGTCTTTATCGCTCACGACACTTTCGCCCGGAGGCGTAATCGTGAGCGCGGCGAGCTTGGTCGGAATTTTGGCGACGCCCGAATAGTGGGTGCGCACTGTGGAACCTGCGCTGTCCCATTTGAACGTGGCGTTCAACGTGTAAGATTCCCCGGTGACGCCCAGCAGTTCTTCGGTTGCGGTAAAGCAGTTCGGCTTTTCTGCGGTGCTCGAAAGTTCTGCGACGGTGTCGCCTGTCGAAAATTTTCCGGAAACGGAGACAGCGGCGCTATCGTAGAAGGCGAAGTTTTCGGACGCGGCTTCTTCCAAGTCGTAGAGCTTTGAGAAGCAGACATAAGGTTTTTGGCC
>JAILDK010000026.1 GCA_024689485.1 Fibrobacter sp.
AAGAACTTGAAGCTCAGCGACAACGCTACGTACCTCCACGTGACGGCTAACAACACGATCTACGGTACGGAATGGCAGAAGTTCCCGACTCCGAAGTCCGGCTTCCTCATGGCAGACATGAGCTCCGACTTCCTCGCTCGCAAGGTGAACGTTTCTGACTTCGGCGTGATCTACGGCGGCGCTCAGAAGAACATCAGCTGCGCAGGCGTGACGGTGACGATCATCCGCAAGGATCTCCTCGGTAAGGTCGATCGCACGATCCCGACTATGCTCAACTTCCAGACCCACATCGATGCGAAGAACATGTTCAACACGCCTCCGGTATTCGCCGTCTACGTGATGAACCGTACTCTCAAGTGGCTCAAGGAATTCGGCGGTGTCGAAGCAATCGAAAAGCTCAACCGCGAAAAGGCTGCTCTCCTCTACAGCGCACTCGACTCCTCCAAGGTGTTCGTCGGTACCGCTGCGAAGGAAGACCGTTCCATTATGAACGTGCCGTTCGTTTTCAACAAGGACGTCGTTGCAGCTGACAAGGCTGACGATCTCGCTAAGGAATTCCTTGAATTCGCTAAGGACCGCGGTCTTCAGCAGCTCAAGGGTCACCGCTCCGTGGGCGGCTTCCGCGCTTCCATCTACAACGCAATGCCGATGGAAGGCGTCCAGGCTCTCGTGGACTGCCTCGGCGACTTCGAAAAGAAGGTCTTGGGCTAATCCCCATCCTGAACAGGTTATAAAAGAAAAGCCTCCGCAAATGCGGAGGTTTTTCTTTTTCAACGGAATAAAATCAAGAACGTTGAACGCGATTAGTCGCCGTCGATGCAGCGGACGGAATAACCGTTTTCTGCCTTCGGAGCGAGTTCGCGGACCATGTTGTCGCCCATACGTCCGAGCACCCAAATCCAGATCGTTGCGTTACGACCGTTCTGCGAGCTCCAAAATGCGGTGTATTCGCCCATTTCCACGTAGCGGTGTCCACGGCCAAGCACTTCACGGCGACCGGAACCGAACGCGGTAAAACCGTATTCATCGGTACCGCCACCGCCCTGCCAACCGGTACGGGCCTTGAGCTTCGACGCGAAAGCATCGCACTTCTGGACACCGTCATAGCAGCCGGTCAAATTGGTAAGCATGTCCTGCCATTCGCGGTCACGCGGCAAGTGGAATCCCTTCGGGCAAGCCTTACGGGCGCCTTCGAGAGAATAGAGACGACCGCTGCGAGCGCAGTAGTTATCCTTATCTTCGTAGCACCAGGATTCTCCCGGGATATTGTAGTTCATGTTCTGAGCAAGCCAGGTTCTACCGTCAATCTTGATTGTGCGGTACATTTGGCCGTCACGCGCGTCCGTGATAAAGCCGGAGTTGCGCTTGACTTCGTTAAAGTGTTCCTGTTCTGCGATACGGAATTCGGCGAGCTTGTCACGCTGATGCTTTTCGGCACGTTCAAAGTTTGCGTTCCAGTACTTCTGGGCGGCCGCATTCTTGAACTTGATCTTCAAATCCTTGAGTGCATAAAGTTCGTCATCGCAAGCGATGTCCACGCCTTTGATGTTCACCTGGACGTCTTCCTTGCCAAAGGTCACCGGAGAGCCGATGTAAGAAATCCAAGCTTCGTGCGTCTTATTGCAAACGCCGTAGAAGCGCTTGTTTTCGACGGTATCGGCAGGAACCTTCATCACGCCATGCACGACAAAGTCATAACCTTCACCTTTGACGGTAAATGCCACGGGCTGCTTTTCGCCGTAGTATTCATACTTGTAAAAGCGCACCTGTCCATCGATCGGAGCGCTTTCATATTCACCCTGTCCCTGAGCATGGAAAATTTCATCCCATGTACGCGGAGGCGTTGCAAAGGAACTTGCCGAGAAAAGAGTGAGACCTAACAAAGAGAGAGAGAGGAGTCGCATTTATTTTTCCTTCGAAAGCAGTCGAGCCGCTTCCTTTGCAAAGTAAGTCCAAATCATTTTTGCACCAGCACGCTTGATACCCATCAAGCTTTCTAGGACAACGCGGTCGCGGTCGAGCCAGCCGTTTTCTGCCGCAGCGCAGAGCATGGCATATTCCCCGCTCACCTGGTAAGCGGCAACCGGGACTTCGGACATGTCCGCCACTTCGCGGAGAACGTCCAAGTAGTAGCAGGCAGGCTTCACCATCACGATGTCTGCGCCTTCTTCGATGTCAAGAGAAACTTCGAGCATCGCTTCCTTGCGGTTCGCAGGATCCATCTGGTAAGTCTTCTTGTCGCCAGCCTTCGGAGCAGAATCGAGAGCGTCGCGGAACGGGCCGTAGAAAGCCGAAGCGTACTTTGCGCTGTAGGCCATGATCGAAGTATTCGTAAAGCCCGCATCATCGAGAGCTTCACGGATCGCAGCAATACGGCCATCCATCATATCGGACGGGCAGACGAAATCCGCACCAGCTGCAGCATGGCAGACCGCCATTTTGCAGAGCACTTCCACGGTTTCATCATTCAAAATTTCACCCGTCGGAGAAACGATGCCATCGTGACCGTCGATGTTGAACGGGTCCAGGGCGACGTCTGTCATCACGACCATGTCCGGGAACTTTTCCTTGACTGCGCGAACGCAGGTCGGGACAAGGCCATTTGGATTGTAGCTTTCTGAGCCCGTGTGATCTTTTTTGGATTCTTCAATCGACGGGAACGGTGCAATCGCCTTGATTCCCAGGGAAACGCATTCTTCGAGTTCCTTCAAAAGGACGTCGACCGTTTTGCGGGTCATGCCCGGCATCGACGGAATCGGTTCTTCCTTATTCGAGCCTTCCATGATGAAAACCGGGTAGACAAAATCCTTGACGGAGAGTTCCGTTTCGCGAACGAGATCGCGGACCGTTGCGCTCTTGCGATTGCGACGCGGACGGCGCGCCAAATCCAAAGCAAATTTCTGAGACATTTTCAAAACCTCGAATTAACGCATCGTTCCAGAATGGAGAACGTCCATCATGTTGAACGGCTTTGCAGAACCCTTCGCCAGTTCAGCAGCGAGGAAGTTCACCGCATCCACGGAGCCTTCGGCGTAAATCTTACGGCCGCAAACGTTGTGGCGGAATTCAAAGTGCACCGTACCATCGGCGCTGTCGAGAGAATACGTGTGGAAAGCGTGGCCCGAAAGATATTCTTCAGGGACTCCCATGCGTTCCATGGATTCCTGATCGTTACGCACCTTTTCAATGCGGCTCGCGTCGAAATCAAGACCCATATCTTCAAAGGATTTGACCACAGCCTTCGCGGTACCGCTCGTATCAGCCTTGGTCTTCTGATGGCTTTCGACCACGGAGAGCTTGTAGCCGTCGAATGCGGTCGGGAAAGTTTTGGAGAGCCATTCGATCATCGCCTGGAATGCAACGATCTGCTTTGCCATATTCGGAGCGATCACGCTCGGGTGATTCGTTTCTTGGACAAGCTTCACCAATGCTTCACGGTCGCCACCGGTCGTGCCCATCACAAAAGGAATCTTGTGGGCGACGTAGAACTTGGCGTTATCATTCACGGCGGTCGGATGGGTAAAGTCCACAGCGATCAGACCCGGATACTTGGCAAGGACTTCGCCAATGCGAGCTTCGCGATTCGAAGGCTTCAAAAGTTGGATGGTCTTACCGGCCACTTCCGATTCATTTTCAACGATCTGTTCACCGGTCAAAGAGAACGGGACGAGTTCCAGTCCACGTGCAACGCAGGTCTCTGCAACGATCTTTCCCATGTTCCCCGGGATACCGTTCACCATCACGAATGTCGCCATAGAAAACTCCTTTCCATTAAAGGCTTTTTTCGAGGCAAAAATAGAAATAATTCGCAGGGTTCAATTAACAATCATCAATTAACAATGAATTCAGAACGACCTGTTTCTGAGTTATTAAAGGTATCAGTTATTAGGTCCGCGGAAAAAAGCTTTTCTTCCACAGTAGAAAAGTCTCCTCAAAGTCTCTGATAATTGTTAATTGATAACAGAAAACTATCTCTTCAAATTCTTCGCGAACGTAAACGAGCAACCGGGGATTTTCTTGCTTTCATAGGTACATTCGTCAGCAGCCTTGTAAAGCGTTTTCAAGTCCGATTGTCCGTCACAGAATACGGCTCCCAAGCTGATCGAAATAGAATAGTCCGGAATAGTCTTGAGCTTCTTTTCGGCGAGCGCATTCATAAATCTCTGGAGAATCATCGAGCCCAGCGTTTCATTTTTGACGCCCGAGACAAAAGCCATATATTCGTCGCCGCCGAGGCGCAACAGCACATCCTCGTCGCGGAACGAATGTTTCATGGTTTCCGCAATCGTGCCCAGCACTTCATCCCCAGCCTGATGTCCGTAGCCATCATTAACGCTCTTAAAATCATCCACATCAAACAAGCACAGCATTCCAGGCTTATTCGCCTGCAACTTTTCCGTTATCTTCGCAAATCCGGCACGACGGTTCAACAAGCCCGTCAATTCATCCGTCTCCGCCATTGTCGTCAACTTTTTCTCACGGCTCACCTGCTCATTGATATTTTCCACCAAGAACATCACATACCGCAAATGGTGATCCGCATCGTCTTCGTTATCCACTGCCACAAAGCGCGCCCGACACCAGCCAAAGTTTTTTCCTAAAAATTCATGGGTAATCGTCTTCTTGCCTGCCATCCTTTCAACAAGAGTCGTCACATCCACGAATTTCAACATATCTTCCAAGTAGCCCGGATCTGTCGTCGCCCGCATCACCTGCTTGACCTGCACATCGAAATGCTCGTTTTTCTTATCCAAAACATTATCGATATAATCATTGCTCTGAATCGGGACAAAGGTAAAGGAATCCAAATCTACCCAATGCATCGACACATAGATGCTCGAAATGGAGCGCCAATATTTCGCTTGACGCCCTTGTCCAATCAACCGTTGCACGCGTTTTTCAAACACATAACGGCTGATATTTGTTCGAATGTTGTAATAGCCCAAAGCGATACCGACCAAACTAAAAGTCCAGACAATCGCCACTTCCGCTTCACAATACTCTTCCGGTTTTAAATCGGTTCCAATCGATAAATAAGTGAAAACGAGATTAAAGAGCACCACCAAAGACAGAATTCGATAGGGCTTATCGATAAAAAAGAACGGCACAATGGTCACAAACACGACATAGGATATCGATCTTTGATCAGGAGTCAGGAAAAAGGAAATCACAAGCCCGCACACCAGCATAACCATCAAAAGAAGCTGACAGAGCGGAGATGAAGATTTTGGAAAGCGAGGGACTAGAAGCCGACTGAAGGCAAAGATGAGCGCAGAACAAACCGCGGCAACGAACAAAGCAGGCGCCATCGGGACCATTCCCGGGAACTGCAATACATACGACGAAAAGAACATCGCCGAAAAGCCCAGCAAGCAAAGCACAGACGACAACGAGAGCGCAACAGCATTCCGATGATGCAGAAGATCGTACACATCTTCAATATCTTCTTTCGGCATATTGGCGTAAAAAAGCCAATTTTTTATCCCCTTGAACATATTTATAAAATAGCACAAAAAAGGACCGCCGAAGCGATCCTTTTTCTTCAAAAAACGGAATTTTTGAAACTTACTTTGCAGACTTGGTGAAGTCCACGTATGCCTTGAGCACGTCGAGGAACACTTCGTCCGGAGTGTTGTCGCCGGTGATGTGGCTGATGATGCTCGGGTCGTACTTTTCGAGAACCTTTGCAGTGGATTCCTTGTAGACGTTAAGACGGTTCTTGATGACGTTTTCGTCTGCGTCGTCCTTACGGCCTTCGATCTTGGCGCGGTTCAAGAGACGGGCGACGATCGTGGCTTCATCCTTGATGTCGAGGACGAAGATGTGCTTCACGTCAACGATCGGCTTGATGAGGTCGACCTGAGCAACCGTGCGAGGAATACCGTCGAGGAGGAGGGTGTCCTTAGCCGGGTTGAGCTTATTCGTATTGACAAGGCCTTCCACATAGCGGCCGAAGATTTCGACAGTGGCTTCATCCGGAACGAGGAGACCCTTGCTCGAATAGGAAGCGAGGAGCTTACCGCTTTCGCTCGACGGAGCGATGCCGCGGAAAATGTCACCCGTGGAGAGGTGCTTGAGAGCGGTGGTGGCGGCGAGCTTTGCACCGACGGTACCCTTACCCGAGCCCGGTGCGCCGAAAATCAAAACAGCAGAAATTTGAGCCATGATAGACCTCGTGTTAAAAAGTTTCGCGGGAAAGATAGCAATATCGGCAAATCTTGACTTCCCCTAATGCCAGGGAATTCCCTTTCTTTTTATATTTTGGCTACTATGAACGAAAATCTTTCCGAAGTCCGCAAGCAGTTCGAAGCTGAACTCGCGGAAACCAAATTGAACGTCAAGGAAGCTGTTGACGCCCTCCGCGTCAAATGGCTCGGTAAAAAAGGTCAAATCACCGCCATGATGAAGCAGATGGCGACTCTTCCTGCGGAAGAACGTCCGTCCTTCGGAAAGCTCGTCAACGAACTGAAGCAGAGCGTCTCGGAACGCATCGAGAACGCCCTCGAAGAAGCGAAGAAGAAGGCTCTCGAAGCGGAACTCGAACAGGGTTGGACCGACACAAGCCTTCCGGGCAACGGCATTCCGGCCGGCTCCACGCATCCGGTTTACGACGTCCGCGAAGAAATCATCGACTTCTTCTCCCAGATGGGTTTTGCCGTCGACACGGGCCGCGACATCGAAACGGACTGGTACAACTTCGAAGCTTTGAATACGCCGCCGGACCATCCGAGCCGTGACATGCAGGATACGTTCTACCTCGGCGACAAGGTCATGCTCCGCACGCAGACCTCCGACACCCAGATTCATTATATGGAAACGCACAAACCGCCTTTCCGCATGATCGCTCCGGGTCACGTGTTCCGCGTCGATAACGATGCGACCCACGCTCCGATGTTCCAGCAGTGCGAAGGTCTTGTCGTTGACGAAACGATTACGTTCGCCCAGTTGAAGGGTGTTCTTCAGATTTTTATGAACAAGCTTTTCGGTGAAGGCGTCAAGACGCGTTTCCGTCCGAGCTTCTTCCCGTTCACGGAACCTTCTGCAGAAATGGACGTGAGCTGCGTCTTCTGCGGCGGCAAGGGCTGTAAGCGTTGCAAGGGTACCGGTTGGATGGAAATCGGTGGCTGCGGTTCCGTCGATCCGAACGTGTTCAAGAACTGCGGCATCGATCCGGAAAAGTACACAGGCTTTGCGTTCGGCTTCGGTCTGGACCGTATCGCCATGCTCCGTCATGAAATTCCGGAAATCGGCTTGATCACTTCGAACGATCAGCGCTTCCTTTCCCAGTTCTAAACGGATCCGTTTGAAATAAAAAACTCCCGTCCGAAGACGGGAGCTTTTTTGTCATTTGGAGAGGAATGGCGAAAGCTTAGTGCAAAGTTTTCAATGCGAAGAGGCACTGTCCAGAGCGGACCTCCATCGAAGCCTTGGCAAAGATCTGGGTGACTTCGGCATCTTCGTCGGCAACGACCGGGATTTCGGTCTTCATGCTTTCGAGGATGGCGAGGGTGTCTCCCGCCTTGACCTTTTCGCCCACAGTCGTGGCCACGAGCTTCCAAAGGCTTCCCGCCACCGGAGAGTAAACGCCTTCTTCGCCTTCGGCGAGGGTGACGTCTGCAACCGGAGCGGCTTCGGCGCTGTGGCTTTCGAAAGTGAACTGGCCCGTGGCGATCCAGCGTTCCTTTTCTTCTTCAAACGCTTGCTTGCGCTTGTTTTCAAAGGCGGTGATGGATTCCGCATTTTCCGCGAGGAACTTTTCGTATTCCGTAATGTCGAACGAGCTTTCTTCGATCTTCACATGGAACTTGCCCGCGATAAAGTCTTTGCGCATCTGCAAAAGTTCATCTGCGCCGACTTCGTAATAGCGGATCTGGTCAAAGAATCGGAGCAGATACGGCAGGGTGAAATCGCTCGTCTTCTTGAAACGGTTCCACATTTGCACGGTACGGCCGACGAACTGGTATCCGCCAGGACCTTCCATGCCGTAGACGCACATGTAAGCGCCGCCGATGCCGACTGCGTTTTCTGGCGTCCACGTTCTAGCCGGGTTGTACTTGGTCGTGACCAGGCGATGCCTCGGGTCGAGCGGCGTCGCGACAGGCGCACCGAGGTAAACGTCGCCAAGGCCCATCACCAAGTAGTCCGCATCAAAGACGATCCTTTTCACATCGTCAATCGAATCCAGACCGTTCACGCGGCGAATGAACTCGATGTTGTTCGGGCAGCACCAAGGAGCGCCTGGACGGACCGTGGAAACGTACTTCTGAATCGCAAGGCGCGTCTGCGGATCGTCCCAAGAAAGTGGCAGGTAAACGGTTCGCGTCGGAACCTTCGTCACCTTGTTCTTCTTTAAGTGTTCTGCCAGGGATGCGAGTTCTTGGAGCATTTCCGCCTGGCGGATTTTGCGGATGTTGTAATGAATCTGAATCGAGCGGATGCCCGGAGTCACATCGATGACGACATCCTTCAACTTTTCCTTAACAGCAAGCATCCACGCGTGCGCCGTAAAGCGCAAGCGCAAATCGATGATCGCCGGGCCAAATTCCAAGAGGACGTAATCGTCACCGTCTGCGCGGACGACGATGTGTTCCATTTCGCTTTCCTTGTGGAACTCGGCGATGATCGGAGTTTCCACCTTGGCGGCGACAAGAGCTGGAATTTTTGCAGGCGCTTCAGCAGGATTTTCGAGGTTCGCTTCGCGGGCAAGGCGGATCTCTTCTGCCGCCGTCGCCGTCAACGGAATGAACTTCACACGGTCACCGCTCTTCAGCTGACCGATCTTCCAAAGTTCCGAAGAAACGATCGTGACCGGGCAAGCAAAGCCTCCAAGGCTCGGGCCATCCACGCCCAAGATAATCGGCATGTCACCGGTAAAGTCCACGGTTCCCACCGCATAAGCGTTGTCGTGCAAGTTCGACGGATGAAGTCCCGCTTCACCGCCGTCCGGGCGTGCCCACTTCGGCTGCGGACCGATCAAGCGAATGCCCGTACGAGAAGAGTTGTAATGCACTTCCCAGTTCGCAGCAAAAAAGGCGTCCACGTCCTCCTTTGTCAAATAATCCGGAGCGCCGTGAGGACCGTACATGACGCCGATTTCCCACTGGGTCGTAAGCTCCGGCAACGCTTCTGCCACAGGCGTCAAAGGTTCTGCAACGACCGCACTTCCGATGTGAAGAATGTCCCCCGCCGAAAGTGCGCGGCCGCCATGACCACCAAATCCGCCAAGCGTAAACGTGGACTTGCTTCCCAAATAATCCGGCACATCAATGCCGCCGCGCACAGCCAAATAGGCACGCTGACCGAGCTTTGTAATGCCGAACTTCAGCACGTCACCGTCTTCGATCTTCACCGGTTGATTCTTGGGGCAAGGCTTTCCGTTCAGCTTCGCCGGGAATTCACCGCCCGTCCAAGCGATGATCGTTTTCGTATGGAAGCAGATCGAACAGCCGGAAAGGGTCATTTCGATGCCAGCGGCACTTTCTGCGTTACCGACGATCTTATTCGCCAGGCGGAAGCTGTAATTGTCCATCGGGCCAGAAGGCGGAATGCCCACATCCCACAAATTCTCTCGGCCCGGATAATCCTGGACGGTTGTCTGCAGGCCCGGGGCAAGAATTTCAAAAGTTGAATTTTGATACTTGTAATCGTTCAAGATCCAAGTCGAAACCTTGCCCGAAACGAAGTCTTCCATTTCAAGCACATCCTGCAACAGCTTGATGTTCGTTTCAAAGCCGCAGAGCTTGACTTCGGAAAGAACCTTTTTAGCCTTGCAAATATTGTCTTCACGATCTTCGCCGGCGACGATTACCTTCGCCAGCAGCGGATCGTAAAAGGCGCTGACCTCGGTTCCGCGCGAAACCCAAGTATCCACACGGATGCCCTCGGGGAAGCTCACCTCCGTCAAAAGGCCGCTCGACGGGCGATAATTTTTACCCGGATCTTCCGCATAAACTCGGAATTCCATCGCATGTCCCTTCGGGGTAAAAGTCGCACCGATTTCAAACGGGCGAATGCCTGCCGCCTGTTCAATCATCCAGCGGACGAGATCCACGCCGAAGACCGTTTCGGTCACGCCGTGTTCCACCTGCAAACGGGTATTCACTTCAAGGAAGTAGAACTTGTCATCCTTTGCATCATAAATAAATTCCACCGTACCCGCGGAACGATACTTGACGCCCTGCACCAAGCGAAGAGCCGATGCGTGCAAAGCCTTGCGCGTTTCTTCCGGAAGACACGGGGCTGGCGTTTCTTCGATCACCTTCTGATTACGACGCTGCACGGAGCAGTCGCGTTCGCCAAGAACCACTGCGTTTCCTTCGCCGTCGCCAAAAATCTGCACTTCTACATGGCGGCCGCGTTCCACGTACTTTTCCACAAAAAGGCCGGCATTCTTGAAGTTGTTTTCGCTTAAACGCTTGATGCGGTCGTAGCTTTCGCGAAGTTCCTGTTCGCTCTTGCAAATGCTCATGCCGATGCCGCCACCGCCTGCGGTGCTTTTGAGCATCACCGGGTAGCCGATTTTGGCGGCCCCTTCTGCAGCAGCGTCTACGTTTTCCAAAAGTCCTGTTCCCGGTACAAGCGGCACTCCGAATTCTTCGGCGAGTTCCTTGCTGCGGTGTTTCAGCCCGAATTCGACGAGCTGCTTCGGAGTCGGTCCAATGAATGCGACGCCGTTCTCTTCCAAGGTCTTCGCGAATTCCGCATTCTCGCTCAAAAAGCCGTAGCCCGGGTGAACCGCTTCTGCGCCGGTCTGTTTGATCGCAGAAAGAATCGCATCCACATTCAGATAGCTTTCCTTCGCCATCGCAGGTCCAATGCGCACCGCTTCATCTGCCATCAAAACATGAGCCGCGCTTTCATCGGCATCGGAATAGACTGCGACAGACTGGACTCCCATTTCCTTGAGGGAGCGAATCACGCGGCAAGCAATTTCACCGCGGTTTGCAATCAACACTTTCTTAAACATAAGCAATTCCTCTTCAAATTTTGGACCGTCTTTTCGCTCACTTCAAAAGAGAAGCAAGCATCCGGCAAAGAACACCGCTCGGATTTTCCAATTCGTGCAGAATCGTAAAATGGTTGCAGCCTTCTAACAGTCCAAACGTCACCGGAATTTTTTCTGCGGCACGATGTGTCGCAAATTCAAGGCTTTGACGACGCAGTTCCGAAAGTTCTTCCGCACCAACGACAATCGCCATCGGCTTCGGAACGCTCGGAATCCGCATCGGGCTCAGGTTCAAAATTTCCTCGGGGGAAAGATTCAAAGCCTGATTCAAATAGCACCTGGAAATCGGTTCCAGGTCATAGATTCCACTGATCGCAAGGGCAGACGTCACGGAGGGTTCGTCGAGCATCATCGCCGCCAAATGGCCACCCGCCGACCAACCGGAAACGATTACCTTTTCGGCATCCGCCAAAAAGTCCTTCGCAAATTCACAAATCTTGTGAATCGCCGTTCTCACTTCCTGAACGATTTCCGAAAGGCTCGCCTCCGGTGCAAGCGTATAGCCAACCGACGCCACGTGCATTCCCAAGGACAGCGGACCCTTTGCCAAAAAGCGGAACGTATTCTTGTGCCGCATTTGCCAATATCCACCGTGGACGAACACAAAGATTCCCGCGCCCGGATTTCCCGGGAAAAAGTCAAACTTTTCGCGGGCACCTTCGCCATACGGAATGTCCATCGTCCCCGAAAAACGGGCGGCAAGCACTTCGCTTCGCGCATCAAAGCCTTTCAAAAGCTCTGCGCTTTCCGCCACCGCTTTCGTGTTATCGTATGCCGCGTCCAAATCAAGCATTGAAAACAACCATGCGAATCGGGGTGGGATTGTAATCGTTGCAAGGATTATTCAACTGCGAGCAATCCGAAAGCAAAAAGAGAACATCCATTTCGGCACGCAGATCGATATACTTTCTAGGTCCCGAAATGCCGTCGGCGAATTCCAAACGACCCGTGTCGTCAAGAATCACCTTGGTAAAGAAGTTCAGATTGCAAACCTGATCTCGCTTGCTCATTCCGTAATCCTGCAACGTTCTCACGAATGTATCGCGGCAGCTGTGCATGTAACGGGTCTTATCCGTATAACGCACACAGTTTCCTTCGGCCGAGCATCCGCTTCCGAGCGTATCATGTTCACCGCAAGTGTCCGCAATTACTGTGAGCATCGGATTATCATCGTTCGAGCGAATGACCGTTCCGAGTTCAATCATCGAATTCGCCTGGGCTGTGATCGTATTCTGAGCGCTGTATCGTTCGGATGTATCATGCGCATTATAAACCTGTACATCGCCCGACTGATTTCCTTCGACATCGATCAAGCGGAGCACCTGTCCTTTCTTTAGCGAAAGCATCTTGCCTTCGCCAGCATAAGCCGTCACATCCAAACAAGCTTCTTCGATCTTACGATCACTTTCTTTCAGTTTCGAATTCATAAAGCACCTCGTTTTAATCCCAGATGATCATACGAATCGGGGTCGGATTATAAGCGTTACAAGGGTTGTTGAGCTGCGGACAGTTACTCACCACCGCATACACGTCCATTTCCGCTTTCATTTCCACATACTTGCCCGGGCTCGAAATTCCATCTGCAAAATTCAGGTTTCCCTTTTCATCAAAAGGCACATACATGAAGAAGTTCAAATTGTTCACCTGATCACGCTTGTCGAGGCCCGGTTCCGCCAAAAGAACCTTTAAGAAGGATTCGCGGCAGGCATGCATATAGCGCTTGTCCAAAGAATATCGGCAGGTGTTGCTTTCGCAGGAGCAAGCGCTTCCAAGCGTATCGTGATCGCCGCAAAGGTCCGCGGTAATCGTGAGCATCGGATTGTCGTCGTTTGAATAAAGAACCGTTCCAACTCCCACGAGGCAATTCGCCTGACGCTGCACGGTCTGCTGCACGCTGTAACGTTCTTCCGGATTATTCGCGTTAATGAAGAGCGTGTCCACAGCCTGGTTCCCTTCCAAATCCAAGATTCGGAACGTCTGACCCTTTTTGATCAAATGCAGCCAACCTTCACCAGCCGGCACATCTTCCACGTAAACGGCGTCTTCTTCCTTCAAGGAGCTTTCCAAATATTTCGTGTACATTTTTCATTTCCTCTTTTACAGGTTGTAGTCCGCTGTGTTAATGAAGCCGCGAGAATTTTCTGGGCACCAGGTAAAGCACGGGTCATCTGCCGTCGAAGTTTCGCAAGAAAGAAGTTCCACCTTCACCGGCTTTCTCAAGTATTCCTTCGACGGATTCAGCGGATGCATACCGGTATCAATCACGACAAGCGTATCCATTTCGGCGCGGAGTTCCACATAATCACCCAGCTTCGAATTGTTTTCCACAAAGGTCATCTTGCCATCCGGCGTCACCACGACCTTGCTAAAGAAGTTCACGAGTTCCGTAAAATCACGCTTCGTCATCCCGTGCTTTCCAATTTCCACCAGCAAGGAATCGTAACCGTTGCGGTAAAAATCATTGTGGAACTTCTGGTAATCATGTTCACCAAAGCGTTCTCGGATAAGTCCCGCATGCGTGCAGCCACACAGAGGATCATGCCAGCCCACGGTATCTTTCAGCACGCTCAAAAGAATGCGTCCCATATCGCTGTAAAGGCAGCACTTTTCTGCAATACGGCAAATATGCTGAATCTTCAAGGTATCGCCCAGGTTAAAGCGTTCCGAAAAATTCTTGGCATTGTAGCAAAGGATCGAAGCATTCGCACCGCCTTCCAAATCCGTCAAACGGATCTTCTGGCCACGCTTCACCACGCGGGAATAGTTCCAGCCACCCGCAATCGTTTTTGTAAGCAAGACATTTTCGTTTTCCATAAGATTACCTCTCTAAATGAAATTTTATCGTGCGGCGTTCTTTCTGCCGACCATATTGACAATGTTGAACGTTTCTTCTTCCTCAGGCTTCTTTTCCGAAACCGGATGAATCAAGTCTTCGACGTGCGAACGGAGCGTTTTGAATTCCGGAAGGAACAGGCTCTCTTCATTCCGCGGGCGCGGAACATCGACCGTCACGAGTTCCTTCACTTTACCCGGATTCGCTTGGAGCGTCAAAATGCGATCCGAAAGGAATACCGCTTCATCCAAATCGTGCGTCACAAAAAGGATCGTAATGTCGATGTTCTTCCAAACTTCGAGCAAGTACTTCTGCATTTGCGAACGGGTCTGCGCATCCAGCGCGCCAAAAGGTTCATCCATCAGAAGCACGCGCGGTTGCGGTGCCAAGGCTCTTGCAATCGCCACACGTTGCTGCATACCGCCCGAAAGTTGCTTCGGATAATATTCCGCGTACTTTTCAAGGCCCACAATCTGCAGCCACTGCAAAGCGCTTTCTTCTGCATCGTCGTTTCCATATCCCGACGAAATCAAACCGAACATCACATTCTGCTTCACCGAAAGCCACGGGAAAAGCGTGTACTTCTGGAACACCATTCCGCGTTCCGCACTTGTACCCGAAACCTTTTTTCCGTCGAGCAAAAAGTGTCCACTCGTCACCGTTTCAAGGCCCGCCGCAATGCGGATAAGCGTCGACTTTCCGCAGCCAGAAGGTCCGATGATCGAAAGGAATTCACGCCGCTTGACGCCAAAGGAAATTCCGTCCAAAACGCGTCGCGTGCTGCCATCGCTTTCAGCGAAATCCTTGACAATATCCTTCGCTTCAAGAATGAATTCAGAGCTTTCCATGATTTTTTTCCTTCAAAGCTTTTTCTTCCGGAGTCAAACGGAACGAGAACACATAGTTTCTGGGAGACATCAGTTCGCGGCGCACCTTCGTCAAAAATCCGACGCGGCCACTTTCCCAGGCGAACAGATCCTTGCCGAGCTTATCGAGAATCAAGTCGCAGCCAAGCCCGATGATGCCCAAGATGACGATCGCCGCATAGACATTGTCGAAGTTGCGGTACTTCGCCTGCTGATTGATGAACCAGGTAATGCCCGAACTTGTACCGACCACTTCTGCAACGATCAAGTACGTCCACGCCCAACCGAGCAGAATGCGCATATCCTTGTAAATCTTCGGCGCGACTTCCGGAATGATGACCTTCATCAGAACGCGGGCCGGAGAAGCGCCGAGCGTTCTCGCCGCTTCCGTCAAAGCGGGATCCGCACGTCGCATCGTCGCGCTTAGCATCGGAACTTGCTGAAAGAACGTACCGATGATGATAATCGCCACCTTCGGCGCATCGTTAATGCCGAGGATCGCTACCGCCAAGGCTCCAAACACAGGCGCCGGAAAGTAGCGGAAAAACTCAATAAAAGGCGCCGTCAGTTTTTCAAAGAACGGAATCGATCCGCTTAGAACACCGAGCGGCAAACCGACAAGGCTCGACAAGAAAAAGGCGAGGAAAACAATCTTGATCGAGTGGAGAATGCTTTCGTGGAACCACAAATCGCCTTCGCGCTTCGGCGGCATCTTGAAAGCGGTTACGAGCGCCTTGGCCACTTCATGCGGAGCCGGTAAATACGTCGGATTCTTACGGACACCCGTCATCGGCTTTTCACCAGCAGCAACCAGGTTCGCATTTTCTTCCGCAAAATTTTCTTTTGCAATCTCATCGCCCGGTTCACAAAACATGCTGTCGCCAGCATCCGTGATCTGTACCAGCGGGTGATAGATAAACGGGATATAGCTCACCGCACTCCACACAGCCAGCGGTATCACAAAGGAAAGGATAGCGAGAATTAAACTTCCTCTTTTTCCAAGATTCTTTCTAATTCCAATGGGACAGTTCATGTTTTGCAATTCCAGGTTAAGAAGGTGAGAGAAAACGTTTTACTTGGAACTCTTCAAAAAGTTTTCCGTAAAGCTCGGAACGATATAACGCTTGGTATCCACGTTCTTTTCGTAGACGCGATTCTTCACAAAGAAGTCGTTCACCCACTTGGAAGATCCGTAGATCGAGCTGAATCCGTTATCCGCCTTGTTGAAGTACTTCAAGCTTTCACCGACGCGCAAGAACTTGGTACCGCCGAGGAATCGGGAGTAAAGCTTTTCCGAAACGCCGACGCGGTCCGCCAAAATCTTCACCATTTCCTTTTCATTCTTCGGATCGTTGATGTAGGCAACCACATCATCCCAGGCAGCCACCACCTTCGCCCATTCATCCTTATACTTCATCATGGATTCTTGGGAAACCGCAAGCACGTCATAAATAATGCCCGGTTCATTCGCACTGGTATACAGTTCCGTCGCACCGGTAATCTTATCCAAGGCATTCACCGAATGCGGAACCCAAGCGACAACCGCCGAAACGTCGCCACTTTCCAAGGTTTGCACCGCTTGATGGGTCGGCATGTTCACCAACGTAACATCGGATTCCTTCAAACCGTTCTTGGTCAGCGCATTGATCAGCAAAGCGTGGGAAAGGCAACCGATTTCCACACCGATCTTCTTGCCCTTCAAATCCTTAATCGACTTGATTCCCGGAGCGCCGATGATCTTATCGTTACCGTTGCTGTAGTCGTTAATCAAAATGGTCACGTTACGCGCACCGGTTGCATTCAGCACGGTGGCATCGCCGTTCGAAACGCCCACCGCGTCCACCTTCTTTGCCGCGAACGCATCCATCGAAGGTCCATATTCAAACCATTCGAGTTTCACATTCACATCGTGCTTCTTAAAGAAGCCCTTCTTATCCGCAATTTCCCAGGCAGTCCAACCGGGCCAATCGCTATAAGCAATCTTCAGGACAGGCTTATCGGCATAAAGAGCTGCAGCCAGAACCAGAGAAACCGTCATCATCCATTTGAACATTTTCATATAGACCTCACTGAAAGGGATGTTCGCTTTCCCTTTTCGCAAAATCAATGCCAAAACATTCAAACTCTCGGAATTTCAATCAAAAAAGGCACTTCGCAAAAAATCAAACAAAAAATTTGCCGTGCATATTGACAACTTCATAAAATTATTTTATAAAGTTTAGACAAAATTGTTTCTCTTTGCACAAAAAAAGCGTTATGGCCAACGACTCTACAAAAAAGATACGCCAGATCCTGCTCGAAAACGGTTCCATCACCAAACCGGAACTCGCCAAATTGACGAATTTAACTGTCGCCACGTGCGGCTATATCTTAAACGGGCTCGTTGAAAACGGCGAAGTCATCGCCGAAAATTTTCGTACATCTAGCGGCGGGCGCCCCGCCATGTCATACCGCTACAATTCCGAACGTTGCCGTTTCCTCTGCCTGTACGCGCTCTTTGAAGGCGGTGCAGAAAGCATTCACTACCGCATCACAGACGCGATGAACGGTCTCCACGGCAAAGGCGAATTCAAAGGCAAAAATATCGAAGTCAAAAGCCTTCTCCAATGCGTACAAAAAATCTTAAAACAAAACCCGGAAATCTGCATGATTTCCATCGGCATACAGGGCGGCGTCAGCGAAGGAAGCGTGGAATTCAGCGACTTCCCTGATCTCAACGGAATCAATCTCAGTCGCGAAATTGAGCAAAAAACGGGAATTCCGACCTTTGTCGAAAACGACATGAACACGATCGCCCTGGGATATTCGCAAAAAAACGCCAACGAAAAGAACGTCGCGATCCTCTTTACACCTAAAGGAAATCCCCCCGCCGGCGGCTTCCTTGTCGACGGAAAAATCCTCCGCGGAAACGCCAATTTAGCCGGCGAACTTTCCTATTTTCCGTTCCCGTTTTCCAGAAATCAGCAACTCGAAATCTTTGACAATGTGAAGAGTGCTCTCCCCTATATTCAGCAAATTCTCTTCGCCACCGTCGTATTCCTCGATCCCGCCGTCATCGTTTTCACGGGCGGTCTCGCCGAAGAACTTTCCAAGGCAAACCTCGACGTGCAAATGCGAAACCACTTGCGCAGACCGCAACTTCCAAGGCTCTTCTTTATTACGGATTCCTCGGACGAATACTTCCTCGGCCTCACAAAAATCGCGACGGATCATTTTCTCCAAAACGACTGATTTTTTCAGCGTTACATTTTTGTTGTTACAACTAACATACTTTGACATACTTGTCTGCAAGTTTCCACTTCAAAAACCGCACATTTTTAAACAGAAATTTCCCCTCGCCAAACGCGAATTTAATACTACTTTATAAAATGATTTTACAAAGTAGAGGTTCATATGGAATTGGAAATTTCTTCCCTGCTCTCCGCCTACCGTTCCCGCACCCTCACCCCGCGAGAACTCTTGGAATCCCTTCTCGCCAAAATGGAAAAAGCCCCTGCCGCCATCTGGATATCCAAAACATCCAAGGCACAGCTGGACTCTTACCTGAAAAATTTGGAATCCAAAGATCCCGAAAGCCTTCCCCTGTACGGCATTCCCTTCGCCATTAAAGACAACATCGACTGTGAAGGTTTCGAAAGCACCGCCGCATGTCCTGCTTATGCATACAAGCCTTCTCATTCCGCATTCGTCGTCAAACGCTTAATGGATCTCGGCGCAATTCCTCTCGGCAAAACGAACATGGATCAATTCGCCACGGGCCTTGTCGGCGTCCGCTCACCCTACGGCGCCATTCCCAACAAATACGCACCGGAATACATCTCGGGAGGATCGAGTTCCGGATCCGCCGCCGCTCTCGCCTACGGTCTCTGCAGTTTCTCTCTCGGCACAGACACAGCGGGATCCGGCCGCGTACCGGCCGCCTTCAACAACCTCGTCGGCGTCAAACCGACCCGCGGCATTCTCAGCACAAACGGCGTCATCCCGGCCTGTAAAAGCTTGGACTGCGTTTCCATTTTCGCCCTGAACCATGCAGACGCCCGCTACGTTTTAAACCTCGCCGCCGAAGAAGATCCCGAAGAAGCCTACTCCCGCATCGCTCCGTGGAACGCACCGAACGGCACCGCCAAACGTCTTCCCGAAGCCTGGACATTCGGCGTCCCCGCCGAAAACGAACTGGAATTTTTTGGAAACTCCGGCTACAAGGAAGCCTTCGATAAAGCCGTCCAAGCCTTTGAAAAAGCAGGCGGACAAAAGGTTACCATTCACTTCACCCCGTTCCTCGAAGCAGCCCGCCTGCTTTACGAAGGTCCTTGGGTCTTTGAACGTTACGACGCTGTCGGCAAGTTCATCGAAGAGCATCCCGAAGAAATTCACCCGGTCACCAAGGCGATCATTAGCCCCAAGCACACACCGCATCCCAGCGCCGTCTTCGCCGGCTTCCACGCCCTGCAAAGAAAAAAGAAAATCGCCGACCTCGAATTTTCCAAAGTCGACTTTATCCTAACGCCAACCGCAGGCACCACCTACAAGACCGCGGAGGTCGAAGCGAATCCGATTCAGCTGAATTCGAATCTCGGCTACTACACAAACTACATGAACCTTCTCGACTATTCCGCACTCGCCATTCCCGCCGGCACTGCCAAAAGTTCTGACCCGAATGTCGCGGAATTTCCCTTCGGCGTCACCCTCGTCGGCAAAGCCTTTGACGACTTCAAACTGCTCGATGTCGCCGAAAAAGTTTCTCCCTTTTTCACTTCCAAAGTGGAATTCGCCGTCTGCGGTGCACACTTAAAGGGAGAACCTTTGCATCACGAACTCCAGTCCGCAGATTTCATCGAAGCGACAACGACCGCGCCCGAATACAAAATGTTCGCCTTCCAAGACGGGAACATTCCAAAGCCCGCCCTGGTTTCCGGCGGAAGTTCCCGTTTCTACGTCGAAGTCTACGCGCTTTCCCCTGCGGAATTCGGAAGGTTCGTGGCAAAAATCCCAGCGCCTCTTGGCATGGGAAAAATTCAGCTTTCAAGCGGAAAGATCGTTTCCGGTTTTATCGGAGACGCTTCCATTCTGCAAAAAGCCGATGAAGGCCTTGCAAAAGATATTTCCGCTCTGGGAGATTGGAGAAAGTACCGTCTTAGCCTTTAAACTGCCGTTCAAAGGAAATCGTATCTTCCTTGCGGCCGTTCAGGTTCATCAGGCGCTCCGGCGCAAAGGTCATCGCATTTGCTTTCGCATAGTCCTTAAAAAGTTCGACGCGTTCAAAGAATTCTTCGGGCGACTGACTCGTCAAAACCTTTTGGCGAAACTCAGGCGTTTCTGGATCAAAGCCTTTGCAAAGGCGCGCCGCGAGCTGCTTTAAGCGTCCCAGCGCCCCGAACGGCGTCGACGTACTTTCTTCCATCATAAAGTCGTAATACGTCTTAAAGACCGTGCAGGCTTCTTCCGCCGTCACCACGCGCGGAGCCTTGCCTTCCAAAGCATCGGCGATTTCACCAAAGAGCCACGGATTGTGCATGGCGCCGCGTCCAATGGAAACGCCTTTCACGTCGTACTTTTCCAAGCATTCGAGTGCGAACTTCACACTGTTCACGTCGCCGTTTCCGACGACCGGAATCTTTGCCGCACTGGCGACTTCCCCGATCAGGTCCCAGTTCGCAAAGCCGTTATAGCCCTGCACACGCGTTCTACCGTGCACGGTCAGCATCTCCGCGCCTTCGCCTTCCGCAATCTTCAAGGTTTCCATCACGTTGATGGAATTTTCATCCCAGCCGACTCGACATTTGAGGGTCATCGGCACCGAGATCGTCTTTTTGACTTCGCAAAGAATTTCCTTTAAGCGCGGCAGGTCTTTCAAAAGCCCAGCACCGCCGCCTTTTCCCGCCACCTTCGGCACCGGGCAGCCCGCATTCACTTCAATGTAATCCGGCTTGAGCGATTCCAGCACATGCGCCGCATAAGCCATGCGCTCCGGATTGCGCCCAAAAATCTGAATCCCAAACGGGCGTTCTTCCGGGTAAAAATTCAACTGCTTCCGATTCTTCAAAATGAACGGAGAAGTGCCATCCGTGGACACGAATTCCGAAACCAACAGGCCCATCCGGTTCCCCGAAAGGACCCGGCAAAGGCGGCGAAAAGGCGCATCCGTCACCCCGGCCATCGGAGAAAGCACCGTACACGGGGAAACACGGATATTTGCAAACTGAAACTCGTTTTTCAACATTTATTCACACTTGTCCACGAAATAGCCAAAGAATAAGCGACGAAAAAAAGAAAAGAACCGCCCCAAAAGTAGATTTTTTCAGCCAAGGTTCTTATATTTTGAACGTGGCTAACGTAACAAAACAAGATTTGATTCAGGACGTAACGAGCGCAACAGGCATCGTGAAGAACAAGGTACGTGTTGTTGTGGAACAATTCCTGGACCTCGTTGGTGAATCCCTCGCAGAGGGAAATTCCATCGAGATCCGTGGATTCGGGACGTTCGTCAATAAAGAACGCAAAGCACGTCCGGCACGTAACCCGAAGACGGGTGAAACCGTGTACCTGCAGCAGCGCACCATTCCTACATTCAAGTTCTCTGCAGACATCAAGGCTGCCATCGCCAAAACGGCAAAAGCAGCTACCGCTCAGGCAGAACTTTCGGAAGTCGGCACGGCAACCGTCGAATCGACGTTCTAATTCTGCGTTTCAAAGCCTTTAAAACGAAAAAGCCGCAATCCTTTGGACTGCGGCTTTTGAATTTTTAAGCGCTTACTGGAATTCCGCAATCTCTTCTGCGGTGAGGAATCTCCATTTTCCCAGTTCGAGCTGCGGATCGAGCTTCACATTGCCGATCGAAATGCGTTCCAGGTCTTCCACGTGATTCGCCACGGCGGCGAACATGCGACGTACTTCGTGGTAAACGCCTTCCGCGATCGAAATCTTCACAACCGTATCCGAAACCTTTTCCAGTTCCCGGGCAATGAAAGGCTTCTTTTCGCCCTTCAGCTGCACCCCTTCCTTCAGAACGCGAATCTGCGGATCGGTAATCGGGCGGGCAAGCTTTGCCACATAGGTCTTGAGCATGCCCTTCTTCGGACTTTCCACACGGTGAATAAACTGTCCCTGGTTCGAAAACAAGAGAAGCCCGTGCGAATCCGCATCCAAGCGGCCCACACAGTTCAAGCCCATTTCGAGCATCCGATGCGGAAAAGATTCAAACACGGATTCATGGTCGCGCGGCTGATGGCTGCATTCCAGTCCACAAGGCTTGTTCATCATCAGGTAAAGCTCTTCGATCGTCGGAACCTCTTCGCCGTTCACCGTAATCGTTTCCGGCTTCGCATCAAGCTCTTCAAACGGATCTTCCACCGTTCTGCCAGCAAGTTCCACAAGGCCCGCTCGCACCAAGGCTCGGCACTCCTTACGGGTTCCAAAACCGAGCTTCGAGAGCAATCTTTCCACAGTCCATTTCTGCATTTCAACCTCTTCCTTTCAAACTCTTAATCCGCCGCCAAAAAGCGTACAATCCAACGCCGCCAAAAGATCAAACGGAACTGTTCCGGATTCTTCCTATAGCGGCGAAGATTCCACAAATATCTCAGCACAAGTCCGAGCACAGACCAAAGGCTCACCAAGCCAAAGCCCACAATCCGGGCAATCGAGAACGAAGCGACAAAACCGCCTTCTGCTCGCAGCGGACGGTTCCCTTCCCAATCCATCAAAAATTCCCAGTTGTTCAACAGCGGAATCGCCCCGCACAAAAAGTTCAAACCGCCCATCGCATAGCCCATATCTTCGTAGTCTTCCAAACGAATCCCGTCGACAACGGTCGGTTCAAAGTAACAGTGGAATACGCGAAAGAAGGACTTCGTAATTCGAAGGGTATCCTTCAACAGCTTTTTATCAAAATGGGGTTCAAGCACCAAGGTCAAAAATTCTTCGTCCGAAGATTTCTTCTTGGATTTCTTTTTCGACTTTTTCTTTTCCGATTCTTTGTTCGGCTTCTTTTCGGATTTTTCGGTCGATGCTTTCGCCGTCTTCGCGTCAGCAGCTGCGTCCGATTTTTCTACAGTCTTTTTTTCAGACTTTTCACCGGCAGGAGCTTTCGCCTCGGCAGTCTCTTCCTTTTTCCAAGGATTTTCGTCGTCAAAGTCATCTTCTTCGCTCGCACGGATTTCTTCCGCAGTCGCAGCGTCTATTTTCTCTTCCGCAGGCTCCGACGCCTCTTCTACCGATTCTTCGGTCGTAAAGACTTTCTTGCGAAAGATCCGAACTTCAAACTTGCCCGCATTCTTCTGCACACGAAATAAAAAACGGACTTTCACCGGGAAAAGTAAAAGTCCGCCTCCCATAATCACAGCTAGAATGACGAGAGCGTCAAAAATCATTCTTCGGTTTCGTCAGCCTTCTTCTTGATCGTTTCGAGAAGTTCGCCAAAGCTCTTCGTTTTCAGAATCGTCGCAAACTGTTCCTTGTAATTGCGAGCCGTCGAAAGATCGTCAATCACCAAGTCCCAGGCCATCCAGTTGTCGTTTTCCAAAGTCATCTTGTAAACGAGAACGGATTCCTTACCCTTGTACCAAAGGTGCGCCGTCACGTTCGCTTCCGTGTTGTTCTTCTTCATCTTCGGAGCGTCGTAGATCGTGCTGTCGGTACGGTACATTTCAAGACGCTTGGCACTCGAATTGCGAACCATGCGCTGGAATTCCGAAGCAAAGGAAGCCTTCGAAGCGTCGTCGAGAGATGCCCAGGTTTCTTTCGGCAAAGTCTTTTCCGCAAGGCGCTTAAAGTTGAACACATCGCTCAGCAAAGCCTTCACGCGTTCATTGTCCTTCTTGGTCAGGCTCTTCTTTTTCAAAAGAGTCTGGAGTTCCTTATCATTCTTGGAAATCGCCTGAACCGGATCAGCCGCGAAAGCCGTCACAAAGGACAATGCGAGAATCGAGAGAAGAATTTGAATTTTCATATTATTTTCCCAAATCAAGTTGATGATATTCGGAAAGGGAAAGCCCCATCCGACTGATCAGTTCCGCAAATGCAATGTTGTACTTGCAGACTGCGTAATAGTAAGACTTCTGAAGCATCAGGTTATCCTTGTAAGCCGAAACGAGGTCTCCCGTATTCGAAGGATCCAGATCGTACTTCATCGCGGCGCTCTTCAAAATGGATTCGCTCGCTCTCAAGCTCGAACGCAAACTTTCCAGTTTCGCCTTTGCACCCTGCGTCTGAATGTACTGTTCTTCCATCTGCAAAAGAATTCCTTCCGACGCATAATTTTCCTTCAGCTTCAAACCGCGCAATTCCGTCCGCGCCGAAACGTAAGAACTCCAGCTGTGCCAAAAATTCAAATTGTAACGCACACCAAAGCCGACCGCGCCCGAAATCTTGTTCACCGCATCCTGCGCAAAGGCATTCTTCTGCACCGCAGTACGGTTTCCCGCCCAAGACTTCACATAGGTAAATTCGCCCATCAAGAAGAACTGCGGACCGAGCTTCGCTTCAGCCAGTTCCAGCTGATACTGCCGAGCTTCAAGCCCCGCATTCAAACGTTTCAAATCCGGATGATGCTGTACCGCCAGCTCCTTCGCCTCGTCAAGAGTCGGAAAGTATTCCGTCCGTTCCGCAAGGACCGTATCCATCGGAGCAAAGGTTTCATTCGAATCGAGCCCCAGCGAGAATCGAACGGCGAGCTTCACACGGGCAAGCCCGTTTTCCGCATCAATGATGGCCTCGTCCAATGTATGACGGCCCGCTTTGAGCCTCAACAGGTCGGTCTGCGAAACATTCGGATCGTCCTCGTCCAAAGCCTCTTCAAGCTTTTCTTCCGCGCGGTCCATCTGCTTTTTTGCATCCGCGACCAGACGGTTCATTTCGAGGGCGAGCAGATAGTTGTAATAGTACGTCTGCAGTTCGACACCTTTTTCATGTTCCTTGCCGATGACGTTCATTTCCGTCTGACGCAGGTCCGCTTCCGCCGCTTTTTTACCAACCTTGTACTGGCCGTAATTCAACGGTTGCACAGCCTTGATTTCCGTTCCAAAGAACGGGCCCATTTTCGTAAAGTCCCACGTATCGACGGTATCGCCCCAATCGTCCACGGTTTCCTTCAAACCGGGAGCGGGTCCCACCATCATGGAAATTTCAAACTTGGAAAGGATGGCAGCCGCCTTGATTTCCGAAATCTTGTTCTTCTTCGCTTCGGTCGAAAAACGGGATTCCGCAAGCATCGGATCCGTCGAAAGGCCTCTTTCGACAAAGCCCTCGCAATCATACCGCACTTCCGTAGCGAAAGCGACCGCGATTAACAAAAAGGGCAAAATCCGAAATATCATCCCTCTGAATTTAGAAAACCGAAGGCATTTCGCCTATCCTTTCATGGACAAGCCGCTGTAATTTCCGATATTTTGCCAAAACACTTTCATAATAATTTGTCGGAAGAGGCGTTCCACTTCGAATCTTGGAATCCACCCCACCCTGCCCCAGATTGTAGGCAATGATCGCTTTCTTCAAATCGCCATAACGCCCCACGAGCCGCATCAGGTACGCACTTCCCACAACCACGCTGACTTCCGGACGCAAAAGGTCCGATCCGTCGTTCACTACCAGGCCAAAACGTTTTCCAATCGACTGGGCTGTCGGCACTTTCAACTGCATCAAGCCATAAGCACCCGACTCCGCACCGCTCCGGTACCGTCCCTTCGCATTCGGGTTTCCCTTGCTTTCCTGAAAAACAATCGCAGGAATCAGCAGAGGATCAAAACCGTAATTGCGGGAAATCATCCAGATTTCATCGCTCAACATTTTCTTCTGAACATCGGTCATTTTATTCTTCGAAACGATATCCAGCGCAAAATAGATGTGGCAATAATCCAGCGTCCAATTGCGATATTTAATGATTTCGACCGTTTCTTTCTGCAAGCGAGCTTCCCGAATCGAAAGCTGATTCATCTGGACTGTGCCATACCACCAAAAGCCGATAAAGCCTCCCAAAAGGCCTATCACCGCAATCAAAGCGATTGTAGATGGAATCGCAGACAGCCGGACGTTACTTTTCACGGCGGCGATCCTCTAAACGGTCCAGGTATTTTGTCCAGTTCCGAATACGCGTTTCCGAACGCTTGGACGTTGTCGAATCAATAATCAAGCCTAAATTTTTAAGAGGCCCGATCATCGACTGCAGATAATCCAGCTCATTCCGCATCCGCTGCGTTTCCTGCTCCATTTCCATCACGCGCGCTTCCCGCACACGGATTTCTTCCTGCTGTCCGCGAATAATTCCGTACAAAGTAAAGAACCAACCCAAGAGGACAAAAACCAGAACCAACGCCACAAACGGACTCAAACGGATGCCCGTCTGTTTGCTGTAATAAGCCCCCACCGCACCGAGTGCCGCAAGAACGCCCTTACGCTGGTAGGTTTTCCAGTTTCCCGTCACCGCAAAGATATGCGCATACGGAGCAAAGAACTTCTTATTTTCTTCACCGTTATAGACAAGGACAAGTTCCGTATCTTTCTGCTTCGCCTTTTCCAAAAAATCCAAGAAAAGCTTCAAGTATTCCTTGTCCGTAAAACGCGCCTGGTCCACATCCAAAAACCAACGTTTTCCAGGGCCATCCATAATGCGATTGACCTTTTCCCGCAACGGCGCAAACTGCGTAAAGCCAAAGGTTCCGCTAATGCGCACATAGACTTCACTGCCGGATTCTTCTACAAACAAATCAATCTGTTCTGAATTCATAAAAAGAATCCCCGCTTAGAAAAATCCATGTGAATTCCGAAATCGGTTTCCCCTTGTCCCTGCAATTTCAAATTCCAGAACAGGAACAGACGAACGCCCTGCACCACGGTCGGTGCCGCGGTCTGGTGAGAACCCATAATCCAGTTCAACGCCACCTTCACCGGCTGCGAAAAGCGGAACCGGAAGGCATAAGAAAGCAAACCGTCTTTCAGCGAAATTTCCGTCGCATCCGGAAAGAGCAAAGGAACGCTTGCATCGAGCGAAATGTTCTGCCCATTGATCTTCAACGAATAAGCCCTCTGACCATGGACTTTGCGAACGCCCAAGTTCAGTTCCGTTCCAAAGTAAGCTTCCAAATCCGAAAAGGTTCCATTCGTCAAAGCGTAACGCACATCGAGCTCCGAATTGGAACGATTCAATTCAAACTTCTTATCGATATGCAAAACATGTTCCTTCCCAGCGACATCCGCCATCTGCTCCGAACGAAGCATCACGCCCAAGGAATCATCCTTCCGTTCAATCTCATAATCATACGGCGCAGAAAGAATGCCCTGACCATCGTTCAATGCCGCATCGATTTGCTTCATGTCCGCCAAAGACGTCGGGAGAAGGTGATCCGCAAAAGCGCGCGGCACATCGCCGTTCTGCTGAAACGCGCTCACCAAGTTCAACTGGGCAGGCTTGTAAATCAAGGATCGCAAAGTCGCCCCTTTGCGCTGCTCCAGCAAAAACTGCAAATTGGAATTGTTCACCAAAATCTGGCGATTTCCGTTCCGCAAAAAATCCGAAACCTCGACACGGCGGCCATCGAGCTTTGCCTTATTTTCAATATCTTCTTCCACCGCGATAATGCTCGCATAGCCTTTCCACCGCACAACCGGACTGCGCACGCCTTCATTATCATAAAGATCCGCGTAAAATTCCGGAGCCATCAGCGGCAAAAGTTTTCGCTGCACACCCAAAAGTTCCTTCTCCGAAAGAAGGCTCTTTGCATGGGAATTGGCAATCAGCAGCTGCTTGTGCATCAAATCCGCTTCCGGACGGCGCAACAAAAGTTCCCGACAGCTATG
>JAILDK010000042.1 GCA_024689485.1 Fibrobacter sp.
TGCTTGTGCAAAGAGCGGTTCTCGAAAAAAATTCCGCGCTTTGCCGTAAGCTGCGCGATATGTACCGCTATGCGATTATCGATGAATTCCAGGATACGAACCAGGCGCAGTGGGATATTTTCAAAACCGTCTTTTTGAAGTCGAAAAACAACAATCTGATTGTGGTCGGCGACCCGAAGCAGTCGATTTATTCGTTCCAGAATGCGGATTTGAACGTGTACTTTAATGCGATTCATTCTCCGGGTTTTGACGGTCGCGAATTGGGTGTGAACTTTCGCTCGACAGATGCGATGATTCATGCTTGCAACGAAATGTTCAAGGCTCCGTTCTTTGGAGATTCGGAGACGGCGATTCCTTTTGAACCTTCCAAGACGCCGCATGAAAGTGATGCGTCGAATGTGGAAATTCCTTCCCCGACTTTGAACGGAAAAGCCTTAAAACCGGTGCTGCTTGCGAAAGGTTCGAAGGAAAATTTTAACTGTTTTGCGGCACAGAAAATTGTGGAATTCTGCGAAAAGGATTCGGACGGCAAAACGCGTTTGCAGATTTATAATAAAGATGAGAAAGCGTTCGTAGATCTGAAGTTTTCGAACATTGCCGTTCTCGGCAGATCGCGTTCGGAACTGGCAGAAATGGAAATGATTTTGGCGCAGGTGGGGATTCCTTTTGCGCGTTATAAAGATGCGAACCTTTTTAAGGGACGTGAATGCCAGCAGTGGATTTCGCTGTTCCGTGCGGTGGACGCTCCGGATTTTTCGGGCAGAAATCGGGCGATTTTGAATACGGCTCTCGTTTCGGACTTTTTCCGCATTTCCATTGCGGATTTGGATGTGAAAAATTGGGAAGATCCGCGGAATCCGATTCTTTTGCTGTTTGCGAAATGGCGCACTTTGGTAAAGAACTTCCGTTGGGCGGAATTGCAAGAGAGCGTTTACAGTGAAACGCAAATTGACAAGTTCCTGTGTGAATCGTCCAAGTTGCAGAGCCTTGCGAAAGTCAAGCAGATCGGGGCGTATTGCTTTGATTATTTGTACAACAACCGTGTGAGCGTTGAAGAGTTGATTCGCCACTTGGAAGGTCTTGCTTCGAGTTCGGAAGATGCCGATGAAGAAGATGGAAACCTGGTTTCGAAGGGCAGCGACTTTGATGCGGTGCAGATGATGACGATTCACGCGTCAAAGGGATTGCAGTTCCCGGTGGTGATTTCCTTGGCGGGAAATAAGGGCAAATACAATCAGGCGCCTGGACCTTTTGTTTATACGGATGGACAGAATTCGGACGGAACTTCGAAAAAGGTTTTGGGCTTGGATCAGGAATCCAAGAAGCTGCGCCAAAATGAAGAGCTGGAAGAATGGCGCCGTTTGCTGTATGTGGATTATACTCGTGCGGAATCTTTGCTGATCGTGCCGCTGTACAGTCATTGGTATGATGAGAATGGAAATCTGAAGGGTGATTTCCAGTTCCTTGCGAAAGCGGAAATGGCTCTTTCGGACGAACTGAAAGAATCCGTGGATGTGGCAAACTTTACCTGGGACCGCGATGCGTTAAAATCGCGCGTGGATGCCATTTTGCAGGCCGCCGATGCGGAAGAGAAAGCGCAAATCACGACGCCGGAAATCAGCGAAGAAGAGCACCAGCAAAAACTCCAGGCATTGGACAAAAGCCTGGGCGAAAAAAGCATTTTCCCGTATTCGTACAGCTCGCTTTCGGGTCACGGCGACACGAACGATGTCACGAAGGACGGCTCCCGTGAAAATCCGGAAGACGACAATTCGGACGAAGGAAAAACGGTGAAAATCGACTTGGATCCGGTGCGCGTTCTGCCGTTTACGCCGACCGAAACCGTTCCCGCTTTGGAAACCGTGGAAGGATTCCCCAAGGGCCGTTTGCTCGGTAACGCGATGCACGCCGTTTTTGAAAAGATGGACTTTGAACGGAGCGATGACTGGGCAAGCGAAGAAGCGGTTTTGAACGATTCCGCATTCAAGGCTTTGATTGTCGATCAGTTCAAGGAACAGGGCTATGAAATTCAGAGCAAGCCGGAATGGGTTTCGCAGATGGCGAAGTTCGTTTTCCATACGATGAATGCGACGCTCCCGGAAATCCACGGTTCCCAGGCGACGGGTAAAACTTTTGCCTTAAAGGAACTCCCGAAAAAGGATCGCTTGGCAGAAATGGAATTTCACATGAAGGCGAACGATCCGGATGTGGATTTGCACCAGTTCTGCAAAGGCTTTATGGACGTGCTTTTTGTGCGCGGCGATTATTTTTCCATTTTGGACTGGAAGTCCGACGTGATTCCGAATTACGGCGTGATGAATGCGGAAAATGATGGAACGCAGACAACGGTCGATCAACGCTATGCGGTGCAACGCGTGCTGTATTCTTACTGCCTCATTCAATGGCTCAAGGCTTTTGGAACTTTTGGCGATTCGGAAGAAGAAATCTTTCAAAAGCATTTCGGCGGCGTGTATTACGTGTTCGCCCGCGGTTGCCGCTCGGGAGAAACTTCGGGCCTGTACGCGCAAACGTGGAAGAGCTTTGAAGATTTGAAAAAAGAATATCTGGTTTTGAAAAAGGTGATGAGGGCGTAATTCCATGGAAGAAACGATTTTGAATGAACTTCCGAAAAGTTCGGAATTGAACCAGAAACTTTTGATGATGCTCGGGCATTTTCAAAAGAATTTGAACACTCTCGAAGCTGAAAAAATTTTTGCCGCTTACTTTGCCCTTTTGGATGACGGCAGTAGCTGTTTGACTTTGGACGCAAAGGCTTTGATTGCGAAGTGCGAAGCGCTGTGGAAGCTCCCGCTGTCGAACGAACTGAAGACCGTTTTGGAAAAAGGCTGTGCGCAGATTTTGAACGGCGAACTTTCTGAAATTGTGACTTTTGTGCAAAACGAAAACGCAGAGGTAAAGACGCCTTTTGTTGTGGAAGAAAAGTCCCAGTCTCTTTTCGCAAGCAAATATTGGACAGCCAAAAATGGAATCCTTAAAACCTTTGACGCTTCGAGTCACATTTTTACGCAGAATGCGCCGAAGGAAACTGCAAAGGATGTGAAAAATTTTGTGAAGGGCATTTTGCGCAAAGGCTCGCCGATCGATTTGAAGGATGCGCAGGTGCAGGCGATTTTGCAGGGGCAAAGCTCCAGTCTGCTGATTACAGGCGGCCCGGGCACCGGTAAAACGACCGTGGTACTGTTCTTGCTGTGGAAGCTCCTTTCGGATAATGCCGGTATGCGGGATTGGAACCTTTATTTTGCGGCGCCGAGCGGCAAGGCGGCGAACCGCTTAAAGGAAAGTTTGGACCTTTCGGAAATCGACCCGGAACTTTTGGAAAAATCTCCGTCCAATTTGATCGCAGAAAAATTCAAAAACGCGGAAGGCCTTACCATGCACCGCTTGCTCAAATACAATGCGGGCAAGAACGCCTTTACGTTTAACGAGAAGAATCCTTTCCCGGAAAATTCGATTTTTGTGGTCGATGAAGCGAGCATGATCGATATTTCGCTGTTCGCAGCCTTTTTGAAGGCGCTCCCGAAGGATCCGTCCAAGTTTAGACTCTTTATTTTGGGCGATAAGAATCAGCTGCCCTCGGTGAACGCGGGCGCGGTCCTTGGCGAAGTGCTCGGCAAATATCCGCAGTATATGGTGGAACTTTCGGAGTCAAACCGTTTTTTGGACGATTCTAAAATGGGACGCTTTGCCCATGCGATTCAAAAGGATTCTTTTGAAGATTGTGAAAAGTCTCTTGCGGAATGTGGAGGCTTTCAAAATTGGGATGATTCGAAAAAGATCTGGCCTGCAGAAACTTCCCAGGTGAACTTTATTTCGCTTGATGAAAAAGTTCCCAAGAAACAGTTGCTACAGATTATTTCGCAATGGGTGGATGCTTACTGCGCAGCGCTTCCGGTGCTTGCAAGTGAAGTGGACCCGAGTGCGGAAGCGCCGGAAGGTTCAAAGGAATGGGAAGCTCGCAATCGCCTTTGGAAGCGAGCGGAACAGGCGCGCATTCTTTCGGCAGAACGCCGCGGAATTTGCGGCGTGGAAACGCTCAACCGCATGGTCCGCGACGCGATCCGTTCAAATCCGAACTTGGAAATCTCGGCGGGGGCACATTTCGCCGGTGAAATTCTGATGTTCAACCGCAACCAGAATATGATGAAGCTTTTTAACGGCGACTCGGGCGTTGTCGTGAAAAAGGATGGCGTCGATTACCTGATGATTAAAAAGGATGAGAACTTTGTCTGTTATCAGCTCGCGCTTTTCCCCAGTGATTGCTTGGAATCGGCATTCGCCATTACGATTCACAAGTCGCAAGGTTCGGGCTACAAGAATATTCTCATGTTCTTGCCGCAAGAAAAGGGACATCCGCTGTTGAACCGTCAAATTCTGTACACGGGTGTGACACGTACCAAGGTGACGCGCCAATACGGTGCAGATAAAACCTCTTTTGTGGAAACGGGGACGCTCTCCCTGGTGAGCGACCTGGAACATTTACAGGAAGCGCAGCAGACGATTCTCGAACGGGATACGGGGATTTATAGCGCGTAAATGTTCCCCAATCCACTACGAGTGGAAAAGTCCGGCCGTATGGTCGGACTTTTTTCTTTTGTTTACAATGCTTGCATTTTCTTTTGCAAAACTTTTCGAAGGGAAAAACTTTTGCAAGCCCGCTTTCCCTAGCAAATGAAATTCCGAGAA
>JAILDK010000061.1 GCA_024689485.1 Fibrobacter sp.
ACGAAGCGTTTCTACGTTCCGGAAGAAGATCGCTGGGTTTCTCTTCGCGTGAGTGCCGCTGGCCTTCGTACGATCGAAAAGCGCGGCATTTATGCCGTCGTGAAAGAACTCGGTCTCTAATCCTTTTTCGGATTTTGAAACTCGAAAAGTCGCTTTCTCGTTAAAGCGACCTTTCGTGTTTTAAATACAAATTTCAAAATTCCGAATTGAAAAGAAAAAGTCCGCTTTTGCGGGCTTTTTTTGTTAAAAAAGATCCTTTGCTTGGGAAGGATTCTGTTTACGGTTCATCGACGGAAGCGGAGCCTTTCCTTAAGAATTCCTTCAGTGCGTGTTGACGCGAAAGCGGGGCAAGGATGAACAGGATGTCTCCTGGTTGCAGTTCAATGCCTCCACGTGGCGGTAGGATCTTTCCGTTGCGGGTGATGGACGTGATGACGACATCCGTGTTGAACTTGAGATCCTGAATGCGTTTTTTGGCGCAGTAATCATCGTCGTGGATCAAAAATTCGAACATGTCGATGTCGGACTGCTTGATTGCATGCAGTTCCACGGAAAAGGGGGAGGTCGGGGACTTGGGGATGGTCAGCTTGGCGCGTTTTGCGATTCTTCCGAGCGTGCTCCCCTGCAAAAGGCAAGAAACGAGGACGGCAAAGAAGATGATGTTGAAGACGGATTCCGCATCTCTTAAACCATAGGCGGCGGGGTACGTCGCAAGCACGATGGGAACCGCGCCCTTGATGCCGCCCCAGCTCACAAAAAGTTTTTCTTTTGTGGAATAGCGGAAGGGGAGTGTCGAAAGCCAAACGGCGACAGGCCTTGCGACAAAGATCATCAATGCGGCAATCAAAAGACCTTCTTTCCAGACGAGGGCAAAGTTCCTCGGAAAAGCGAGCAGCCCGAGCATCAGGAACAGCGCCATGTTGCAGAAGGTGGAAATCCCTTCCAGAAAATGGCTGACGCCGCGCTTGGCCACAAATTCCGAGTTGCCGAGCCAATAACCCATAAAGAAGACGGCAATGATGCCGTTCGCCTGAATTTGATCGGCAAAACCGTAGCCGAAAAGAATCACGCCGATGATCAGCACATAATAGTATCCGCGGTTTTCGGAGTGGAGATGGTTAAAAAGAAAGTGGGCGATCTTGCTCGCTAAAAATCCGATAAGGATTCCGCCGGAAAATTGCCAAGCGAGTTGGCTGAAGAATCCCCAAAGGCTTGTGCCTTCCCCGGCGATGCTTCCGACAAAGGCGAGCGTTAAAAGAATTGCCATCGGGTCGTTTGCCGCGCTTTCTACGTTCAGGGTGGCGGCGAGTTTTTTCTTCAGCGGGTTTTGCCGTGTCATCAAGAAGACGGCGGCGGCATCGGTCGATGAAATGATCGAGCCAATGAGCATCGAAAGCATCCAATCGTAATCCATAATCCAATGAATGCAAATCCCGAGTACCACTGCGGTGACGGCGACGCCAAAGGTGGCGAGCGTGATTGCCGGCTTGGCGGCAACCTTCAAATCGGAACGCGCTGTGCGGAATCCGCCATCGAACAGAATGAAAATGAGCAGGATGTCGGCAACCTGTTTGGTGAATTTCGCATCGCTGAATTCGATAAGCCCTAAAATATCGCTGCCGACAATCAAGCCGACCGCGAGGAATACCACAAGAACGGGGATCCCTATTTTATCGGAAATACGTGTCGCAAAAAGCGACGCGATAATGAGCATTGCAAAAAGAAGTAGCATGCTTCAAATGTACGAAAAAGCTTTAAAAAGTCAAAAGTTGTCCGCGGACAACTGAAAATGACCGTTCCCCTCGAAATCAGAAAAGCCTCTAGATAGATTTATAAAAAGGAAAAGGAGTGTGCGTATGAAATTTTCGAACTGGAGCCTTATCGCGAGTCTGCTTGCGTCAGCGGCTTTGGCGTCGAATTCTCCGACGGTCAAAGTGGACCTCGACATGAGCGGTCGAAATTCGAGCGAAGTGACGGAATCGAATTACGTTCCTTGGGTCGTTTCGGGAGTCAGCTCCAAAGATACGACCTTGAGCGGCGTGAACTTTACCCTTTCCAAAGGCAGCGTCGGTTCGGAACTTAAGTCGAACTGGTACAAGGCCGGTGTGCAATCCCCCTATTATGCAAAGCTCGTCGGTGACGGTGTGCTTGTGAACGAGGGA
>JAILDK010000068.1 GCA_024689485.1 Fibrobacter sp.
CCATGTTAAATCTATCCGGAATTTTCACAGCCAAGGATTTTGACAAAGATGTCTCGATTACAAGAGGGTCTCACAGGTAGCATTGAATTCATCGTTGACGACGAGCATACCGCCAAGGAAATCGGCAGCGGTACGTTAGAAGTTCTCGCTACCCCTGCGATGATCGCGATGCTCGAAAAAGCAGCCTGGACCACCGTACAGCCCTATCTTGAAGAAGGATGCGGAACCGTCGGAACCTTGATGAATGTGACCCACGAAGCCCCGACGCCCATCGGCATGAAGGTTGAATGCATCGCAAAGCTCGTGGGAATCGACGAACGAAAGCTCGTTTTCGAAGTCGACGCCTATGACGAAAAGGGCCATATCGGCGGCGGCACGCACGAACGCTACATTGTGCAAACCGACCGTTTTCAGTCCAAAGCGGACGCCAAAATTTCCAAATAACCGATGACGGTCATTCTTTTCAACAAGCCCTACGGCGTTTTAAGCCAGTTTTCCCCCGAAGGGAATCACCGGGCGTTGAATGAATTCCATTTTCCGAAAGGCGTTTACGCGGCAGGTCGTTTGGACCACGATAGCGAAGGCGCTTTACTGCTCACCGATAACGGCCAACTGATCAAGACCCTTCTCGACCCCAAGATGGCGCACCCGCGCACCTATCTCGCCCAAGTCGAAGGGCAAATCACCGAAGAGGCGATCCAAAAATTAATGGACGGAGTCGTCATCCAAGGTTATCACACCAAAAAGTGCAAAGCGGAAATCGTCCCGGAACCCAAAGATCTTTGGGACCGCAATCCGCCGATCCGTTACCGGGCAAATATTCCCACATCCTGGGTCAAACTGACACTGATCGAAGGCAAAAACCGCCAGGTGCGCCACATGACAGCGGCCGTGGGCTTCCCCACACTCCGCCTTGTCCGCATCCAAATCGACCAGCTTGGACTTGAAGGCTTAAAGCCCGGCGAATGGAAAGACGTTACTGCGGTTTTTCGTCAAACGACCATGCAATCAACGCGCATGCGCCCGGAATCACAGCAGGAGCGACCGAGAAGTGCATCCACTGGTGCAAAGCACCGTCGTACAACGCCGAATGGACGTATTCCCCACGGGATGCACGGTAAACGCAATCGATCCAACCGCGATCGGTAATCGGGAAGAGCGAAAGATACGTACTTGCACAGAGTTCTGCCGAGCTGATGCCCGTCATTTCGCAATACTTCTGGTTCGCAAACAAATACTTGATATCAACCGCCTTGCCTTGGTTATCGATCACAGGCTTCAAAATCACATACGGCAGCGGAATATCCCCATACGGATCCGGCAAAATCTTATTCGACATAGTTTTGCCGTTCTTGTTGCCTTGCATAAACGCCTTTAAGCGCTGATTGGCAAGTTCCGGAATCTGGTGAACGGATTCCACTTCTTGTCCAAAGCTCACTCCGTAGTAAGCCTTTAAGTTGCAAAGTCTGCCGTCGATTTCCTTGATTTGGTGAATCTTTTCGGCACAGATTTCCAATTTTTTGATAAGCTCATCCGGAATCGTATTGCGTTCAACAATCGCAAAGCGACAACCGTGGACACGTGCCATCGGAACCGTCGAAGCAAAAGATTCCTGAAGGATCTTCGAAACCTTACTAACTAAAGAATGGGCAATCTTGTCACCATAATCGGCACGAATCGTCTGATACCCAGGGACATCCAAGATGGCATAGCAATAATTTTCGCCATTTGTCCTAAAGTTCGTGTCTAATTCGCTTACGACAACGATCAAGCCCTGCGTATTCATGAGACCGGTCAACGGATCCACAAGTGCACCCGACTCCTGCCCTGTGATCTGGAGATCGTTTTCCACATCCACAAAATAGCCGACAAGACCGATGATTTTTCCATTCCGATATGCCGGGAATTTGGTCGACAGAATATTGTGCGGAACACCTCTCGACACATTCTTCCCCGGAGAATTCAAAATTTTCTCACCCTTTTCCAAGACGCGTTTTTCATCGTTGCGGAACGGGACATCGTCTAAATGCCAGCCGATTTCCTCATCGGTCTTGCCCTGGATTTCTTCCAGCGATTTAAATCCGTAATAATCCAAGAAGGCTTTGCTCGCCCCTACAAAGCGACGTTCACGGTCCTTCCAGAAGATCTTAAAATTCGCATTCTGCAGCAGCGAATGCCACCAAAGATCATTCACGCCCGATTCCGGTAGCATACTCACATGCAGGTACTCCGAGAAGCGTGTCAACAGCTTACTCGGTTCAAGCGAATGTTCCACATCCGTCGGTTTAAAGCACACCAAGAACTTTCTGTAATTCGACTCCGGAAGGGCCACAAGCATGACTTCAGTCCACTGGAATTCTCCATTCGGCTGTTTGATCGAGAAAAAGTCGCAGAAAGCACCCGTCGAGGACTGTTTGAAGCGCTCCATAATTTTACCGCGCGTCGTAAACGCATCCCAACGGTCCAAATCATCGGGATGGATTTCTCGGGCGCTGTAATTGCGGTAGAAGTGATGCACATCCGAAATGACATCCCCCACATGCTCACTCGGCAAGGAACTCGCCAGAACGGAACGCGTATCGCTATCCAAATCCAGCAAATAAAGGCCTTCAAAGGTCGAAATCACATTGCGTACAACCGAATCATAGCCTTGGACCTTTTCCTGCGCCTGGTAGAAAGAACTGTCCGCGGAAGCAAGAAGCATCACCCCCTGATTCGAATGGGCAATCGGGCGGAACTTAAAGCGGAAATATCGATCACGAATGACGACAGTCATTTCTTCGTCGCCAGAATTCGCAATCGCCTTTTCGGCGAGATGGCGGAACTTACTGCTCAAGAGCGAAGAAGTGTCATTCATATTCTGCGTCACGGCTTCTTCATCGGTCAGTAGAACCGTCTGCATTTCTTGCGAAAAGCCTTCATTGCGGAATCTCATTTCAAAGCTTGTGCCGTCAAAGAAGAAGAGAGCCAAAGGACGCGGAGAGACCAAGTCCAAAAGTCCCGTCTTCTGGTAGAAAGACGCCATTTCACGAGATTCGAACTCGAGGTTCTTTTGCGTTGCGTGTTCAATCACTTCCGCATACGGCAACGGCTTTCCGTAGTAATAACCTTGAATACGTTCGCAACCGATGCTACGCAAAAAGTCCAAATGTTCCTGGGTTTCCACGCCTTCGGCAAGCGTGTGAACGCCCAAAGACTTCGCCATACGCACAGCCGCCGTCATAATGCGCTTCGACTTCTCATTGAAGTTGCGCAAAAAGGACATATCCAACTTGATCTCGTCAAAGTCGAAATCCTTCAAGGCGTTGAGCGAGGAATATCCACTGCCGAAGTCATCCATCCAAACTTCAAAGCCCGCCTTGTGGAATCGGGCAACCGCGAGCTGCAAAAATTCACGGTCCGACATCAAAGCGGTTTCCGTAATTTCAATCGCAATCAAATCGCGACGCACACCGCGAACGTCACACGCAGAAGATACCACCGTCACCGGATCGCAGAAGTCAAAATCCGAACGGGAAATATTCACCGAGACCGGCACCACCGCTTCCCCGCTGCGCATACGACGTTGCAAGGCACTCGTCACCTGAGCCACCACGTGCATGTCGAGCTTGTAAGAAAGACCGTTCTCTTCCAAAATGGGAATAAAGTCGCCCGGCGAAATCATACCGCGTTCCGGGTCGATCCAACGGGCGAGCGCTTCGTAACTGCAAATGTTTTCGCTGAGCGTTCGAATGACCGGCTGGTAATAAACATTAATCCAACCTTCCGAAATGGCGCGGTCAATGTTCTTGACAATGTAATCGCTCATGGCGAGGTTCTTCGAAATGGCATCGTTGAACCAGGTAAAGTTCGATTCCGCGGAATTCGAAAGCGTATCGCTCGCCGCCTTCGCACGGTCACAGCTCTGGATGATATCGACCAGAGGATCGTACTTGGCAATGCCGATACGCACCGACAAAGTCTTGCCGTTATTCATCGTATGCAAGTTCACGATGACTTCGTTCAGCAGGGCCTCAAGTCCAATCGATTCCGCATAGGCGTAAAAATGGTCTTCGCCAAAACGGGAAACGCATTCCGATCCAAAGGTTTTCTTCAGCTCCTTGCCAAAGACGCGCAGCAAGCGGTCCCCTTCCGAAAGTCCGAACTTGCTGTTGAAGTTTTTCATGCCGACAAGGTCAAAGGAAAGGATCACCGCCTTACCGCCACGGGCCACAATCTTTTTGCAGCCGTCTTCGGCGAGTTCCATAAAGTACAGGCGATTCGGAAGCCCTGTGAGCAGATCCATTTTAATCAGGGCTTCCATGATGAAAACGTAATAGATCGGACCGAGCTTAGGATCATTGACTAAACGGCCAAAGTCTTCCACGTATTTCGTTTTGCCGGAACGGGTCGTGATGCGGTAGCGGACCTGGTCAAATCCATTTGATGTGGAGGCATTGACCTGGAATTCAATACTGCGTTCCACGGAAGCGAGTTCATCCGGGTGAACCACTCCTCGGAAAGAACCTCCCGTCAATTCCTTGAACTGCTCGCTGTTTTCGCACTCAAAAATTTCGAGCAGGGTCTTGTTGGCATAAAGAATTTCTTCATCCCTATTTGCGCGATAAATCAGCAAACCACCTGGCATCATCGACAGATTGTCAATGATATTTTCTTTGCTAAAATCCACGGACGAAAATTCTCGATCGCTCATGAACAAATCCCCTGACTCAATAGATGACTCTGTATCAATAGTATTTCTAATGTACTCTAAAATTTGAACATTTTTTCGCCCTTTTCAAAAAAAGGAGCCAAAACAGGAGCAGAATGTCTGCTAAATCACCTAAGACTCGCATTCCTCCCGGCAAATTTTAAATTGAGGGAGTGGAAAACCGGACCTATATCGCTATTGACCTCAAGTCGTTCTACGCTTCTGTAGAATGCGCGTTTCGCGGTCTAGATCCTTTGACCACAAACCTCGTCGTCGCCGACGCGAGCCGTACCGAAAAAACGATCTGCCTCGCCGTGTCCCCGAGCCTCAAAGCGCTTGGCATTCCCGGCAGACCGCGCCTTTTCGAAGTTCTTCAAAAGCTCGAAGACTACCGCAGAAAGACCGGCAAAAAAGTCGAATTCATTACGGCTCCCCCGCAGATGGCGAAATACATGGAAATTTCCGCCAAAATCTACAACGTCTATCTCAAGTACATCAGCCCGGACGACATCCACGTTTATTCGATTGACGAATGCTTTTTTGACGTCACCCGGTACCTTTCGCTGTATAAAAAATCCGCCCACGACCTCGCCCGAACGATGATCCAGGACGTTCTCAAAACAACGGGCATTACAGCGACCGCGGGCATTGGACCGAACCTGTTCCTTTGCAAAGCGGCGATGGACATTTTGGCAAAGCACATCCCCGCCGACAAGGACGGAGTCCGCATCGCCGAAATCGACGAACAGACCTTTCGGGAAAAACTCTGGACCCACAGGCCCTTGACCAGTTTTTGGCAGGTCGGTGCGGGTCTTTCGCAACGGCTCGAATCCATGGGACTTTACACCATGGGAGACGTCGCACGGGCAAGTCTCCACTTTCCCGAACAGCTGTACAAAACCTTTGGCGTCAACGCGGAAATCTTGATCGACCACGCCTGGGGCTATGAGCCTTGCACGATCGCCGATATTAAAAAGTTCAAACCCAAATCGAACAGTCTGGGAGCGGGTCAGGTTCTATCCTCTGCCTACAGCTACGAAAAGGCGCGCATCGTCGTCCGCGAAATGGTCGATTCCATTACGCTCGACCTCATCGACAAGCATCTCGTGACAAACGCTTTGACCTTGGACGTGGGCTACGACCGCGAAAACGTTTCCAAGGGAATGTACCACGGTCCCGTTGTCATCGACCGCTACGGCAGAGAAATTCCCAAGCCCGCCCACGGAACGGCAAACATCGGGCATTACACGTCTTCGCAGTCGCAGATTGCCCAAGCGGTCCTCGATCTTTTTGACCGCATCGTTCCGCGGAATTTGACCGTCAAAAGATTGAACCTCGCGGCAAACAACATTCTCGACGCCAAATACGAAGAATTTGACCTGTTTACCGACGTTCAGGCAGAAGAAAAAGAAAAAAAGCGTTTGCAAGCGGAGCTATTGATCAAAAAGCGCTTTGGCAAAAATGCAATTCTCAAGGGTATGGATCTGCAGGAAGGTGCGACGACCAAAGAAAGGAATTCCCAAATCGGAGGGCATCGTGCGTAATCCCTATGCAGAAATCGCGTATTTACCTTATCCAGAAGTTCTCCAGAAAGTCTGGGAAAGGCATCCGCGCATGAACCTGACCGACCGAGCCAAGATCTTTAGTCCGTTCGCCGCGCTCCGCGGATACGAAGACGAAATTGCGAACAAACGCTTTGAAAATCTGAACGTGCAAAAAGACGTCCTTCTCGAAGACTCCCGCGCGGAACTCGACGAAGCCCTGAACGCTCTTTTGGAAAAGTTCGAAAACGGAGAACATCCCTCCGTCCATGTGACCTACTTTGTTCAAAATCCGAACCTGGAAAAAGGCATGGGAACCTACCCTTCCGCAGAAGGTCCCGTTCAAAAATTCGACGTCCATGCGAAAATTTTGACGATCGACGGGCAAAAGATTCCCCTCTCCGCGATTCGTAAAATTCTTACACACTTCTAACACGAATTCTTTACAAACATTAGCTTTTAAGCATCCCACTCTCCAAAAGTACGAGTATTTTTTACACAGTACACAAATACAGGGAGGAATTTTCCCCCTGTAAAAAGGGTCGTTGGGTCATGAAACAGAAAACATTTCTTTCTACTCTTCTCGCCGGAACGCTCTCTTTGAGCTTTGCGGCAAACGGGGATTCTTACACTTGGCCGAGTTATCGCTCGGACTTGGATTACGATACCAAGGAAAACATCGGCGTCATCAATCCGCCGACGGAATTCAACACCAACTGCGACGGCGTCACCGGCAAAAAAGCCGGAAAATGGTGGGCCTTTTACTGGGGCGCAAATCGCGACAGCCGCATTACCGATGTTACGATCGACAGCATTCTCAAAAAATACGATACCGATTTCGGATATCTTTATGACTCTTTAGGCTGGGCACCCGACGCCCAAGCGCAAGACGGCAAATACAGCGCCATTTACTACTACGGTTCCGGCACCTGCGCGGGCGGCGCTACCACAGACACCACCGGCGGATGGCAAACCTGGGTGGCGGGCTACACCGCTGTTGCTGCTTCTTTTTACCCGCTTTACAGTTTTAACACGAGCTGCCCGTATGCAGACCGCGTTTCACAAATGGACGCGATGATTCACGAAGGCATCCATTCGATGACAAACGGTTATCCCGGCGCAAAGGAAGCTCACTGGTTCCAGGAAGCGGGAAACACCTGGATTCAGCAGGATATGTTCAGCCGTCGCAACAACGTTTACAGCGGAATGGGATTTTTGAACGCGGCGACTCTCATTGCGCCGTTTATGCCGATTGAATGCTATTCCGGTTGGCTGATTGACGGCACGTTCGGCGGGCCGGGCGCGCAAGGCGTGACCGGCAAGAATCAGCGGTACCTTTTGGGCGGTGCGCAGTACAGCAATATCTTCCCGACCTTTATGGGAACCTGGCTCGGTACAGGTTCCGTGCGCTGGGTTTACGGCCATGCTTACGACGAAACGCCTTACCTGCTCGAAACCTATGGTTTGGACATTGGCCTTGGAGACGCAGGAATTCGCCGTTTGATTACGGAATTCCGTGCTAAGCTTGCGATGCTCGATATGAAGGAGTGGTCCGAATCCATTCGCGATCTTTTGAATCAGCAGTTCGGTCAGACGAGTTACTGGGAGCAGGATTTTTGGGATAACGGAAATTATAGCTACACGTGGACGATGACGCCGTATCAGGCAACGACCGATTCGAGCGGATATCTGATTCCGACTTCCGAAACGACCCCGGGCTGGTCCGGTGCCAATGTGGTTCCGCTGAAGGTTTCTAGCGGAGCTTCGCAAGTGAGCGTCACCTTCTACCCGACCGGCAGTTATTCGAACAATACGAACATGAACTTCCTTCTCGCCTACCGCGCCACGGACGGCACGCCGGTTTACAGCGAACCGATTACCGGCGAAGGAACCGCCATTTTGAATCTTGACAAAACGCCTTCGACGACGAACGGTTCCCAAATGGTCTTCGCCATTATCGTGAACACGGAATACGCTTACACCGGTAACGAAAACATTCGCACTTACCATTACGACTACCGCTTAAAGCCAGAAACGGGCATCAGCGGCGCCGGCAGTGCAAATACCGCTTACTACCGCAACTTTGAGCTGGATTACGACTGGGCAAGCCTGCCTTCGAGCTCTTCTGCAAACAACAGTTCGAGTTCTGCAGAAAACAACAGTTCGAGCTCTGCTGAAAATAACAGCTCAAGTTCTGAAGAAAATTTCAGTTCCAGTTCCGTTGAAACTTACAGCTCTAGCTCCGAAGCCTCTAGCTCCAGTGAAGCCTCTACCGCAGCGACGATTGTTTTGAATTACGACGTCCAAGTCACGCTCCCGATTGACGACAATTACGCCGCCGTCACCTTTGACTTGAAACTTTCCGAAGTCGCCACGGCCCTCGGCATTTCCGCTTCGGAAATCGCTACAAAGGCGACCTATTTTGCACTAGAACCGAGTGGAGCTTTGAATACAACCTCGACCGCAAACGCACCGGGACACTGGTTCAACGCAAACGGCGAAGTCGTCGAATACGCAAACGAAAATGCGACGATCTATTCGGAATTCGACCTGACTTCGGGAGTCGCAAGAATCGGACATTACCCGAACCGCGTTTCAAACGGCAACACGTACACCCTTATGCAAGGCTTTAGCTACAACAATAAGCTCGTCACTTATACCACCACGGTTACCGTGACAAATGAAAGTTCGAGTGGCGAAGCCGAAGTGACAACCGCATTGATGTACGGTTTGAACGGAACAGCAAATCACCTGGGACTTTCTTACAACAAGGGAATTCTCCATGTGAATTACACGCTGGACCGTAGCGACAATGTCAAGGTCAGCCTCTTCACCGCTTACGGTGCACTAGTCGCGACCGAAGTCGTCGGCTACAAAAAGGCTGGTGCCCATCAGTACAATCTGGATTTGAACAAGATGGGACTTCCGAGCACCACTTACATCGTCAAGGTTTCTTGCGGATCGTTCCTCGAAGCAAAACCGATCAACATCCACAAATAAGTTCCCAATCCAACCTGCACATTCCTGTGCAAAGCCAAAACACGCAACCTCTCGTTGCGTGTTTTTTCTTTATATTATTCAGCGTATGCAACGTCCTATTGAAAAAGCGATCCTCGTGGGCATTATCACTCCGCGCATCCGAAAGGCGATGGCGGAAGAACATCTCGCCGAACTTCAACGTCTTGCCGAAACCGCGGGCGCAGTCGTCACCCGTACTTTTATGCAGCGCGTGCAAGCGTTCAACCCGGCAACGCTCATCGGCGAAGGAAAGGTTTCCGAAATCAAAACGGCCCTCGAAGAAGACGAAGCGGGCCTTGTCATTTTTGACGACGACCTTTCCGGTTCCCAAGTTCGCAATTTGGAAGAACGCCTGCCCGGAATCAAGGTTTTAGACCGCACCGGCATCATTCTCGACATTTTCGCAAAACACGCTGTCACCGCCGAAAGCCGCCTCATGGTCGAAGTGGCACAGCTCCAGTATCTAGTTCCAAGGCTCACCCACGCCTGGACGCACCTTTCCCGCCAGGCAGGCGGACGCGGCATCGGCATGAACGGCCCAGGCGAAACGCAGCTCGAAACGGACCGTCGCATTATTCACAAAAAGATTCAGGAACTCAAAAAGAAACTTGCGAAAATCGAAGACGCCCGCGAACGCCAAGCCGTGCGTCGCGAAGACACATTCCAGGTCGGCATCGTCGGTTATACGAACGCGGGCAAAAGCACGCTCACGAACCGTTTAACGTCTAGCAACGTCTATGTAAAAGACCAGCTCTTTGCCACCCTCGACAGCACCATGCGCAAGCTCTATGTGGGAGACGGCAAGTTCATTCTGCTTTCCGATACGGTCGGCTTTATCCGCAAACTTCCCCATCACCTGATTGATACCTTCAAAAGTACGCTCGGAGCAGCGAGCAACGCAAACTGCATTCTAAATGTGGTCGATGCCACCGCAAACGATTACCAGGAGCACCTGGAAATTACACACAAAATCTTGGAAGGATTGATCGACCCGGAAGTTCCCCGCATCATCGCGTTCAACAAGGCCGAAAGCGCAAGCCCAGAACGCCGGCAGGAACTTTTAAATCATTACCCCGAAGCGCTCCAGATCAGCGCCAAGGAGAATATAGGAATGGAGTCGCTCAAGCAACTCCTGATTCAAAAAATGCAAAAGTGGGAAGACGATCGCAAAATGCGCACAAACTAATCAGCGCATCGGATTGTAATTGTTCATCATCACCATCGCAAGCGCAACGCAGAGCATCACCGACACCCCGACAATTACCTGTTCGCGGTGATTGTATTCTCGCATCACGTACTCCGGTTCCTTCTGTTCTTGCAGTTCCTGGCGTGTCGGTTTGACTTCAATCTTTGAAGAGTCCACACCATAAGCGGCGGCCGCTTCCGCGTCCGACATGTTCAACGTATTCACGTACATGGAATCGTAAGCGTCCATCGCCGCAAAAGAAGAACTCGACGCCAAAAGCATCCAGAGCACAAACACAAAAGCCCCTCCGAAAGAGGGTCCTCGGAAAGGGCTTTTGCATAAGCGTTTCAAGGTAAGATTAACCCTGTGCGAGCTTGTCGAGGATCTGGTTCACGATCTTCGGGTTAGCCTTGCCGCCCGAGCACTTCATCACCTGACCGACGAAGAAGCCCTTGAGAGCAACCTTACCCGCCTTGAATTCCGCGAACTGAGCCGCATTCTTTTCGACGACTTCCTGAACCGTCTTTTCGATGGCAGCCGTATCGGTAATCTGCACAAGGCCCTTTTCCTTCACGATCGTATCCGGATCCTTACCGGTTGCGAACATGTCGGCAAAGACCTGCTTTGCAATCTTACCGTTGATCGTGCCTTCTTCAATCAAGTTCACCAAGCGAGAGAGCTGTTCCGGCACCACCTTGATTGCGTCAAAGCCGCCTTCGAGTTCCTTCACTTCGCGGAGGAGTTCCGTGATGACCCAGTTGGCAAGGATCTTCGGATTCTTACAGGTCTTTGCAGCGGCGTCGAACCAATTGCTGACCTTGATGTCGTCGGTCAAAACCTGGGCATCGTATTCGGTAAGCTTGAAGTCGTTGAGGAATCGAGCGTAACGGGCATCCGGAAGTTCCGGAAGCGTACGACGGATTTCTTCCACGAATGCAGGATCGGTCACGAGGCGGACCATGTCCGGTTCCGGGAAGTACTTGTAGTCCGGAGCGTCTTCCTTGGAGCGAATGACGGACGTCTTGTCGGCGTTCGGGTCATAACGCTTGGTGCACTGCTGAACTTCCTTGCCCGCATCGAGGGTCACGGTCTGGAGAAGATATTCCGCCGTGAGAGCCTTTTCGAGGTTCGTGAAGCTGTTCAAGTTCTTGACTTCGGCACGGGTACCATACGGAGCGTCTTCGCTCGGGCGAATGGAAATGTTACCGTCGCAACGGATGTTACCGTTTTCCATGTTGGCGTGAGAAACACCCGTGTATTCGAGAATCTGCTTGATCTTCTTGAAGGTGAGGACCGCTTCTTCCGGGCTGCGGATATCCGGTTCCGTCACGATTTCGCAAAGCGGAGTACCGCAGCGGTTCGCGTCAAAATGGCTACCGGTCGGGCTCATGTCGTGCACGAGCTTACCCGCATCTTCTTCCATGTGAATACGGGTAATGCCGATGCGGCGCACCACGCCGTCAGCACGCTTGATTTCAAGCCAGCCGTTACGGCAAATCGGGTGGTCGTAGATCGGAAGTCCACCGGTCTGCGTAATCTGATAACCCTTCGGAAGGTCCGGGTAGAAGTAGTTCTTACGGGTCCACATGGCGTTCAGATCGATTTCGCAGTTCAGGGCAAGGCCGAGGCGAATGGCGTATTCCACAGCCTGCTTATTGGGAACCGGCATGGCACCAGGCATACCAAGGCAAACAGGGCAAACATGCTTATTCGGGCTCGTATTCACTTCGACTTCGCAACCGCAGAACATTTTCGTTTTGGTAGCGAGCTGGCAGTGGATTTCAAGACCGATCACTGGATAATACTTGGACATAGCAAAAACTCCAAAAACTTTGTTTTCGCGGAAAATTTAATTAAATCCGAAGCCCGGCAAACAATTTTGAGAAAATTTGGAGCAATATTTTAAGCGAGTTCGGAAAGCGTCACGACATTCATGTCGGAAACCTCTTTCCACGCTTCGTTTTCCGTGAGCACGAGATCCGCCCCGCAGACGTAAGCCGTCGCCAGCTGCAAAGAATCTTCCAGGGAAAGCTTGTACTTGGAGCGGAACTCCGCCGAAACCGCAGCGATTTCCGCATCGATTTCCCGCAGCATGAACTGCGAACTTTTGGTAAAGAATTCCTTGAATTCCCGGGCCAAAACCGGCTGCGCCTTTTCGTGCGCCTTAAACGAGAGGTTCGCCAGGGTGATCGGCGAAGCGACCATCTGAATCTTTCGCTCGTACACTATATCTAATATACGGAGCATGACCGGATAGAATTCAGAACGGAATTCGAGCAGCCGCCGAATCGGTAATTCGTCCAAAAAAAGGACTCTGGAATTTTCTATTCGAATCATAAACAAAATTTAACAATTCTCTGTTTTTTTTGTTATAATTTTAATGAAAACTATTGGATAAGGAGAAGATCATGAACAAAGTTCTATTTGCATCGATTGCAATGGCAACTGCCCTGTTCGCACAGCCTGCAGATTCTGCAAAAGTAGCCCCGGCTGCGGATACCGCCAAGGTCGCCGCCGCTCCGGCAGCAGACACCGCTAAGGCTGCAGAACCGGCCAAGGCCGCAGAAACTCCGGCTGCTGCACCGGCCGACACCGCCAAGGC
>JAILDK010000096.1 GCA_024689485.1 Fibrobacter sp.
GTGACCCAAGGCAAGGAAACCCTCGGCGTATTCAAAACGGTCAAGCATTAACATCTCACCACACATCAAAAAGCTCGGTCCATCCAATCGTTTGGGCCGAGTTTTTTTATTTGAATGTGCGCAAAAGCGCTTTTTCTTCGACGGTAATGCGGTAACTTTCACAAGCCTTCTGAATCGCTTTCGCATGAATCCACGGTGAAAGTTTTTTCTTTTGAATCAAGGGCAAAGTTGCGTTCCACTGTTTGGCAAGTGCCGTGGCAAAGTACCAGGCGACGACCATTTGAACGTAATAACGGTCCGCGCCTTCAAAGCGGTTTTCGTCTACAGCGGCGACGTATTTCAAATGTTCCTTGCGAAAGCGTTCGTCTAAAAAGAACGCCATCAGCATGTTCACGGCAAAGCGCACCGTGTAAGCCTTTTCGGATTTGAGCCATTCCAAAACTTTCGCTTCAAAACGGGCTGAATCCTTTAGAAGTGCCTTGGGAGATTTTCCGTCGCAGACCGCCCAGTTATCGATATACGGCAAAAAAGCTTCTACCTGCCGCAGGCAGGTTTCAAAGTCGCGGATTTTTTCCACTAGGAACAGGTGAATCTGATTCTCTTCAAAGTACCGATGCGGAACACTTTGCAAGAAATTTTCCACTTCTGCGGGCGAAGCGTTTTTCGCAAATTCCTGGGCGAGCTTGCGGAGCGTCGGAACGCGCACGCCGATAAAAGTTTTTTTGTCGATGCCCGGGAGCAGCGCCGTGTGAAAGTCGCGGTACTTCAAATCCTGTTCCGCAAGCAAACGTTTGACCAGTTCCGTCCGCGTCATGGAAGTTCCCCACCGCCTAAATTAATCTTCGGTACTCGAAGCGTTCAGCTTGATATCCGGCAAGTCCTTCACGTACACGGTAAAGCTCCAGCCCGCAGCAGGTCCCGTCGGAGTCCAGGTGAAGTCGAGCTTCCAGCAGTGCAAGGTTCTGTCGAAGGTAAATTCATGCGTTGCAAAACGGCCTTCCGTGTAGCTGTAACGCGTCGAATAGGTCATCGACCAGTTGGGCGTCGGATGCAAGGATGCGGAAATTCCCGTGGAATGCGAAATGTTGTCCTTGAAAACCTTTTTTCCGACGCGCGTACTCGAGAACGAATAGCGGTAATCGAGGCTCGCCGACCAGGAATCCTTCTGGTACTTTCCCATTTGCGAAGCGAGGCCCGAGTTAAAGTCGCCCGACCAGTTGAAACTCTTGGAAAGATCGTAAGCCCAATAAGTCAGTTCCGGGAAGCGGACCTTGTTCGGATCTTCTTCATATTTGTGATAGACGCTGTGACGCGTGCGAATGGTGAACATGTAATTCGGGAGCACCTGAAACCCAAAGCTCGAATTGATGTCTGACCACTGGAGAGAATCCGCGGCAAAGTTGTAAGACGTGGAATGCGAAGTCGTGATCAGTCGGCGGGTGCCGTAAGTGTCTTCCGTTTCGGTCGTATCCTTGCCGTCTTCCGAAGCCTTCTTTTGCCCGAGCGTTTTCAAATACTTGATGTCAAAGTCGTTCGAAATAGAGAAGCCGACCGATTTCTGTTCAATCTGATAAGGCGTCTGTCCCAAGAGCGGATGCTTCACAAAGTATTTGTTCGTGTCGAGTTCCGGAGCGTAGGTGTAAGAAATACTCGGCGACAGCACGTGACGCACACCGGTAAAGCGTCCGATGTTCGGCATCCAAATGCCGTAGAGTTTGGTATCCGCAGTCAAGCTGTAATTGTGGTTGTAAAAGAATTCGCCGTATTCATCGTTCTCCGGATCCCAGCCGCTGCGCTGTTTGCGGTACTTCGCCGAATCTTCTGGGTTGATCCAGCGGTTGCCAGACCACATTCCAGTAAAGGTAGCCTTCGGTGTCAAGTTGATCACGTCAAAGAGAGATGCGGAATAGTCCACGGAATACGTTCCCGTGTAGCCCGTATACCAGGCGGCGGTATCGATGTCCCGCACCGTATCGGCGGCGATGACTTCATAAAGGTTAAAGCGGTTCGAGAACGAGTAATTGAATTTGTCAAGCCAGGATTCTTCTGAAGCGACTTCATCATCGTCGTCTTCAAAGTCAAAAAGCTGACCGCTCATGCGGTACTGGATGTCCGGGATTTGGCGTTCCTTGTATCCTGTCGTCAAGTTGTAGTTTTGCAAGACTTTCACCGTCAGGCTCTTGTTCGTTCCGAACTTGCCCGAGTATGTCATCTGGGCGTTCGCCTGCTGATCCAAAATCGTCTCCGCATCGGTACCGTTATCCTGGCGAACGCTCTGGTCCGAAACAAAAGAACCTGTACCGGAAAGGGTATGCTTTCCGTCGGGCGTCAAATTCTGATTGTGGTTAAAGCGAATGTCATATCCGCTGTTTGCAAAATCAAACTGTTCAAGGTAACTCGTGTACGAAATGTTTCCGTCCAAATGGTAGCGCCATTTATAACGGATCGATTCCGAAAGGGTCGTCTTTTCAAAGTTCGCCGAAGAGCCTTCGATCACGTCGCCCGAAGTCGTCGCGTCCCAATAATCGTTTGGCGCATAGTAAAAGCCCACATTCTTAATGTAAAAGCCCTGAACCTGGTCACCGCCGAATTTGGGCGTCAATAGTCCAGAACGCCGACCGCTCTTGAGCGGTGCCACGATCATCGGAAGCACCGCCACCGGAACATCCGCAATGTTCAACACGACAGGCCTTGCCGTCACACTTTCCTTCGGCTTCACCACCATGCGTCTACCGTAGAAGTAGTAATGCTGGTGCGTCGTATCGTCACAGGTACTAAAATCGCCACGGGCAATCAAAAGTCTTGAATCCGGAAGGCGGCGCACCTCCATCCCGTTCAGCTGATTGTTATCCTGGAAAGTCGTCGCATAATAGATTTCCCCCACGCGGGACTTCATATTGTACTTCATGCGGTAACCCGCCAGCGACGGATTCTTGGTTTCGCGAAGCACCGGATCGCCGCTCGCCTGTAAAACCTGATCCTTTTGATTAAAAAGGACCGTATCCGCATCGAGAGTCGCCGTGCGATACTTGAGCTGCGCCTTATTGTTCAAATTGAAGGTGGATGTTCCCACGTCATACTGCAAATCGACCGCGTGATATTCCACCGTATCGGTCTTTGTCGTATCGCTTGAAGAACCGAACCAGTCGCCGTCCGTCGTATCCGTTTCCGTGGAATCCGCAGGATCGGGCCTTTCCGGCAAATCGATTTGTGTCATTTCTTGCGCCGAAACGAAAGACGAAAAAACAAGTGCAAGCAAAAACAAGCACTCGGAGATCCTTCGCTTCAACGTGTTCTTCATCACACGGCAATTATAGAAAAGGAAAGGCTCCTGTTTTACCAAGAGCCTCTTCTAAAAAGCCTTAGAACGGGCTAAGTCAAAAGAACTCAGCGGAGTTCTGCTGCCACTGCGGAAGCAGCGCCGTTCTGTTCAATGTGAACAATGTAACGACCGGAAGCCGCATTCTTACCGTCCCAAGCGAGGGACTGCGTACCGGCCTTCGCATCTTCCTTCAAAAGGCGTGCGACCACTTCACCGTTTGCGTTCACAATGCGCACCACGGTAGAACCTTCCGCACGCAGATGGATGGCAACCTGTTCACGGTCAAAGGCGTTCAAGGAGCCCGCCGCACGCACACTGCGGTTCTTCACCTGCGGGGCGACTTCTTCTGCAGCCGTTTCCACGGAGACCACGGAAAGATCGGAAGAAGAAACCGTCATTTCATCCTTCACCACGTGACCGTGCTGCATCACCGAAAGAAGCTTCTGATTCTTGGAAAGATCCTGGGAAGCGACTTCCGCAATTTCATTCGAAGAATAGCTGTTCTGATTTTCGCCATACCAAGCTTCGACCTTGGAAGCTTCCACGTCGTTCACCGAAATGTTGGCACGGCGGAGCGTTACCTTAAAGGTTTCCTTTTCGCGAAGAACGGAAAGTTCCACCGGTCTTCCGACCGTTCCGCGGAGCACTTCCTTCGAAGCGTCGATATCGTTGCCGGCAATCGAAACGCCGTCCACGGCAATAATGCGGTCTTTTGCTTCAAGACCTGCATCCGCTGCCGGAGAACCCGGAATCACATCCGAAACGAGAACGCCTTCGTTCACCGCATAGATCGTAACACCGATACCGCCAAAATTTTCACCTGCCATGACCGGAGCCGCAGCCATCGCCGCCACCAAAGAAGCCTGGATAAAACGATTCATATCTTTTTCCTCTCAAAGATGTACTCTAAATATATATAACAAAAGAAAAAAGGGCGTTAAGCTCCAAGCCATTCTTACACACTCTTTTCCGACGTGATTTTAGAGGAGCACGAACACCCTTGACAAAATCCGTCATTTTTACTATAATTGCAAAAGGCTTTGCGCCTCAAATTATCTTTATAAAAAAATGAATTTTATCCATTTAATTCATTCTTCATTCAAAATCTAAAACACTTCGGGAATAAGAAAAAATTTAGGGATATTGTACCCTGTTGGTATGGGTATGATTTTTTCCCGTCTTTTCTCGAGGTGAAAAAATGAAGAATACCACTTATTTTCAAAAAATCGCTCAAACCCTTTCTGAAGAAGGCGCGTCTATTCCAAAGACTTCTCAGTTTGTGAAACTGAAGAAGATGGAATATTGGATTCGCATTCTGCGCTCTGCCCCGCAATATTTCGTTTTCAACCTCATCATGAATTTGATGGACAAGGATACGCGCGAACTTGTGAATAACGAGATTACCCAAATTTCCCCGGATGGCGAAATTTCTGCAGAAAAGCACTTAGGAACCATTCAAAAGCATCTTACGGAATACGCCTATCGCGAATTCGAAAAAGCGGATATGGAAAATGATCCCATTTTCAAGCGTATTCAGCAACTGCAGAGCGTATTGCATTTGAGTGATGACGAAATTCAAATCGCCGTGTATTTGTGGATTGACCTAGAAACGGAAATCCATGAGAATCAGTCTGCTTGTAGCCATAGACTCGCACGGCAGATGCGTGGTACGGATATGGGTCTTCGAATCGCCGCCACGGGTCTCGGCGAAGAACGCTTTTACAAAGCCACCGGAGACGATTCGTTGCTGTCCAAGCTTCAGATCATTGATGAAGATATGAACTTGGACCATGAAATCGAACTCCATTTCGAAGGGATCTCCCCCATCACAGGCATCAGCGACATTGAAAAAACGGGCGAACCGAGCATCCCGTTCCAGACTCTTGCAAAAGATCGTCCCGAAGCGGAAACGCTCGCATTCTTGCTCGGAAATCACAATTACAAGCAGCCGCTCAACATTTTGTTTTACGGACGTGCAGGCACCGGTAAAACGGAGCTTTCCAAAGCAGTCGCCGCAGAACTCGGTCTCACGCTGTATACAATCAAAGCGACTCTTCCAACAAGACGTTTTGCGCTTCGCCAGACCCCGGTTGGAGATTCCATTCTGAGCAATCGAATCCGTTCCATCAAGATCGCAGCCTGGAAATGCGAAAACGAAAAAGCGATTATCCTCGTCGATGAAGCGGACCAGATTTTGAACGGTCTTGAAAAGGGATCGCTCAATATGCTCATGGAAGAAATTCATGTTCCGGTCATCTGGATCTCGAATTCCATGCGACTTGTCGAAGAAAGCACGCTTCGCCGTTTTGACTATTCGATTCATTTCAAGAACTTCAATGCTCAAAAAAGAGCGACCCAGCTCCATTCCGTGCTGCAAAACATGCACGCAGAAGATTTGATCAGCGAAGATGATGTAAATGCGATTGCTGCAGAGTATCCGGTCACGGTCGGCGGCATGACCTTGGCAGTCAAGCACGCCCTTCCCCTCGCAGGCGAACGCGATTTAGCGGCGAACATGCTCCGCAAAATGCTTTCTGCCCATGCGAGCCTTTTGAATATTCCGTGCGACAACATGCGCGAAAAGGCAACGCATGCCCCCAAGTATTCCCTTTCGGGCATCAACTTTGATGGGAACGTCGATGAAGTTTTGAGCATCGCAGAGAACTTCAACAAGATTTGGGAAAATGCAACCGAAGACTCTGCCGCCACATCTCTCAACATTTTGCTCTACGGTGCTCCGGGAACCGGCAAAACGGAATTCGTGCGTTTTCTTGCACGCAAGTTGAACCGTAACCTGATCGTCAAGCGTGCGAGCGACCTGCTCAGCCCTTTTGTAGGTGCAACGGAAGAAAATATCCAAAAAGCTTTCGCCGAAGCCGAAGAAAGCAAATCGATTCTCTTCTTTGATGAAGCGGACAGCTTCCTCTGCGATCGAAAGGGCTCCATCCAGAATTACGAAGTCACCCGTGTAAACGAACTTCTGACGCAGATGGAAAACTTCAACGGCATCTTTGTCGCTGCCACGAATTTTGAAAACAAGCTCGACACAGCTTCCATGCGCCGTTTTGCACTCAAATTGAAGTTCAACTATTTGAACCGTGAAGGCATTATCGAAATTTGGAACTCGTTCTTCCCGAATTTGGAATGTCCGAACCGTGTTCAAAACATGACATTGCTTGCCCCGGGCGACTTCAACGCTGTGTACAACAAGTTCCGCTATTTGCCGACGCACGAACTTTCCGCAGAACGCATTGCCGAAAGCCTCGCCAAGGAAGTGGAAGCGAAAGACGGTCACGCCAACCGTAAAATGGGATTTTAACCAAGGAGGTCTATGAATACAGCAACAGTCATTTATTCCAACATGGGCGATATCGACACACAGGTACTAACGCACATCTGGGAAGGGCTTCCGAATACGAACGTCATCGAAGTTTCGAATTCGAGCGGACCTTGTACCAAAAAAATTGACGCCGGTCTTCGCGGAGAAAAGGACACCCTGATTCTCTGTGGGCATGGATTCCCTAGCGGTCTTCTTTCTCCACTTCCCTACGGAGATCGTTTTTTGATTTCTTCGCGAAATGTCCGTTACATTCAGGCGAAAAGAGTCATTGGCATTTGGTGCTATGCCTCGTCTTTTGCCCAAAACGAAAATCTCGCCGGATTTTTCTCCTCGATGTTCATCAGCAATCCAAACGAAGCAAAAATCAACGGTTGCTACGCATCGTCTGCAGAAACCATCACACGGGAAGAAATCCTTTTTACAAAACGCTTGAACGCTTTAATTGCAAGCGACATTCCCATGCAGGAATGGAAGCAAAAGCTCTTGGATCAAGCCAACAAGAGCATTGATATTGTCCGGTTCAATTACAACGGACTCTCTTACTTTAGGGAAGCGGGCTAAGACCTTAAAGTTCCCTACTCTTCGTACTCGTATTCGTCTTCATCCGAATCGTCGTATTCTTCGTATTCGTCGTTTTCGTTCGGCAAAATGATGAGTCCGAGCGTCACCGGTTCGCCCTTATCGTCCAAAAAACCTTCCAAGTAGAGGGTCGTCGAAAGGCGAATCAGGCGAAGATCCATCATCGTTCCGCCGTCGTGAACGCTTTTGGAGCCATACGGGATGAAGAGGAATTTTTTGCGAACAAATTCAAAGCGGTTTTCGTCAAAATTCCAGACCCAGCTCGTTTTGCCGTCTTCGGAGTCTTCGTAATCGCAGACTTCCTTGTCGATGTCGCATTCAAAAGAGGCGTTTCCCTGGTAACGCTTGTTCCATTCCGTGCTAAAAGCGCAGGTCTTGATGCTGTGTCCGCCGTTCACTTTGGAATTCAACTTGTCGTTGATCGTGACGATGTCCATCTTTTCGTTCTTCACCTGGTTCCAGACGTCGCGCAGAATGATGTAGCTTTCGATGCCCTTGGGGCAGTTGCCCGTGCGGTTCACTTCTTCGTGGGCGGCCAAGAGCTTTTGCTGCAAATCGATGTCCACCGCCATCGGGATTTCGACTTCCTTGATTTTTTCAATCACCTTGCGCGGCGGAACGGCAATGATCTTGTCGTCCTTTTTCACCAGGTAGCCGAGTTCATCGCGGACCATGTTCAAGCACTGCTGCACGTGAATGCCCACCGTATTCGAAGCGGCACTCACAAAGTCCACGCCGATTTCCAAATTCCATTCGCCAGCCTGAGACGTATTCTTGTCGAGTTTGCAGTAAGCTTCTTCACGAATACCGTCGATGTAAATGATCTTCGCCTTGAGCTTCGTGAGCATTTCACCTTCTTGGTCCAAACGCTCTAGGCTCCAAAAATTCGGATTCTGACGCAAAAGTTCGGCAAAAGCCTTGTCACCGTCCAACGCGGGCAAAAGCGAATCGTTCCGCGCATTCTTTTCTTGCAAAAGCGCCGAATATTCCGTCGTAATGTCCGGATTGTTAAAAAGCGAATGCGTCGCCGCAAAAGCGGAAATCGCGCCAAAAGTCATTACAGCCAAAGCCAAAATTCGCATCGTCTATCCTACAATCAGTTCGAACCGCGAAGCTTCTGAATTCCCCAGTTTGCCGCATACAGCAAAACGCTAAAGAGAATGATCGTCGGTCCCACAGTCAAGTTCCACACATAAGAAACCACAAGTCCCGCAAGCGAAAGCACCACCGAAAAGAGGCACGAAAGCAGCATCATCTGCTTCAAATTCTTGGAATAGCTCTGTGCCACATAAGCGGGAATCGTGAGAAGCGCAATCACAAGAATCAGGCCCACCGTCTGCACCGCCATCACGACCGTACAGGCGATCATCGCCATCAAAAGCATATACAGGCGAAACACCGGAATTCCGCGCACACGGGCAAATTCGGGGTCATGCGACACCGCCAAAAACTGCCTAAAAAAGAACGCGGACACCGCCAAAATCGCGGCGGTCAAAACGCCCATGCCCCACAAAAGTTCACGCGGCACAGTCAAAATACTGCCGAACAAAAAACTCGTCAAATCGCCGCTGTAACCGGGCGTCAAATCCGTGAGAATCACACCGGCCGCCATGCCCGCCGCCCAAATCACGTTGATCAGCGTATCGGAACGTTTACGGTCGATCCACGTCAAATATCCCATGACAAGCGCACAGGCAAGAGCCATGCCGAGCGCGCCGAGCATCGGGGAAAATCCTAAAAAACAGGCAAGTCCAATTCCGCCGAAAGAAGCGTGCGCCACACCGCCCGCCGTCCCCGCGATCTTATTCACCACCACATAGGATCCCATGACACCGCAAGAAATCGCAACGAGAAACGCCGCGATAAAAGCGTTCTGCATAAAATCCATGGAAAGCATTTCTTGGAGCATAAGCCTTAATTTAGAAAATCGGAACTTAACCGAGTAATTTCGAAAGATCCATCAGGTTCGGAATGCGAAAATCCGTAAAACTGCCGTCATCTTCGGAAATAGGGTTCACCCACACCGTTTTCCAGCCGCGGTCATGCGCCGGGCGCAAATTGTGCAGGGAATCGTCGAGCAGCACAAGGCGGCTCGGGTCATCGCCTTTTTTCCAAATTCCCGCATTTTCAAGAACTTTTTCCATCGTTTCGTAGGCGCTCACCTGCGGTTTTCCGTCCCAGTTCATGTCTTCTAAGCCCACGATGCGCTCAAAGCAGTCGAGGATTCCCATTTTGGAAGAGCCTTTGCGGCTCCAGTCGGAACGTCCATTCGTAAAAATGTACTTAGGACCTTTGAGAATTTCGAGCAAGGCTCTTTTCTGCGGCGCAAAGTCCGGGTAGACGAGAGTTTCGGGCTGATGGATAAAGTCAAAGAAGTCGTCCGGCGTTGCCCCGTACACGGCGCGAAGCCCTGCCAAGGTAGTGCCGTATTCCTTCCAATAGCGCTTGCGAATTTCCTGGGCGTGATCATAATCGACGTTCGCCACCTGTTGCACGTACAGCGCAATGCGACGGTCGAGCGAATTCAAAACGGCACGTTCCGATTCCGCGTAAAGCGTCAGATCATAATCAAACAGCCAAATGCGATCCGTATCGTTCGAAAGGATCATTGTACAAGACCGCTGATTTGACGTGCCAGGTAAGAAGCGTAATTGTCCGTCATGCCGCTCACAAAATCAAGCACCTGGTGATAGGCTTCGAGCGGTGTCACCGTCTGACCGATTTTCGCCTGACCGATCAGGCGCACAATGCGAGAGGCTCGGTAAGAAGATTCGCCGTACTTGCGGAATTCATAGACGCCGCTCACAAAGGCGTCGAGCACCGTGCTGAGCGTCGTATAGCTACCGACTTCGAGTTCCGTTTTTCTGCGGTCCGGGTAAATGCGTTCCCGACCCAAGCGTTTTGCCACGCGAATGCCGTCCACCGCATCGGCGTCCGCCAAATCGAGCAGCGAACCCTTGAGTTCCCCGTTCATGATTTCTTCATAATGGATAATGAAGGCGCGGACCACGGCGTCGATCAAATTCTGAATGGCAAGGCCGCGCACGCTCGAAAGGAAGTCGCGGAAGTTCTGACCGTTTTCGTTATATTCGCGGTCAATGTCCACCTGCGGGCCGCAAAGGTATTCGAACATGTTGCGCACATCGGCGAACTGCAAAATGCCGAGCTCAATCGCATCTTCCACGTCCAAAATGCAGTAGCAAATGTCGTCTGCCGCTTCCACGAGATAGCTCAGCGGGTGACGCATCCAAACGCCCTTTCCCACTTCCGGAATGCCAAGCACATTTGCCATTTCACGGTAATCATCCGCTTCGGTCTGGAAAAGGCTCGTCGGAATGCCGTAGCAGGCAAGGCGCGGATACTTCATCATCGACGAAACCGTCGGGAATGTGAGGCGCATGCCGCCGTCCAAAAAGTGATATTCGAGCTTCGAAAGAATGCGAACGCCCTGCGCGTTGCCTTCAAAGTTTTCGAAGTCCTTCATTTCGCGGTCGCTAAAGTCTTTGAGCGGAGCGGATTCGCGGTTTTTGCGGAACCAGTCGCGGATCGCCGCTTCCCCGGCGTGGCCGAACGGCGGGTTTCCAATGTCGTGCGCCAAGGCGGCGGACTGGGCGATCGTTCCGAGGAGCGACGCGTTAAAATTCTTGGGAAATTCCTTCGGCATTTCGTTGAACACCGAAATGGCAAGGCTACGCGCCACGCTCGAAACTTCGAGCGAATGCGTCAAACGGCTGTGAACATGATCGTTGACAGAGAACGGGTGAACCTGGGTTTTGCGGCCCAAGCGACGGAATGCCGTCGAAAAAACGATGCGGTCAAAATCACGGTGAAAGTTGGAGCGGTTCGGGTCACGGCTAGCCGGGTGACCGTAGCGCGTTGCAGAAAGAAGAGTATCCCATTTCAGAATCATGCGTCAAAAATAGCAATCAAAGCTTGAACGCGTGATTCATCGGGCCTTTTCCGCTGCCCAAGTCGAGCATAAAAGCGAGCGCGCCCGAAATGTAATCCTTCGCCAGCTTGACCGCTTCCGGCAAGGATTTTCCAAGGGCGAGATTCGCAGCGATCGCGCTCGAAAGCGTACAGCCCGTGCCGTGCGTATTCGGATTGTCAATCTTTTTGCCGAAGAACCACTGCCCACCTTCCGATGTCCAAAGCAGGTCGTTCGCATCGTTCAAATCGTGACCGCCTTTCAGCAGCACGGCGCAGCCGAACGTCTTAAAAATTTCTTCCGCCGCACTTTCGATGTCTTCCTTCGACCGGATCTTTTTCCCGGTCAGCACTTCCGCTTCCGGAATATTCGGCGTAATCACCGTCGCCATCGGCAACAGTTCCTTTTTCAAGGTTTCAATCGCCTCGTCGCAAATGAGCTTTGCCCCGTTCGTCGCGACCATCACAGGATCCACGACGATGTTCTTTGCGTTATACTGCTTCAGCTTTTGCGCAATTACCAGAATCAAACGGCTCGAAGAAACCATTCCCGTCTTGACCGCATCCGGATAGATATCCGTAAAGACCGCATCGATTTCATCGGCCAAGAATTCCGGAGACGCTTCCATAATAGACGTCACACCGCGCGTATTCTGCGCGGTCAAAGCGGTCACGGCGCTCATCGCAAAAACGCCGTTCATCGTCATCGTCTTCAAATCCGCCTGAATTCCTGCGCCACCGCTCGAATCCGAGCCAGCAATCGTCAAAGCCGTTTTCATCTTCATCGTTTGAACCTCTTCCAAAAACTGAAAAAACAAACTATCAAAATATCGCCCAGCACAAAGGCGCTAAAAGCCGCAAGCAAGTTCGGCGAAAAACCGTAACTGTGCAAGCCGACTCCCAACAAATTCACCCCGAACAGGCAAAAGGCGATAGCAATCAAAAGGAGCGCCGAAAGCACTTCGAGCGTCTTCGGCTTTACCAAGTTCCCCGCCTTCAAATGCATCACTACGAGCACCCAAATGAGCACGAGCAAAGCCCCGTTTTCCTTCGGATCCCAGCCCCAAAAACGTCCCCACGCCACCTCTGCCCAAAATCCGCCGAGCAAAGTTCCAAGCGTCGAAACAGCAAATCCCACGCCCAAAGTTCCAAACAAAAGCTTTTGCATGCCCACCGAAACTTCCCCGCCGAACGCGCGTTTTGCAAGCATCACATGCGCAAGCAGGCTCGCAAGAATCAACCCGCAAAATCCGACCGCAATCGTAAACACGTGCATCGAAAGCCAAAACGAAGAATTCAAAATCATCGCGACCGCACCGAACGTATCGCCCGCAAGCGCCGACCGCATCACCAAAAACAACGCAAGGCAAAGCCCCGAACCGCAAGCGAGAAGCGGCTTCACACGCCCCTTCGCCGCAACCGCCACCGCAAAAGTCGAAACGCCAAGCACAAGCGCAAGGAGCATCTCGTAAAGCGATGTCAGCGGAACGCGATTTTCCACAAAGCCCCGCCAAAGAAAAATGCCCGCGCAACCCACCGAAACAAGCGACTGCGTCACCAAAGCCGCCACCCAAACGCGCGACTTCCAAAGAGCGAGAAACGAAAGCGCAAACGCGACGCACGCCAAAATCCACGTCAAGAACGGCAAGTTAAAGTTCAAATAAGCCCGTTCCGCCAAAAGCTGCCTTTGGGTGAGTGGCGAAAGCTCCTGCAGCGGCACGGAAATTCGCCGCCAAAAGCCTTGCCCTTGAAGCGAATCAAACAGATCCAAAGCGTAATCCAAACGGGAAAACTCTAACGTCAACGGATGGGAGTCTTCCCTTTCCGCATACTGCTTTAACAGCGAACGGTTTTCATCAAAATCGCTGCGCTTAAAATCCCGCCGAAGAGGATCCAAGTGCAAAATTTCGACCGCCATCGAACGGTTCACCCGGAACACGTTCAGCGAGTCCGCAGAGCCGTTTACAATTTTCTGCACAAGCATCTGCGGTTTTAGCCCGGCGCACTTCCGCTTTTCGCAAAGTGCATCCGCCACCGCATTTTCTAAGGAATTCAACGGGCGCACACGACCGTCAAAATTCACAAATTCAGGCAAGGCAAAGTTTTCCTGTGCAGCAAGAACCTGCCCCACCAAAAGCAGCACCAGCGCAAGCATCCGGAAGGTCATCGTTTACGCCCTCCGAAAGTCGCGATTCCATGCCAAACAAGCCCCACGAGCAGCACCACCGCAAACAGGTACGGCACAAATGCGAACGGATCCCGCTTGGCAAAAAAGCGAACGACCTTCTTTTGGGGCGTCATCTCAAAGGTTTCCCCAAAGTACACCGTATAAGGTCCTATCGGCTGCGGCACGTTCAGTCCCACGCGGAGCGTATCCGCAAAACCCGCCGGCAAAACAGTACAGCTCACCGAATCCGCATCCAGAATCGCAAAAGAAGCGCCTGCCGTCGAATCGATCCGCACTTCCGAACCGACAAGCCCAAACGCTTGAAAAGATTCCCGCATATTTGAACCCGCAAAGCTCCCCGCAATCAAAATCAGAATGGAAAGGTGCACAAGCCGCATCCCGAACTTTCGAAAGCCATGCGGCAAACGGAAAATACAGGCAAACAGCAAATTGACAAATAAAAGTGCGGCAAGCGACTTCAATGCCGGGAACGGCAAAACGCCCGCCACCCACAGAATCCAACTATCAAAAAAGCGCGAAACCCCTAAATCCATGCCAGCGCGGGCTTCAAAAAGCGTCCCCCAAAAGACCAGCAGAAACAGGGCGATCAAAAGGATCACGCCGAATTGCAAAGAGCCCAAAAGGCGTAAGGCGCAAAGGATTCGTTTCACGCTGTAAATTTAGACAAATTTCTTTTCCGCAAATCCGTAAGGTTTTCGTAAGGTATTTTTAAAAAGTTTTTCATCCAATTTTTAAAATTAAGGTAATTTTACAAAGTACTTCTAACAGGGTGTTTTGATGGATTTTCAAAATAATACAACAATGACTTACGACCAGATGCGCTCCATCTGGGACTTTAATTGCAGTGATCCTTTTTCGATTCTCGGCATTCACGCCTTGGAAACCGACCGCGGTCTCAAGACCGTGATCCGCGTGTACCTGCCAGGTGCCGCATCCATTCGCGGTGAATCGGTCGAACCGGAAATCATCTACGGTCAAGCAAACTTCGAAGAACCGGCAGAAGAAGTCCAGGTCGGCAAAAAACCAGCCGCCAAAAAGAGCGCAAAAACAGCTAAGACCGCCAAAACCGCAAAAACGGCCAAGGCGACCAAGGCAAAAACCACGAAGAAGACCTCCAAAAAGGCTGCGGCAGAAGATGAAGCCAAGACCCTCGTCTTTGACTTTGTCCGCGTCGGCGACTCGGGATTCTTTGAAGCCGTGCTCGACATGGAATTCCAGCCGTTCTTCTACAAGCTTCACATTACGCTGGATAACGGCGTCCAGTACACGGTCGTCGATCCTTATGCGTTCCTTCCGGTTCTCACGGACTTTGACTGCCATCTGATCAAGAACGGCACGCATTATGAACTTTATAAGAAGCTCGGTGCAAACATTGTGCGTCACCAGGGCTTTAGCGGTGTGCAGTTCGCCGTTTGGGCTCCGAACGCCAAGAGCGTTTCCGTCGTCGGCAACTTCAACAGCTGGGACGGTCGTCGTCATCCGATGCGCATGATCGGTTCCTCGGGCATCTGGGAAATCTTCATTCCGGATCTCGGCGAAAACGAACTTTACCGTTTTGAAATTCACGCCCAGGATGGTCGCCTGATCACCAAGTCCGACCCTCTGGCAAAGCTCAGCGAAATGCGTCCGGCTACAGCAAGCGTTACCACTCACCTCGAAGGTTACGAATGGAACGACAAGCTCTACATGGACACGCATTACGCGACCCGCGTCTTCGGCGCTCCGATGAACATTTACGAAGTGCATGCCGGCTCCTGGGAACGCGACCCGAACAATCCGGACCGCTTCCTCTCGTGGAACGAACTCGCCGACAAGCTCATTCCGTATTTGAAGGAAATGGGTTACACCCATGTGGAATTCCTTCCGATCATGGAACACCCGCTCGATGAATCCTGGGGTTACCAGGTTACGGGTTACTATTCCCCGACCAGCCGTTTCGGTTCGCCGGATGAATTCCGCCGCTTTGTGGACCTTTGCCACCAGAACGAAATCGGCGTGATCCTCGACTGGGTTCCGGCCCACTTCCCGAAGGACTCTTACGCTCTCGGCCGTTTCGACGGTACCGCCTGCTATGAACACGCTGACCCGCGTCAGGGTGAACATCCGGACTGGGGCACCTATATCTTTAACCTCGGTCGTAGCGAAGTTTCGAACTTCCTCATTGCGAACGCCATGTACTGGCTCCGCGAATTCCACTGCGACGGTCTCCGTGTGGACGCCGTGGCAAGTATGCTCTACCTCGACTACGGTAAGCGGGACGGTCAGTGGATTCCGAACAAGGACGGCGGCAACATCAACTACGACACGCTCGAATTCCTGAAGCATTTGAACAGCATCATGGGCCGTCTCGCTCCGCACGCAATCCTCATCGCCGAAGAATCGACGAGCTTCCCGTGCATCACGCGTCCGCCTGAACGCGGCGGTCTCGGCTTCCATTACAAGTGGAACATGGGCTGGATGAACGACTTCCTTTCTTATATGCACCACGAACCGGTGCACCGTAAGTACCACCACAACTTGCTCACCTTCAGCATGGTGTACGCCTATTCCGAAAACTTCATTTTGGTGCTGAGCCACGACGAAGTCGTTCACGGCAAGGGCTCCATGTTGAACAAGATGCCGGGCGACAACTGGCAGAAGTTTGCCAACCTCCGCCTCGCCTACGCTTACCAGTTCGCCCATCCGGGTAAAAAGCTCAACTTCATGGGCAACGACTTCGGTCAGTACCGCGAATGGAACGAAAAGCAGTCCCTCGACTGGCACTTGCTCTCTTGGGAAACGCACGGCAAGCTGCACGAAATGTTCAAGACGCTTTCGCACATTTACAAGGACGAAAGTGCCATGTGGGAAGTCGACCACGCACCGGAAGGATTCGAATGGATCTCTTGCGATGACGCCGACAGCTCCATCGTTTCGTTTGTCCGCCGCGACGCACACGGTGCGATGATCCTCTGCGCCTTCAACTTCACCCCAGTTCCGCGTACTCCGTATCGCATCGGCGTTCCGGCACGTGGCCGTTGGAAGGAAATCTTCAACTCGGATTCCGAAATGTGGGGCGGTGGAAACATCGGCAACGCGGGCGAAATCCGTTCCGAAGATATCGGTTGGCAGGGTCGTCCGTGGAGTGCGAACATTCAGCTTCCGCCGCTCGCAGCCGTCTTCTTCAAGTACGTCGGCGAATAAGCCTTAGCGACTTTGAAAGCAAAAATCCCGTTCGAAAGAACGGGATTTTTGTTTTGGGAAAATTTCAAAAAAGTTTTACTTTCAAGCTTTACTTTTCAAGTTCCACGCGGAACACGTCCGAAGCGGAAGCTCCATGGAAAACGACCTGGTCGAGCCAGATGTCCGCAGACTCCGTCACCAAAAAGTTAATCGTTTTCATATTCGCAGCAATGCTTGCCCAGGTCGCATCGTCACCTGGAACAGCGGCGACTTGCGTCCATTCTTCTGCAGAAGGGATGTCGAATTCAAATTCCCAATTTAGGGAATTCAAATCGACATCGAATCCTGCAAACTGCATAAACACGTGGCCCGAGCCTTTCACGTAGAAAGACACACTGTCGACCTTCGAAAGATCGTAACCGTGCAAGCTGTCTTCCGAAGGCGGCGTTCCAATGTTAAAGCCGACAAGCGCATACGGATTCCTCGCGGTCGAATCGATGGTGAAGGTTTCGTGCAGGCTCTTGTTCCCTGCGTAGGCATCTTCCCGCGTCAGGCCGCGTTCCGGAAGCGTCGGCGAAATGACACTCGTCGAATCTCCGTAGGTGAACCACCAGCCGCCGCCGGTCAGAGCGTAAAAGAGGTTCGTGCCGCGACTATCTTCAAAGTCGTCTATCAACACGCTGTCCTTTGACGGAGCCTCCAAAGAAACCACCGTTTCCTTGTCCGAAACAAGCTGGGACTCGTTCCAGTACAAGTAAGACGTCTCTTCCGCAGAAAGGATCGCATAATCCCCCGCCGGAATGCCTTCAAAGCTAAACGAACCGTCCGCATCCACCGAAGCCTTGTAACTGGTTCCGTACAGATAAACTTCGGAAGGAAGTTCCCCACTCTCTGCATTCAAGGAGCCCGAAAGCTTCGCCGGAGCGCGTACCGTATCCGAAAGGCTCGAATCGCCCGAAACAAAAGCGGAACGGGCAACGCCTGCGTCCGAAGAAACTTCGACGTGTCCACCGTAATCCGGACGTTTTTCAAAATAAGCTGTACCTGTAGAATCCGAAACGGCACTGTCCTGCACCACGGCAGTCGCGCTCACCAGGCGAACGCGGGCGCTCGGAATCGGCGTTCCAGCTTCGCCCTGAATCACCACGGCGAGACCGTTCTCGGTTTCATCCCAAATGCCACGCCCTGCAGTCGAATCGTTTGAGCACGCGCTTAAACCGAACGCGCCGAGCGCGCCGAAAAGCATCGATGTCCAAGCGAAACCTTTCATTTCTTTTCACCCTTTGTAAACGCCACCGGGAAAAAAGCAGAAGCGAGTCGCATCACGCGATCCGGATTTTCGACCTTTTCCACTCGGGCGCGAATTTCATCCCTTGCTGTACTTAAAATAGCAAGACAATCGCGGAAAGCGTCTGCATCCAGAGCCATATTGATCACATTTATGTCCCGAAGCTCTTTTGTATGTAATTCAAGGCTCTGCATCGCGAGTTTCATCGATTCCGACTGGTACGCGTGAACCTGTAAAGTTTTATATGCAGAGCCCGTGGTGAGCTTCAGATCGGTCAAAGTCCAAAAGCCTTCTTCGTCCCGTTTCGCAAGGCCGAGCTTTTCGAGCAGCAAAACGGCTTTTTTGGCGAGGTCCGCAGAAATCGGCGGAGAGACCATTTGACCGAGCGCTTCGTAATCATCCTTGACGCGGACAAAGCCGAGCAAGGTGCGAATAACGCTGTAATACCATTTGGAATAAAGTTCGAGCTGCGTATCTTGCAGCTTGCGACTTTTGGAACCGCGGAGTGCGAGAGCTTCTGCAAAAAGGCGACGCGTTTCGGATTCCCGACGGGAACGTCCGAGTTCCACAAGCTTCGTAAAATATTCCGCCTCACGGCCTTCGAGTTTTAAGTATTCCAAAAAACGCGGCAAGGCTTTTTTGGAAATGTGCAGTTGTTTTTGCAGAATACGAAAAACCTGACTCTGGTCGAGCCCCACCCCTTCTCCAAATACCTTGTAAGAATACCACGGCGAATCCGCCTTCCGATGGTCGAAATAGGCCAAGAGGTATTCCCGGTAATCTAAAAAGTTAAAAGGCGAAAGTTTTTCCATCTGGGTATCCAAAAATCACTCCACCCATAATTTACACAAAAAATCCCGCCTCGCCAGAAACTCACGGATAAAGGTTTTGCAAAGAATTTTGCAATTTCGCCCAAAACCGATTTATATTCATAAAAGACAACACCTTAACAGGGGAAAAATATGGCACTGAAAAAAGCGACTACCACCAAAAAGACCGTAGCCAAGAAGGCAACAGCAACCAAGACCGCTGTCAAAAAGGCTGCTGCACCGAAAAAGGCGGCTGTCAAGAAGACCACCGCTAAAAAGACCACCGCCAAGAAGGCCGTGAAAAAGGCGAAGCCGATTTCGATTCTTGAAAAGGCGGCGACCGACGAAGCTCTCGACTACATCAACGCCGCCTGCGAAGCCCTTGCGAACAAGGACGAGATTTCGCCGAAGGCTCTCCAGGAATTCGCCATGCAGATGTTCGCATTCGGCGTTTCTTCGGGCGCAAGCGTGGCAATGCTCGACCGTTTTAGCGAAATGGAAGATTACCTTTCGCTTTAATCGCCTATTTTGCTTAGGAGAAGCCTGGACTTTTGTCCGGGCTTTTTTATTTGATTTTTTCGGCCCAGGTTTCAAGCGTCTCGGGCGTGTAAACGCTCTGTCCCATCTGGAGCATTTGCTTGAGTTCCCTGCCGAGGTCGAGGATTTCCTTCGGAGAAATCGTCGAAGCCTTTTTGGAAACGAGAAAGTCAAAGGCTAAAAATTCCGAGGCGTCCGGATCTAAAAATTTTTGCAGGACCTCTGTCACGTTCCGCTGCTTTTTGAGCAGGGCGCGGCGTTCAAAAGCGTAAACGCCTGTTTCGTGGAGCAGCAAAAGTTCAAAGCGTTCAAAGCCGCGCGCCTTGGGAATCACGGCGTTCAACAGGATGCGGTAATAGCGACCGTCTGCGGAACAGGCCTCGGTCACGGCGCGTTCCAAGGGATTCTCTGAAACGTTTCTTTGGGTAAAAACCTGTACGGCGGGCTCCTTCGGCGGACGCCTGAACATTTTCCAAAGCACAAAGCAAAGGAATGCGAGCAACGCAATCAAAAATAAAGGGGCACCCATGAATACCAATATACAATCTTTGACTATTATTTAGGCATGCAGATTTTTTTGAAGCTCTTCATCCGCGATTACGAAAAGGCGAAGACGGTTCTCCGCGTGAACCTCATCCACGGAGATCCGCAGTACGTGCACACGTGGAATTCAATCGATTTCCTTTCGCAGTCCATCGATTCTTATCCGCGCGAAGTCTTGAAGGTTTTGGCAGACGTCGACGAGAATTTTGACATGGGAGCCTTTGAAGCCCATGCAAAGGAACTTTCCCAGGTTCTCGACTGCCTCGTAGAAACTCCGAACGGCTTTTATGAGAACGGAAAATTCATCGGGAAAAACTTAGAGCTTTCTCCCAGTGATATTTTGGCCGCCGTCGTGGAATTTCGCAAAATAAACCTGCAATTCTGCATCGACAAGCACTGTAGCGGGTAACTATTCCCGTTCCGCGTGACGCTCTTTTTTCAAAGAGTACATGCGTTCATCTGCTTCGTGCAAAATTTCATCATAGCTGCGCGATCCATCCGTTTTGGAAACGCCCACGCTCACCGAAACGTGCAAACCTCCCGAACGGAACAGGGTCTTCATCTTTTCGTTCAGCACATCACAAGCGGTCGCAATTTGTTCATCCGAAATCGGCTGTTCCAAAATCACGGTAAATTCGTCACCGCCCATACGGGATACTATTCCACCTGGGAAACATTCCTGCATGAACTTAGCGGAGCGCTGTAAGACTTCATCCCCGCGGCGATGTCCGAACTTGTCGTTCACGTCCTTGAAGTTATCCAAGTCCAAGTACAAGAGCGTCATCGGGCGCGTTGCGTTATTCTTCATGAAGTCTTCAAAGTAGCGGCGGTTGTAAAGCTGCGTCAGCGCATCGGTATTCGCCGCATTCAAAATCATCGTTTCGAAATTGCGCGCAATCGTCACATCGCGAAGAATCACAAAGTAGCCGGAAACATTCTGGAAGTAGTCGATGATTTCCTGCTCGATAATGACGAAGTAATGATCCTTGTTGTCGATCTGGAGCACGTATTCATGCTCGCGGGAGTTCGTTTTCAAGTTTTCGCCGTCATCGCTCACCTGCGTCATGTTTTTAGCACGCCACAGATGGAAGTTAAAATCTTGAATCTTATCCTTGTCAATGCCTGCGAGTTCCCTAAAGCAGTCGTTCATCTTTAAGGTTTTCCAGTTCACGTCGCAAAGGATCAGCGGGAAAGGAATGTTTTCCACCAGAATGGAAAGTTCAAGTCCCATGTTACCGAAGTCCGTCACGTCCTTGGCGACGCCGACCGTGCCTTCGATATTGCCGAACATATCGTACAAGGGGGTCTTGTAAGTCTTGAGCTGCTTCATGCCCGCGCTTGTCTTGAGCGGTTCGTCAAAGATGCAGGTCTTGCCCGCATTCATGGTGTCCGTTTCGGATTCCATGCAAACAAATTCACCCTTCTTGTATTCCTCTTCGGAAATGTCCCAGATGTAATAATGCCCGCGTCCACGGATGTCTTCTTTCGTCTTGTGAACGGTATTGCAAAATTCCTGGTTCACCATCATGTGCGCACCGATTTTATCCTTGAACCAGACAAGGTCCGGAACGCTGTCGATTGCGGTCGTGAGCAGATTCTTGTAATGCCACGCGTCAAATTCCGACTGGAAATGTTTTAAGAGCTTTTGAAAACGAGCGCGGCGCAGTTCCGCTTTTTCGTGCAGCGGCCAAACGTCCAGCAATCCGTCGAAGAAAGCTTCTACCGTCGAAGGTTCGCCAAAGAAAATAACTTCGGAAAGTTTCCGCTTGTTCTGCAAAAAGCAACAAGCCTCTTCCGCAGAATCCGTCAGCAGAACTTCAAATGCTTCATCCGATGGCTGATCGAAAGAAATCGAAGTATCCCATAAGAGAGGATTTTCAACAGCAAAAGCTGTCAAAACACTTTTATCTTCCGAAGAATTCAAATGCAATGAAAAATTCAGTTTCATAGGCCCTCACCATCCCCTTTAAATAAATTTTCAGCGATTTGAAGTCAATCATTTCTCTTTTATTAAATTGAAATTAGATTAAAAATGAGTGTTTGTACCCAAGGGAGCCTATGAATTTGCAAAATTTGCAAGAATTTGCGGAACAATTCAACACGATTGCCTGCATCATCTCGATCGAATCGACCGAAGATGGAGGCTATGAGAATATCCGCCTCGAAACGGGCAACCAAGCGTACCTGCATTCCTTCCCGCCACAGGTCCATTTTATTCCGGGACAGATCTACACGAACTACATTCCCAAAGACCTGAACTTTGAACATTTCGTGTACAATGCCGCGATCCGCAAAAAACCGATGCACGCCTATATCTATTCCGACAATTTTGGCGCTTGGTTTAACATTTACAGCCTACCGATCGTTTCTGACGAGCCCCACAAGCACTACTGCGTTTACACGCAAGAAATGGATGCGGCACCGAATGCAGAACTTTTAGCCAAACATTCGGCAAGGATCACGAACGAAGTCTTAAAAATTTGCATCAAGCTCCGCGATCAAAAATGTTTTCAGGAATCGATGGATTCCATCACAGCCGACATCCGCAAAATGTGCAAAGCGGAACAATGCTGTCTGATGCTCACCGATTTTAAGAACGGAAGCGTTCACTTGCAAAGCGAATGCATTGACCCCGACAGCAATCTCATTTCGTTCAAAAATTACCTGACCCAGGATTTTATTGTTCGCGCCCAATCCTGGCTTGATGCCATCGGAGGCAGCAATTGCATCATCGTCCAGAACGAGCAAGATATGGAGCACGTCCGCGCCCGCAATTCGAAATGGCACGATTCTCTAAAAGAGGCGCACATTCAAACGGTCGCCCTATTCCCGCTTAAAAACAAAAACGAAACCATCGGCTTTATCTGGGCATCGAACTTCGACACGAAAAACACGGATTTTATCAAAGAAACCTTGGAACTCACCGCGTTCTTCATCGCATCCGAAGTGGCAAATCACAAGCTCGTCGGACGCTTGGCGGAACTCAGCGAAAACGACCTTTTGACCGAAGTCAAAAACCGCAACGCGATGAACAACTGGGTAACCGCCTACGTAGAAGGCAGAACCAGCCCGTCCAAATCCGTCGGGGTCCTCTTTATGGACTTGAACGGATTAAAGGCCGTGAACGACAACGAAGGGCATGCTGCCGGAGACAATCTGCTGAAAGATGCGGCCAACGTTCTCAAATCGATTTTCCAAAAAGGCGACATCTACCGCGCCGGCGGAGATGAATTTTTGGTCATCGTCCTCGACGAAACCAAGCAAGCCCTGGAAGCATGCATTCAAAAGTTGCACGCAACCGCTTACAATCCGCACAAGGTGCACTTTGCTGTAGGTTTTTACTACAGCGAAAACGGCTGCGACATTCGCGATGCGATGAAACAAGCCGATGCCTTGATGTATGAAGACAAGAAGCGTTACTACGCCGAACATCCCGAATTAAAGCATCGGTAATTGCCTTTTTTCGTTCAAAAAAGCGTTGTAATTTTATGCAACGTTTTGTTTCCCCGATTTTAGAATTCCAAAATTCCAAGCTTTATTTTATATGTAACGCAGGTTGAATGGGCAGCTTGCGAATTTTGGGGATTGGGTTATGAAAATTCCGCAGTATTTGGTTCCGGTGGCGGTTTCTGCCACTACGGCGTTCATCCTTTGGGCTTGTGAAAGTTCAAGTTCTCCGGAAGAAGTTTTTTCTTACACGGAATCTTCGGCGAGCGAATTTCCTTTGAGCAGTTCGGAGATTTTTATTCCGCCGGTGGAAAGTTCCAGTTCTGCGGGGCCGCTGTTTGAAGTTTCCAGTTCATCGGAAACGGGTGAAGTTTTAAGTTCATCGAGTGAAGAAAACCTTTTAAGCTCTTCGAGCGCAGAAACGCTTTACTCCTGCGATGTAGACTGCCTCGTTCTCCAGAGCAGTAGTAGCGCAGAAGAAATTCAAGAAGATACCTTCAAAGAAGACTTCCGCGACGCATGTACCATCGGGAACATTCCAACGACTTACAACAACGCCAAGCTCCCGGATCCGTTCACCATGCTCGACGGCACCCCGGTCAGCACACGCGCGCAATGGAAATGCCGCCGCGAAGAACTCGCGGCACTCCTCGAAGCGGTAGAACTCGGCGAAAAGCCGCGCCATCCGCAAAAAGTCACAGGCTCCTATGCGAACGGAAAGCTCACTGTAACTGTTACCGATAACGGCAACACGGTCAGCTTTAGTGTGGGCATTACAGGAGCCGGCACCGCCGAAAATCCGAGGCCCGCAATCATCGGATACGGCGGCGGAAGCCTCGGATCTTCTTATTCGGGACTCGGCGTCGCAAGCATTTCTTTTAACCCCGATGATGTCGCCCCGGAATCGAGCCGTGGCAGTGGAAACTTTTACAAGCTTTACGGAAGTAATCACAGCGCAGGCGCCCTCATCGCTTGGGCGTGGGGCGTTAGCCGTGTAATCGACGCCCTTGCAGTCACACCGGAAGCGGGCATTGACGTGCATCATTTGGGCGTTACAGGATGTTCGCGCTGGGGCAAGGGCGCACTTGTCGCCGGAGCCTTTGACGCAAGAATTGCCCTGGTGATTCCGCAGGAATCCGGTTCGGGCGGAGCCTCTAACTGGAGAAGCGCCGCGAAGGACAGCGAAGCGCAACCGCTCAGCAGCGCCTGCACCGAAGCGGCGTGGTTCCGTTCGAGCCTTTGCAATTACAAGAACAACGTGAACGGGCTTCCGACCGATCATCATTTTCTCACCGGGATGGTCGCGCCGCACGGGCTTCTGGTTTTGGACAACACGGGTTGGGTATGGCTCGGCGAAAACGCTTCCTATGCAAACGCGATGTCCACGCTTGAAATTTTTAAGTCCCTCGGTTCGGAAAAGGACTTTACCTATTCCAAAGCGGCCAATCACATGCACTGCAGCTTCCCGAACGAAAATACGGATGAAGTCCAGGCCTTTGTGAAAAAGTACCTGCTCGACGATGCCTCGCAGAACACGGGCAAAATCGAAGCGAAGGGCGTTTACTACACCGTCAGCGATTGGCAAGATTGGACTACCCCGACTTTGCAATAATCGACTTCTCAGGAGATTCCCATGTCTAGCTTGTCGAAAAAACTTTTGTGCAGCGCCGCGATCTGTGTTGCGGCAAGCGCCTTTGCCCAAAGTTACGACCTCCCTTTGATCTTGGTAAACACACAAGGCCAAACCTTGGACTCCCTCGAAAAAAAGCCCGTGTCGATTCGACTGCTAGACAACGGAACGAACCTTTTAAGCGACAGCACCCTGGGAACGCTCCTTTCCGCGGGCATGAAAATCCGCGGACAGACCTCAGCCACGTTCCCCAAAAAAGGCTACGGCATTGAAATCTGGGACGAACAAGGCCAAGACACGGACGCTTCCATTTTGGGAATGCCCGCCTCGGACGATTGGGTTCTGCACGGGCCTTATGTCGATAAAACTTTGATTCGCAACGCGCTGGCGCACTTTTTGTACCAAAGCACCGGGCGTTACAGCCCACGCACGCGCTTTGCGGAACTCTTTTTGAACGGCGAATACAAAGGCGTTTACCTGGTCGAAGAAAAAATCAAGCGCGGTAAAGAACGCGTGAATATTTCAAAGCTCAAAGAAACAGACATCACCGGCGACGAACTCACCGGCGGATACCTTTGGAGCATCGACAAGGTCAACAACAACAGCACCCAAGGCCTTGACGAAGAAGGCTTCAAATCGAACGGAGGCTCCCCCATTGTGATGCGCTATCCGAAAAAAGAAAACCTGACTTCGGAACAGCTCGCCTACATTCAGAACTTTGTGAACAGCATCGAAACCCAATGCACAAGCGGCAACATGGGAGAATCCGGCTGCGCCGGGATCGTTGATTTTGACGCCGCCGTCGACTACATGATGCACCAGGAAATCACCAAGAATACAGACGCCTACATTTGCAGTTTTTACATGTTCAAGGACAAGGACAGTCAAAACGGGAAAATGCAGATGGGCGCCCCGTGGGACTTTAACCTGGCCTTTGGCGCCGTCAATTACAGCTCCGGCATGGACAGCACCGGTTGGCAAATCGAAGTCAACGCTCAGGCGATGAGCATGGGAGATTACTTTGTCACCGAATGGGAAAAGAACATTTGGAACGACGCCAACTTCCAAGAAAAATTCAAAGCCCGTTGGGCAGAACTGCGCAGTGGTGCATGGCACACCAAAAACATCAACCATTTTATTGACTCGCTCAAAACGTTACTCACCAACGCAGCGGCACGCAATTTTGAACGTTGGCAAAACTTGGGCAAGGCTAGCGGCATGTACGACGCCGATCCGCTTTCTTCGAGCAGTTCAAGCAGCGGAAATACAGGTTGGGGCTTTGGAGGCTGGGGTTTTGGAGGATTCAACTTTGGCATGACCATGAACGGTTACAGCGAACCCACCTGGGACGCAGAAATTGAACACTTGCGAAACTACCTTATGGCACGTATCCGCTGGATCGATTCCGAAGAAGGCTTTATTGAGCCCGCAGAACCGCTTTTATCGGTGGCGATCCCCAAGCGCAAAGCCTTACCCGAAAAGCTCTCAAACGATCGCGGTAAAAAGGTTCCCTTCTTTGACCTCAACGGGCGTCACAAAGGCTGGAAGGCTCGCTCAAATCACCTTCCGCAAACGCGGTAAAAGGCGAAGCAACAGCGTCAACAAAAGCGACAGCATAAAAAAGGCGCTCGCCGCAATCGGGACCGTCACAAACGGATGCGGCACGAGCAGTGAAAGATCCGTCGCATAAAAAAGCTTAATGAACAGCGGATGGATCAGGTACACGCCGAGCATGCACGCGGAAATCTGCGCAAGGATCGGCGACGTATTTTCCCGGTCTGCAAAATGCGCCTTGAAAAAGCAAAAGATTCCCGCCGCCACAAGAAACGTCGTCGGCTGAAAATTTCCCAAAAAATATTCATTCGGTTTTACCCGTTCGAGCGAATAGAACGTGGAAGACGTAAAGGCAAAAGCCCACGACGCCACCGCCGCCGTATACAAAAAGGCTCTCGACCGCAATTTCAAACCGTAATGCGAAAGATAAAAGCCCGTGAGGTAAAATCCCGCAAAAGTCGTACAGCCCTGAATACGGATATTCTTGTACAGGGTAAAGTTTGCAAACACTTCGAGCAAATGGTTCACCATCGGCAGCACAAGCCCAAAGCAAAAGAAAATGCCGATCACATACAGCACCATTTTCGGCGAAGCGTGCTTGGTAAACACGCGGAGCGGAGGCGTCAAAACATACAGCCCCGCAATCGTGTACAGAAACCACAAATGCGTCTGCGGCTTGGTAAACAGCAACAGCGGCGTTTCAAAATATTCCTGCAGGCTTCCGCCATCTGCAAGCACATTCACCACGCCGTAAAAAATCACCCAAAAGACGAGCAACAGCAAAATATGTGGCAGGTTCTTCTTAAAAATCTTTTCTGGCGGGTGCGCATACCGCGGCGAAAGCATAAACGCCCCGCTCAGCATAATAAAAACGCCCACGCCAAAACGCGCAATGCTGTTGAAAAAATTCAGCGTAATCCATTCATCGGTCCGCACCGGCGTATAATACCACACCGAAGTGACCGTATGCTGAAACACCACCGAAAACGCAGCCACCAGCCGAAGCACGTCGCCGTAGAGTTCTCGTTTTTTTAATTCCATCTTAGCGGTTCCAACCGGAATGGCCGTCGCCATACGCAATGGAGTCGTAGTCATCCAGGGAATCATTTGCCCCGTAAGAATGTCTTACGGGCATTTTTTTGCGGGGTTTCTTTTTATGAACAGGAGCAGCGCCGTTCGGCGTTGTGACTTTATTTTCGTCTTCATTCGCCATGCCTAAAAAATAGATATTTTTACTCCTGAGGTAATATTATGAAGAATTTTAGTGAAAGCATCCGCTACATTGGCGTAGACGATACAGACATTGACTTGTTCGAAGGCCAATACGTTGTGCCAGCAGGCATGGCCTACAACTCCTTTTTGATCGAAGACGAAAAAATCGCAGTCACCGATACGGTGGACTTTCGCAAGCTCGCTAACTGGGAAGCAAACCTGGAAAAGGCTCTTGCCGGTCGCAAACCCGACTACCTGATCATTCACCATTTGGAACCGGATCACGCCGGCGGAATCGCCCGCTTTGTGGAAATGTTCCCCGAAGTGACTCTTGTCGCGAGCGCCAAGGCTTTTGCCATGCTCCCGCAGTTCATGGAACTCCCTGCAGAAACCAAAAAGCTCCCCGTCAAGGATGGCGACACGCTTTCCCTCGGCAAGCACACCCTGCAGTTCATTACCGCCCCGATGGTCCACTGGCCAGAAGTCATCTTTAGCTTTGAACAGAGCGAAAAGGTGCTCTTTTCCGCAGACGCCTTCGGCAAATTCGGCGTATATGACGCCGATCCGGACGACTGGGCATGCGAAGCCCGCCGTTACTACTTTAACATTGTCGGCAAGTACGGCGCCCAGGTGCAGGCCGTTCTTAAAAAGGTGGCGCCCCTCGGAGTCCAAACGATTTGCCCGCTCCACGGACCCGTTCTCGCCGAAAATTTGGAATATTACTTAGGCAAGTACAACACCTGGAGCAGCTACGCCCCTGAAGACAAGGGCGTTCTTATCGCCTTCGCCTCGATTTACGGTCACACTGCCAAGGCCGCCGAAGTGCTTGCCAAGGAACTGGAAGCAGCCGGCGTTGAAAAGATTGTGGTCTCGGACCTCGCCCGCAGCGACATGGCAGAAGTCCTTGAAGACGCCTTCCGCTACGACCGCATGGTGGTCATGGCTCCGACTTACGACGCAGGCGTTTTCCCGGTGATGGAAGAATTCTTGAACCACCTGAAATCGAAAAACTACAGCAACCGCAAGGTGGGCGTCGTCGAAAACGGCTCCTGGGCTCCCATGGCCGCAAAGAAAATG
>JAILDK010000098.1 GCA_024689485.1 Fibrobacter sp.
TTATCCGAACCCGTCACACCATCCGACCAAGCATAACCCGTAATGGTTGCACCCGTCGAAGTACAGCCAGTAACCTTCCAAGAAGCCGTAGCCGTCGCACCGGCGATATCCACCGTTTCCGCATCAGCCGTGCAAGAGCAACCCGTAATCGCAGCGCCGTTCACCTGAAGAGCCGAGCACTGAACCGTATTGCCGTCCACCACAAGGGTCGCACCATAAGAACCGCTTTCCGTATAAGTTGCGGTTGTCGTCTTCAAACCGGTACCATTTGCCGTACCTTCCGTCGAGCTCGGCATGGACCAATCATAAGCAGCCTGAGCACCAGCCGTAATGCCGGCCATACCAGCCGGGGTCACCTGGGTAAAGGTCCACGTGGTCGATTCACCCTTGTTGATCGTTGCCGGAACCGGTGCGCAAGTACCGTTCACCGTACCGTCGTCCACAATTTCCACAGAAGAACTCGAAGTCACCGTCGAAGCCGAAGAGGTCGAAGCGCTCGAGAAGTTGATCAACGCCGAAGAACTCGAGGTTCCCGTCGAGGCGGAACTTGCAACAGAAGAAGAGGAAGTTCCCGGTTCCGAAAGTTCCGAGCTAGAAGAAGATTCTTCAATGATAACGTTATTCGCTTTTTCATTGCACTTCGCATCGTTTTCGCATGCGGCAGTTGCCGTTTCTACACGGCCAGCGTAATAAGAACTATCATAAACGAAGACGTTACCCTTGTCTTCCGAGGTTGCACCAGAAACGTCACCGCTGCCACAAGCGACAAATGCACCACCGGCAATCGCAGCGAGAGCGAGTCCATACATCAACTTTTTCTGCATAAGAAAGGCCTCTTTCTTGTAAATTACAACAATCCAATGAGGAATTTAAACTTTTTTGGGCCAAACGCAACATATTTATGCGGTACAAAAGTTCCTCTTTTTCGATTTCCGTGAGTCAAAGCACGCAAAAAGACTCACATTCCCCTACCGGAGTCTTTTCACCTAAAATTTTGTTTACAAAAAGCGTGCATCGGCGTTGTCCACGAACAACGAATAAATTGCAAAATTCCGCTATCCTATGAATCCACAATAAATTAAGAGAGGGAACTTTGTCTCAATTCCGAGTCAAAGTTATCGGGTTGGATTAATATGAAGCACATTCTCAATAAAAAAGGCTTTTTCATTGCAGGGATCGCCCTTTCCTGCTGTTTTGGCTTAAGCGAAGCCGCCATTTCTCCGACAGAAGTCGTGAACCTTCCCACCGATACAAAACTCGGAGGAGGCGATGCAATCGGTTCCACGTTATCCCGAGCCACCTATAACGGTGGCGAAGGTCCGGGCATTTGGATCGTGGCAGACGGCGGTTACCGTTTGTACCATAACGGAAGCCTTCTTGCCGAAGACAACCAGGCAGGCCGCGTCCGCTTTGTGCCGATGACGTTCCTTCCTGGCGAAAACGCAATTTCCGTGATCGGCGTCGATAAAGATGGCGCCCACGGTGTGATGGTGCAGATCGATGAGCTGCATGAATCTTATTACAGCGGCAGCGGTTGGTACGCAAAGCCGGATTACGGTATTTACAGCAGTGCATGGAAAGAAAAAGGGCGTGACCTTTCGCAGTGGGGCGGAGCGACCACTCTGAGCTATTCGAGTACATCCCTTCCGAGTGGCGGTACTCTCAGCGGTTGGCCGTCCGATTCCAAGTCCAAGTGGATTTGGACAGGTACGGATTCCGACACGACCGTTGCACTCCTTTACAATTTGAATCTCCAGGCGGAAGGTTTCGGTGCTTCGACTACCGGCGGTGACGGCGGTTCCATTGTCGTCGCAAGCGATTCCGCTACCATTCGCAAGTATTTGCAGAGCAGTAGTGCAGTCACGATTCTTGTTCCGGAAGGCACCTATGACTTTAGACAGTTCCGCGATGCCGCAACGGAAGCGACCAACGTGAACCGTACTTGGTGCAAGTCTTCTTGCAGTTCGAGCGACAAGAATTCGAGCAACACATTCTACCGCATCGACTTTAGTGGCGCAAATACCTGTAGCAGTATATCTGGAACGACCGTTGTGCAATCCGGTGAAATCCAAAAGTGGGACAACTGGATTACCATCAAGAACAACAAGAGCTTGATCGGTATGGGCCGTGGAGCAAACCTCCGCGGAGCCTCCTTGAACAACCGCGCAAATGAAGGCGCAGGCAATAACATTTTCCGCAACCTCGCCATTTACGACGTGAACCCGCATCTGATCGAAGCGGCCGACGGTCTTGAAATCACCGGTAGCGCAGGCAATGAAGTTTCCAACTTCTGGTTCGACCACATCAGTTACAAGTGGATTTCGGACGGTATGGATTTGGAATTCGTCAAAGGCCTGACAGTCTCTTACGTGGACTACGACGGTGCAAACGAATACAACTGTTACTACTACGATCCGTATATGCACCTGGTGGAAGATGCACAAGCTACCATGCACGATATGTACTGGCACAACACCTATGGTCGCGTCCCGAAGGTTTATGGTGTAAACGGCAGCAGTGTCGCTCCCACAGTCCACATTTATAATTCCTATGTGGATTACAACCACTGGCACGTCATTGACGTGGGCGGAACTTCTTCCATTACGTCTCAGTTGCTCTACGAAAACAATTACATCGGAACGGCGAACATCCAGGTAGCCGCTAAAGATGGTTACAGCAAGATCAACATGAAGAACAATACCGTCAAAAAGATGAACAGTTCTAGTTACGCCTATAACAACAACGGTTCTTACACCACGACAGCATTTACCGACAACGTCTTTACACCGAGCTATACGTACACCTTGCGCACAAACAGTACCCTTCCGGATTCCATTCCGGTTCTTACCGGCGTGGGCGGCCGTTACGGCAGCATGCCCAGCTACAACCAGAGCTTTGGCATATCTCCGCTCGCCCCGACCACAACTGTTTCGGCAACAACGGGAACGAACTCCGTGACTTTGACGGCAACCGTTACAAGCTCTAGCGGCGCCAGCACAAAAAAGGTGGACTTCTACATTGGCACGACCCTGGTGGGTTCTGCAACGTCTAGCCCGTACACGGTAACCGTCTCCGATGTCTCCGGCGGTACCTACAGCGCCATTGCGATTGCAACGGATGCAAACGGCCTCGAAGGCGTTTCCTCTTACACCACATTTGAAGTCTCGGGCGAAGCGGTTCTCACCAAGGCGACCTTGACCAAGAACGGTGCAGGCTCTTCGAACCAGACGATTACTCTTGGCGAATCAATTGCAGACTTCAGCTATGTCTGGGGCTACTGCACCGGTGTAGAAGTGAGCGGACTTCCGGATGGCGTCTCGTACACGCTGAACACGAGCGAATCGCGTGTCAGCATTTCGGGAACCCCAACAGAAGCCGGAGAATTCGTTTATACGATTACCACCGTGGGCGCCGACACGAACGTTTCCGTTGTCCGTACGATTACAGTGGTCGATCCGAACGCAAGCTCTTCGAGCGTTGTCGCGGCATCTTCCAGCAGTGAAACGGCGGCATCTTCGAGCAGTGCCGAAGAAACCACGGCGATTTCTGGAAACATCAACTACGTCCGAGAAGCGACCGCTTACTACCGCATCTTCGACATGCAGGGACGCCCGCTCTTCTCCGGCGCACAAAAACCGAACCAGATGCCCGCGGACCGCGTAATCGTGATTGAATACACGAAGAGCGGCGCCATCAACCGACGCTACATCCAGGTTCGTTAATTCGATTTCTCTCCTGTAAATATCAAAAGCGAGGCTCTTCGGAGCCTCGCTTTTTTGATTTCTATATCAGACTAGAGGATTACCAGCAACTGGTAATTTCTATAGACGCATTGCTAGGAACCGTAATCGTGAATGGGAATTCGATAGAGACCTGACCATTACAAGCACCCCACCATGCGCTAGAATTCCATTCCACAGATCCTTCAATCCAACTCAAGCATTCTGTATTTTGACCCGAAAGCTGCATGGTTTTCGAACCCGTCGCTCCGTTACAAGTTTGAACTTCATACGTGTAGCCTCCCTCTAATTTAGCGGGAGCTGCTTCCACAACAACCACAGACTCTCCACTGCTCGAGCTTTCTTCCGCACTCGAAGAACTTTCTTCTGCCGAGCTGGAGCTTGCGACGCTCGAAGAGCTTGCCACAGAGCTAGAGCTTGCAACACTCGAAGAACTTGCCGCAGAGCTAGAGCTTGCGACACTCGAAGAACTTGCCACAGAGCTAGAGCTTGCGACGCTCGAAGAGCTTGCCACAGAGCTAGAGCTTGCGACGCTCGAAGAGCTTGCCTCAGAGCTGGAGCTTACGACGCTCGAAGAACTTGCCACAGAGCTGGAGCTTGCGACACTCGAAGAACTTGCCTCGGAGCTGGAGCTTGCAACACTCGAAGAACTTGCTACAGAGCTGGAGCTTGCGACGCTCGAAGAACTTGCCTCAGAGCTAGAGCTTGCGTCGCTCGAAGAACTTGCCACAGAGCTGGAGCTTGCGACGGAGCTAGAACTAAAGACAATCTGAGCAGAGCTCGACGAAAGAGCGTTACTCGACGAAGAAACTTCCCCTGCAGACGAATTCCCTTCTGCCGATGAAGAGCTTTCTATCGACGCAGAGCTTTCGCCGCCGAGTTTTTCAGCGCACTTGGCATCTGCCTTGCAAGCTTCCAACGCCTTTTCCACTTCCTGGGCATAATAGGCGGAGTCCTGCAAATACTGCAAGGTTTCATCGTCCGCATTCACATCGGAAATATCGCCCGAACCGCAAGCCACAAAGACACTGGCTGCGGAAAGCGCAAAAACGAGTCCCGAAAAAAGTTTTTTATTCATAAAATTCCCTAGATCGCTAAAGATCCTCAAGGGAAATGTAATAACTTTCTTCGGATTGTAAACTTTAGTTTGCGGTATCTTCCGGATTAATCTTGCGTTTTCCAGTAATAAACTGCTTCACGAACGGATTTGTCGTGTTTTTAATCTCATCGACCGTGCCGACTTCAATAATACGACCCTTATACAGCATCGCAATGCGGTCCGCCACCTTGAACGCGCTGACCATGTCATGCGTCACCACGACCGACGTCACCCCGAGTTTGCTCTGCATATCGAGAATCAAATCGTTGATCACATCGCTCGTAATCGGATCCAAGCCCGTCGTCGGTTCATCATACAAAAGGATTTCAGGGCTCAAGGCAATCGCACGTGCCAAGGCGACGCGCTTTCTCATACCGCCCGAAAGTTCACTCGGCATCTTGGAGCGGAATTCCGGTACCAGATTGATCAGCTTGAGCTTTTCCGTCACCACTTCCTGAACCTGCTTTTCAGAAAGTTCCGGATGGTGCTCGCGCAAAGCAAACGCGATATTTTCACCCGTGTCCATACTGTCGAAAAGCGCACCGCTCTGGAACAGCATGCCCATCTTTTTACGGATGGTTCGGGTATCAAAAAATTTCGGCGTACTGATCGTCACGCCATCGACCACGACTTCACCGCCATCCGGTTGCAAAAGCCCGATCATATGCTTTAAAATCACGGACTTACCACCGCCCGACTGTCCGATGATCACCATCGTTTCGCCACGGCGAATGTTCAGATTGACATCAGCCAAAACCGTCTGCGCACCAAAAGCCTTCTGCAATCCGCGCAGCTGAATCATGATGTCGTTGGGATCAATTTTCACATTGGGCATAGCGAAACCTATTGGAAAAGAATGGCGTCCGTGGCAAGGTCCAAAATCAAAATCATCAAGCAACACGAAACCACCGCATCCTTCGTCGCAAGGCCAACGCCTCGTGCACCCGGAGCCGCATTGATTCCGTGAAGCCAACCGATCAAAAAGATAATGACTCCAAATACAAACGATTTAATCGTACCGCCGAACAAGTCCATCGGATTGAACAAATACTGCATGCCCGTGTAGAACGTGTACGAAGAAATATCAAGAGCAAGCACAGCCACGATCCAACCACCGATCAAGGCGAGACAATTCGAAATCACGGTCAGACACGGCACCATCGACATAAAAGCGACAAAACGCGGCATCGCCAAATAGCGATACGGATCGAGCCCAAGCACTTCATGAGCGTCGAGTTCTTCCTTTTCACGCATCGAAGCGATTTCCGCCGCAAGAGCACTCCCCACGCGGCCCGCCAACACGAGCGCAGTCAAAAGCGGTCCAAGTTCAATCAGCACCATTTTACAAGCAGCGGTACCCACCCACTTGTCGGCCACGAGTCCGCGGAACTGGAACGAGGCTTGCACCGTCGCCACCATGCCCGTAAAGATCGAAGTCACAAACAAAAGCGGCATCGACGAAACACCGATTGCCACCATCTGCTTCAGCACAAGTCCCCACGTGCGGAACACGTACGGCAACTGGCGCACGGTAAACCACAGAATACAGCACAATTCTCCAACGCTTGAAATGCCGTTGGCAATCATCTTTCCCAAGAAAAAGAGTGGGGCGAGGAGAATCTTTAGCATACTTAAATCCCGATGTCGTCCACCGAACCGAAGCCCATTCCGCCATCCGGACCAGCTTCTTCTTCGGGAATGTAGTTGTCGAAACGCGTGTACTGCGGAATCCAGGTCAGGTCAATGTCAGCCGTTGCACCGTTACGGTGCTTTGCCACGAGCAGCTGAGCCTTATTCTTATCCGCTTCATCATGACTGCGGTAGAACGGACGTTCAATGAACCACACCATATCAGCGTCCTGTTCGATAGAACCGGATTCACGCAAGTCGGAAAGCTGCGGTCGCGTCTTTCCACTGCGCATGGCATCCGCACGTTCTTCCGTTTTACGGGAAAGCTGGGCAAGAGCGATGACAGGAATTTTCAAATCCTTCGCAAGCACCTTCAAACCACGGGAAATCGCACCGACGGCGACCGCACGGTTTTCTTCCTTGCCCGTTTTCATCAGCTGCAAGTAGTCCACAATCACCAGGTCCAAACCGACCTTGCGTTTTAAGCTTCGGCACTTGGAAAGAAGTTCCATAATGCCCAAATCCAGGTTGTCGTCCACATAGAGCGTGTTCGACTGCATAATACGGCTTGCCGCACCCGGGAGCTTTGCAAATTCATCCTGGTTCAAATGACCGGAACGGAACTTGGAAAGTTCAATGCCCGCCAAGGAACAGATAATACGCTGCATCAACTGTTCCGCGCCCATTTCCAAGCTGAAGAACGCCACATGCTTTCCGTAGTTCACGCTGGAGTTTGCCGCAAGCGTAAGCGCAAATGCAGACTTACCCATACCCGGACGTCCCGCGAGAATGATCAAGTCGGAAGGTTGCAAACCGTTCGTCAAACGGTCGAGATCTGTAAAGCCTGTCGGGCAGCCGGAGAAGCCATCCTTACGCGTTTCCACGGCCTTCAAAATTTCTTGAACGACTTCACTAGCCGGGCGCAGGGAGTTCTTCACCTGTTTTTCGGCAAGCGCCATCACGGAACCTTCGAGCTTCGAAATCACATCGTCCGGTTCCACGGTCGGATCCTGTGCATCGCGGATCGCGGTCGTCGATACATTGATCAGGCGGCGCATCACCGCCTTCTTCTGAATGATTTCCGCATGGTAACGCGCATTCGCGCCGCTCGCCACGGATTCGATCAGCTTCAAGAGGTATTCTCTTCCGCCAGCCGCTTCGAGCTTGTTTTCTTTTTCAAGCGCGTTGCTGAGCGTCACCACGTCGATCGGCGTGTTGAACTGGGAAAGCTTCTGAAGCGCTTCCCAAATAATCTTGTGACGTTCCTGGAAAAAGTCATCGGGATCGAGCAGCGAAACCACGTCCGAAAGGACGTTCGGGTCTTGCATCACCCCGCCGAGGAAAAACACTTCCGCTTCGACTGCCTGGGGAGCTGCCCTACCGCTGTACTCGTAATTTTCTTGTTCCTGATCCATTCTAAACCTATTTGGAATTTAACCAAAAAATCCGCACTTCGGAATTTGAATTTTCCAAGTGACAAGCTTCAACTGGCGATTCGTGAGCATTTCTTCCGGATCGATCATAGCCGTCGCCTGGGTCTTTGCAAATTCAAGCGGTTTTCCGCCAAAGTCCACTACTTTCACGTTGTTCTGCGAAAGAGCCTGTTTTAAGAGTTTGTCGCCAAAGAAAATGACCGTCTGCGGCTGAATGAGCGAGACTTCCTTTTCGAGCATCTTCTTGAAAACGAGAGCGACCTGCGGAAGTACCATGCGGGATACCTGCTTTTTGCAGAAGTAAGTCACGCCGATATCTTCCGGTTTCACATTCAAGCTTCCGAACATGCGAGCGACCATTTCACCCACATCGGATTTTGCATAACCGTTTTCGAGATACTTCGGAAGCGGCGAATAGACGACGAGCAGCAAACGCGGCTTGTTCAAGTTGCCTTCACCCCGAATGAACGGAGTCTTGGCGTAAAGCTTTTCCGCCGCCACAAGCTCGTAAAACTTTTCAAGGGAATCCGCCGTTTCGTATGCAGAAGGAATCGCGGACTTTGCCGATTCCGGAATCACGATCTTCGCTGCCGGAGTAAAAGCCGGGCGAGGCTTTGGAGCGGGAGCAGGCGCCGGGCGAGGAGCGGACGGAGCAAAGCCCGGCTTAAAGCTCGGAGCGGGCTTCGGCGCTGTGAACGTAGCCGCAGGCTGCACCGCGGGCTGTGCCGACGGCGGCGCCCAAGTCCAAGGCTCATCCGAATACAGCTGATCGGAATCCAAATCGATCTGCGCACGGAGATAGCTTGCAAGTTCCGAAAAATCAGGCACCGAGAGCCTCCCGCTTGGCAGTTACGAGCTTCACCACATCCTCGGCGAGTTCCGCCTTGGAGCGCATCAAAAGTTCCGGCACAGGCTTTCCCTTTTCGAGAATGGCGAACGGAACGCGGTCATAACCAAAACCCGCACCATCCACGACAGGCGTATTCAGCACCAAAAAGTCTGCACCGCTCTTCGAAAGTTTTTCTTCGCCATGCTTTTGCACGTCATCGGTTTCAAGTCCAAAACCGACGATCACCTGCTTTGCAGGTTTATTCTTGACCGAGTCTCGCAAAATATTCGGATTCGGTTCGAGTTCCAAAACGAGCTGACTGCGACTGTCCTTGATCTTTGTATCCGAAACGTGTTTCGGACGGTAATCCGCTACCGCTGCGCAATGGACAATCACATCCATCTTCGACTGGGCTGCAAGTACGCGGTCATACATGTCCTGCGAACTTGTCACCGGGACATCGAAAACGCCGAACGGCACTTTCACATCCATCGGACCGTGCACAAAGAAGACGCGGTAACCCGCCTTCAAAAATTCATTTGCCAAGGCGACCGCCGTCTTTCCGCTGGAACGGTTCGAAATGTAACGCACCGGGTCAATCGCTTCTTCGGTACGGCCCGCCGTAATCAAAACGGAACCGGTCTTTTCTTCGGATTCCGGCGTATAGAATCTCAAAGCGTTGACGATTTCCGCAGGCTCCATAAAACGGCCAGGGCCTGTTTCACCGCAAGCGAGTTCCCCCGCCGGAGATTCCAAAATATGCGTGTCCGCAAAAGAGCGGAGCGTTTCCAAATTTTTCTGCACGGCATTCGAAAGGTACATTGCCGTATTCATCGCTGGGGCAATCCACTTGTCTCCGGTACTCGACATGTAGCAAAGAGAAACCGGATCATCCGCAAGGCCATTCGCAAACTTTCCAATCGCATCCGCAGAAGCAGGCGCCACAATGTAAAGGTCCGCCCAACGCGGAAAATCGATATGCTGGAAAGGACGTCCTTCCGGGTTACCGTCTTTTGTGTAAACCGGACACTTGGAAAGCGAAGCAAAGGAAAGCGGAGCCACGAACTTCGTCGCCGCTTCCGACATGGCGACGCGGACTTCCGCGCCTTCCTTTTGAAGCAAGCGCAAAAGTTCACAAGCCTTGTACGCCGCAATGCTTCCCGTTACACCCAAAAGGATTTTCTTTCCCGCTAAAATCATTTTGCGGCTCCTTCGTTTGCACGCAACTTGCGCAAATATTCCACAACGGCAAGGCCCGCCTTGGCACCTTCGCCCACAGCGACCGCCACCTGTAAAATTCCACCGAGACAGTCTCCTGCAGCAAACAGACCGGGAACCGTCGTCATCAACTTTTCATCAACAACAAGCTTGTTCGACTGCACAGCCGCGCCCGTTTTGCGGGCGAGATCCGCTGCACTTGCCGTTCCCAGAGCCACAAAAATTCCGTCCACCGGAATTTCCTTGCCACTTGCAAAACGAATTTTCTGAACGTGATCGTCTCCTTCGACAGCGACGATCTTTTCCTTTTCCACTGCGTATTCCGCCGGAATTTCCACCTTGGGTTCTTCGCCCAAAGTGCAAATCGTTACCTTGGCGGCAAGCGGCAAAAGTTCCTTGGCTTCGGAAAGGGCATAGGCGCCGCTTCCCAAGACCACCACGTTCTTTTTGCGGTAGAAGAATCCGTCGCAGACTGCGCAATAGCTAACGCCCTTGCCTTCATAAGCGTCAAGGCCCGGAACAGGCGCCTTCGCGCGCACAGAACCCGCGGCGACCACCACGGACTTCGCCAAAAATTCCACTTCGCCATCGGTGCCTTTCACGCGCGCATGGAACTGTTCGGCAAACATCAAGTCCAAAACTTCGCCCGTAAAGATTTCGGCGCCAAGAGACTTCGCCTGTACTTCGCCACGGCGTTCGAGTTCTGCACCCGTAATCGGTTCTTCAAAACCGTAATAGTTCGCAATCGCATGTGCACGGGCAAGTGCGCCCGTATCCTTCGCCACGATCAGCACCGAAAGCCCCGAACGCAAGGCGTACAAGGCCGCGGAGATTCCCGCAGGACCTTTACCAACGATCAACACGTCAAAGCTATTCTGCATAATGGACCTCCGCCGGTTCCAGGGTTAAAGGCTTTCCCGACTGCATCGCGGCATCGAGCTTTTGAGACTTGTCCGTCGAAAGCCACCAGTACACCGGAATGCTTTCGTCTTCACGTCCAAACTTCGCGTAAACATTCTTCGGCAAACCAAAGCGGTTCCAGTACAGAACGCGGTGGAAGTCGCACTGCCACATCAAAACGTACGGAACGATTTCCGTCAAGCGTTTGTCCAAGGCGCGAAGAATTTCATTGCGCTTCGAAAGATCGAATTCCGTCTTCTGCAATTTCACAAGACTATCGACGACAGCGTCCTGCACGCCGGTCACATTGTTCGTACCCGGATCGTTTGCCGTTTTGCTCGACCAGGAAGCTTCCGGGTCCTTTAAGCGGGAACTTCCCCACGCAATCCAGTACATGTCAAAGTCTGCATCGTCCAAACGTTTGCGGAGCGTGCTCTGCGACATCTGTTCAATCGAAACTTGGATGCCCGCCTTCTTGAGCGCTTCCTGATAAAGCGTCAAATGGCGCATGTCTTCGCTGGCGGTGATGAACGTAATTTCAAACGGTTTGCCGTCCTTTTCCAGCATGCCTTTTTCGCCCGGAACGTAACCCGCTTCGGCAAGGAGCTTGCGCGCCGCATCCATGTCAAACGGATAATTCTGCGCCGTCGGATTTGCGTGATTATCCCAAAGGTCCGGGTAGTAGCTGTTCAGCAAGAAGTACTGGTTGTACATGTACTTTTCGTTCATCAGCTTGCGGTCCATCAGGTAAGAGAGAGCCTTGCGAACGCGCACGTCCTTGAACTTGTCGCGGCGCAGGTTCATCGCCATGCCCTGGAAGCCGATCGGTTCGCGGTTGAAGATGCGCTGCTTCACAGCCCAGCCCTTTTGCACTGCGTCAAAATCCGTCTGCTTGATCCAAATGGAAGACGTGTAAATCGCATAAGCGTCGAGGTCGCCCTTCTTAAAGGCTTCGAGCGCCTTGGTGCGGTCTTCCATAAAGCGGTAGCGGATCTTTTCAAAGTTGTACTTGCCGCGGTTCCAGTTCTTGTGGAAGCCCCACCAGTTCGGGTTGCGGGAAAGCTCCACGTAGCGGTCTTCGCGGAATTCCGAAATCTTGTACGGACCTTCCACCACCGGGAACTTGTAACGGATCTGGTTAAAGTCCTGATCCTTCCACGCGTGCTTCGGGAATGCCACAAGGCCAGCCGCTTCCCAGAAGTTCGCCCAATGCACGTCCTTCGCCGTGATCGAAATCGTGAGGGAATCGAGAATCTTCGGACGTTCAAAACGGGAAAGCCCCACCTTGAAAATCGGCGTCAGATTCTTCGGATCCATGATGACGTCGTAATAATACTGCACATCTTCGGCAGTGATCTGCACACCGTCGCTCCACTTCGCACGCGGATCGATGTGGAATGTGAAAGTCATGCTGTCCGCAGAAATTTCCCACTTGTCCGCGAGAATTCCCACCGGGCGTTCTTCCGTCGTATGCAGCGACACGAGCGGTTCAAACATCAGGCTCATCAGGCCCGCGCTAAAGCTGTTGTAATCTTCCCACATGTTGAAGGACTTCGGCATCGCCGAGCCCCACAGGCGAATCGATCCGCAAGCCACCGCAGACGTATCCGCGATCGGGTCAAATTCCCCATCCGCATCCGCCGGGTACACCGCCGCCGTCGGGCAGTTCACGGCTCCCTTCGAAGCGGACTTCTTATCCTTGGAAGATTCCCCGTTGCAGGCCGAAAGGCTAAGCGCAAGCACTGCGCCCACGGTCAAAAGGCCAAAGCAAGCTTTCACAGAAAGTTTCATTTTTTCCCCTTCGTCCGAGCCTTCGCACGTTCCTTTTCCGCACGGGCGATCGACTTCTTCGTCACCTTCGGCGGTTTTACATTCAAAAGAGCTTCATTCGTCTTCGCGGCTTCTTCTTCCTTGAACTTTTCCAAGGCGATCTTTGCCGCTTCCTGCTCCGCCTTCTTCTTCGAAGCGCCCGTTCCACGGCCATATTCCTTGTCCTGGAACATCACCGTCATTTCAAAGACCTTGCAGTGCTCCGGGCCCGATTCCGAAACGAGTTCGTAATCCGGAGGTGGAAGCGCTCTCGCCTGCATGTATTCGAGCAAGGCGCTCTTGTAATTGATAAAGTCCGCTTCCGAAACCACTTGTTGCACATTCGGGAAAATGTGGCGTTCCAAAAAGGCTCGGCAGTGCTTGATATCGCTATCGAGATAAATCGCGCCGAGGATCGCTTCAAAGGCGTCTTCCAAAAGACTGTCACGATCGCGACCGCCGTTCTTCGCTTCACCCTTGCCCACGCGCAAGTAGGATCCCAAATTCCAGGTACGCGCGATCTTCGTCAAAGCCTGACCCGAGACGATCACGCTCTTCATCTTCGAAAGATCGCCTTCCGGCAAATGCGGGTAAGTCTTGTACAGGTATTCCGTCACGAGCATGTTCAGCACAGAGTCGCCCAAGAATTCCAAGCGTTCATTGTTTTCCCAATAAGGCATTTCCTTATCCGAAAGCCATGAACGGTGCACCAGGGCGTGCGCCAAAAGTTCCGGGTTCTTAAACGTGTAACCCAGACTGTTTTCTAAATCGTTTCCCGACTTCTTGCGGAACCACAAAAAGATGCGGCGGATGACATTCTTGTCTTTCTTTTCCATATAGAAGAAAGATAAAAAATAAGCCTCTCCCAGATGAGGGCGAGGCCTTATAACTCGGGCTTTCCTTTAAAAAGCAAACAGCTCTTTTGTCACGCCGCCTCATACAAGGATTTGCACAAGGACGAGTTTGACAAAAGAGCTGCGCGAATAATCTAGAACTTACTTGCTGAGCTTGTTCTGGATGTAGGAAAGAACGTCAGAAACCTTGATGAACTTTTCTGCATCTTCGTCGAGGATTTCGATGTCGAATTCGTCTTCGAGAGCCATCACGAGTTCAACGCGGTCGAGGGAATCAGCGCCGAGATCGTTCACGAAGGAAGCTTCGCGAGTCACATCTTCCGGCTTGACACCGAGCTTTTCAACGACAACAGCCGTAATTTTCTTGAGAAGTTCTTCTTCAGTCATTTTTAACTCCATTTGAGGTTTTGTGAAAAATTAGAAACTTTTTTTAAAATATCAAGCTCCAAGGCCGCCATCGACGCCAAGAACTTGTCCAGTAATATAGCTAGCTTCATCGGAAGCGAGGAAAGCGACCGCGTTTGCGACGTCCTTCGGTTCACCAATGCGCTGTACCGGAATGGCATTCTTGTACTTTTCGAGGGCTTCCGGGGCGATTTTTGCCGTCATATCGGTACCGATAAAGCCCGGGGCGACCGCATTCACGGTAATGCCACGAGCGGCAAATTCCATCGCATTCGTCTTGGTAAGGCCAATAATGCCCGCCTTGGAAGCGGCATAGTTCGCCTGACCCGCCTGAGCGCGGATGCCGTTGATGCTTGCCATGTTGATAATGCGGCCGGAACGACGTCCCATCATGTGACGGGCGACAGCGCGCGTGCAGAGGAACGCAGAGCGAAGGTTCGTGCGGATCACGTCATCGAAATCCGCATCCTTCATGCGCATCATCAAACCGTCACGGGTAATGCCCGCATTGTTCACCAGAATATCGATCTGGCCAAAAGCTTCGAGGATCGCCTTGAAGGTGGCTGCCACCTGATCGGCATCCGAGACGTCGCAAGCGTAGCTCTTTGCTTCAGAGCCCGTTTCCTGCGCAATCTGTTCTGCGATTTCCGGACGTTCCTTCGTCGAAATCACGGCGACGCGTGCACCCTGAGCGGCGAGCGTCTTCGCAATTTCGAGACCGATGCCACGGGAAGCACCCGTAACGACTGCAACTTTACCTTTCAAATCAATCATAGTCTTCCTTAAGCTTTGAGGGCCTGCACGGCTTCGACAGATTCCACCGCGGTGAACTTCACTGCGCGGTCGATCTTGCGCTGAAGACCGGCGAGGACGTGACCGACGCCCACTTCCACACCGGAAGTCACGCCGAGTTCCTGGATTGCATATGCCATCGACTGATTCCAGCGGACCGGGCTCACGAGCTGACGCACAAGGAGGTCCTTGATTTCAGCACCGCTCGTCACGGTCTTTGCCGTCACGTTTGCAATGAGCGGCTTCTGGAGATCGTTAAACTTTGTATTCGCAATCGCATCGGCGAGACCTGCCTGAGCGCTCTGCATAAGCGGGCTGTGGAATGCGCCAGAAACAGCGAGCGGAACAGCCTTGACGCCAGCAGCGCCGCAGTTGTCCACGAGAGCCTTCACTGCATCGACTTCACCAGACACGACGATCTGGCCCGGGCAGTTGAAGTTAGCCGGAACGACAACGCCGACATTCTTCACCGCGTCGCAGAGTTCCTGGATCTTGTCATCGGCAACGCCGATGATGGCAGCCATGGCACCCGGATGTTCCTGGCCGGCCTTCGCCATCAAGGAACCGCGGAGACGCACGAGCTTCAAACCGTCTTCAAAAGAGAAGCCGCCTGCAGCGCAGATTGCGGAATATTCACCAAGGGAGTGACCGGCAACGAGATCGAAGCCGATGCCTTCCGACTTGAGAACTTCAAGAACCATCATGGAAGCGACGAAGAGAGCCGGCTGAGTGTTAGCCGTAATCTTCAAGTCTTCTTCCGGACCTTCAAACATCACCTTCGAAATCGAAAAGCCGAGCGTATCGTCAGCCTTTTCGAGGAGCTGCTTCGCCGGAGCGAAAGATTCAGAAAGAGCCTTGCCCATGCCCACATACTGTGCGCCTTGGCCCGGGAATACAAAAATTGTCTTAGACATAGTTTACTCCAAGATATATTAACTAAGTGCTTTGCGACAACAAAAAATCGTCCGAGAACGAGATGTTCCGGACGAAATCTTAAACATTTGTTCAATAAAAATCAAACCCGAAGTCTGTTCAGAATGACCCAAACGGACCAAGAACAGACTTGAGTTTTTCATCATTAAGCTTCGATACCTGCGAGCTTCTTGCCGATCTTTTCCGGCACATTGTTCGCAGCGAACGTATAAGCGACCTTGATCGCCTGTTCGATAGCCTTGGCATCGGAACGACCGTGGGCAATGATACCAGTGCCCTTGAGACCGAGGAGGAGAGCTCCACCCGTGTTGCGGTAGTCCCATGCTTCGTTGAACTGCTTGCCAGCCGGAGTGTCCACCACGCCGAACGTCTTGGTGTGCAGTTCGTAGAAACCTTCGTACATCTTCAGAAGAACATTGCCGACGAAACCGGAGCAGACAACGACGTCCGCTTCACCGAGAAGAACATCACGGCCTTCGATATTGCCGATAAAGTTCACCGGGGCATTCTTCAAAAGCTGGTGCGCTTCCTGGACGGAAGCCGGACCTTTCTTTTCTTCTTCGCCCATGTTCAAGAGACCGACCTTCGGATTCTTGACACCGAGATAAGCTTCAGCAAAGACGGAACCTGCGAGAGCGAAATCTCTGAGGACGTTCGGCTTTTCATCCACGTTAGCGCCTGCGTCCACGAGAACGCTGTGGCCCTTGGCATTCGGGATAATGCAGCCGATAGGCGGACGGGCGAAATCTTCGCTCGTGCGACCGAGGATCATGAGGCAAGAAGCCATCATGGCGCCGGAGTTACCGGCAGAAACGCTAGCCTGGACGAGGCCCTTCTTCTGAAGGCCCACGCACATCACGAGACCGGAGTGCTGCTTCTTACGGAGCACTTCAGTCGGATGTTCGTCCATAGCAACGAGTTCAGGAGCGTCTACAACCTGGATCAGCTTACCTTCGTAACCGAATTCTTTGAGCTTTGCCTTGACCTCGGCCTCTGGACCGCACAAAACAACCGCAAACTTTCCTTCAGAACTATTGACCGCGTTGATGGCTCCCTGGACAACGACGTCCGGAGCGTTATCACCGCCAAACGCATCAAGAGCAATGCTGATCATGGTGTGTAAACTCCTATCTAATTCTTAATAAAAAAATTAGGCTTCCTGAATGTGAACGACTTCTACGCCGTTGTAGTAACCGCAGACCGGGCAAACGCGGTGCGGACGCTTTGCAGAACCGCAATGGTCGCAAGTAGCGAGAGCCGGCATTTCGATCTTCCAGTGCGTACGACGCTTGTCACGACGAGCAGTAGAGGTTTTTCTTTTTGGTGTTGCCATTTTTGAACTCCTAATCGTTCGGCTTAAGGTTCCGGAATCATCCGTTCGGATGTTCCATCTTGGCCTTAAGCGCTTTCAATTTTTCCCAACGAGGATCTTCCTTCGGTTTTTCCGACTTTTCGCCGATTTCCCAAACGAAGGCCTTGTCCGGATCGTCCTTAACCGGATGGAGGGGTTCCTGGAGAATCACCAGTTGCCGAACACATTCGGTCACATCTACGTGGTCCTGAACCTGCGGTACGCGGAATCCAAAGATTTCGTCGTCCGAATCGTCCAGTTCCTGCTCTGCCAGTCCCGGGGTGAGTTCCACCCAAAAGCTGATCGGCGTCTCAAACGGATAGTCGAAGAGCTCGAGCGTGCGAGAGCATTCCAAAATCTGTACCCCGGAAAGAGTCCCCGTGAGCATCCACTTGTTCGAATCTTCGGGGACGACCGTCAATTCGACTTGAAGCGGACCCTGGATACGGAGTTCTTCAAAAACGTTCGCATCGGAATCATCCTTTACGAAACTCGCCTGCAAAGAACCTTCACAGGAAGCAATTTTTGAAATCTCAATTCTCAAGGTAGCGCAAATATACTAGAAAAAAATTGTTCAGTCAATAAAAGAGAGGCAAAAAACACCTTCAAAGGGGGTCTTTTCCGGCTATTCCTCGCTTTCAGACGCGTCGTTCGCGGTCGTCGGAGGGGTGTAGGTAATGCCCTGGTACTTTAAAGTATCTCCCGGAGGCAGATTCACCCGAACGCTCTTGACGTAATCTTCAGGGTCAAATTCGCCCGACTTGAGATTGCGGATCACCAGTTCGTCGCCCGAATAGAAGACGAGATCCTGGTAGTCGGACGGCAAATTCACCATGGTGATGGAGTTGCAAGAGCTGACCGTTTTAAAGTTACTGGTTCCGCGGAAGCCGACTCGGATGCTGTACGCCCAGCAGAGGGTGTCCTGCGTTGCCGTCGAAGCGCCTTCCGAAACGAGGAAGACCGAGCCGAGGAAGTTCGAAGCTTCTGCAAGGGTCACCGTCGGAATTTGGAGCGTGTCTTTTGCTTCTTCCAAATCGTCCTTGTCGATGTAGTCCGAAAGGCCCGTGAGAACGCCGCCCGCAGAATCCTTGCTGCGGAATTCCACGCGGAAGCTGTCGTCAATCAAGTCAAAAGCCGGAGCGGCCACACGCCAGACGCCCATCGAATCCGTGACCGCCTGCGTCACAAAAGCGGCGCTGTCCAAAACGCCAAAGCCGTAAAGATCGGTCACCACGTGGACCGAAACGCCCTTCGCCGGTTTACCGTTTGCGCTCTTGACGACACCCTGCAAAAGTTTCACCTGGGTCGGTTCACTTTCCGAAGCGTCCCAACGAAGCTTGCCGACATCCAAAGTATCCCCTGCGGAAACCGTCACCGAGAGCTTGCGAATAATCGTCGAATCCGCATAGCCCGAAGCGCGGAGCTTTGTAATCACGCTCGAATCCGCCGGGAGGATCGTCAAAGAGTAGGAGCCTTCCGGAAGAGCGATCTTAAAGGAATCCGGAGCAAAGACGTCGATCGAGAAAGTCGTCGAATCGAGCTGCACCATAAAGTGCGAGCCGGCGAGGAACGAGGCGTTGCCCGTATATTCGAGTTCGCCCACAACCAAGGCCGATTCCTGGAGCTTCACGCGCAGGCTGTCTTCACTCTTCGCAGAAACGCGGCGGATGATCTGCGTTTCGGAAAGGGTCGAATCGTTTGAATTGTAGCGGAATTCGAAATTCACCGTATCGGCCAAGGTGCTGTCGAAAGCAAAGGCACCGAACGAATCCGTTTCCGTTTCAATAAAGTCTACCGTAGAAGCGGTACGGGCCACGACCTGACGCACGGAAATGCCGCATCTTGCCGAGCCATCGGCAAGGGTCACCGTACCGGCGATCGTGTTTTCCGTATCGGTCGCAGTTCCTGCAACCTTGTCGGAGCATGCCCAAAAAGTCAAAGCGCAAAGAAGGAGCGCGAAGATGCGCAGACTAAGCTTCATCGTCGGAATCTCCTTCGGTTTCATCCATTTCTACCTCGTTCTTCGGGCGAGCTTCAAGCTCCTTCGAAAGCGGGAAGAATTGGATATTCAGTTCACAGATCATCGACTCATGATCGTCCGAGCGGACGATGTCGACCACTTCCTTACGAAATGTATCAATTTTATGGATGATGCGTTCGAGTCCTTGCGGGGAAACGCTCATCGTGGTGCACGAAACGTTGCGGCGTTCGGTGCTGTAATGGTCCACGGCAGCCTTGCCGAGATCCATCATTTTCTTTTGGAAGTCGTGAACGATAAACGGAGGGATTTCCCGGCCGCTGGTAATCGTCTTGTTGACGGAACGCCAGAAACCGTTTTCCTTTTCGATAAGGCCGAGGTTCGAAAGCAGTTTGATTGCCTGCTTCGCCTGCGGAACCGTAATGCGCGGGTTAAGGAACAGAGCGAGGTCCTGGTAGTTGTCCGAAACGTTCAAGACGGACAAAGCTTCGCGGACGGCGACGTAATACCATTCCTTATAATATTCTACCTGCTGACGGGAAAGCGCTTTAGTCGTGCGCGGAAGGAGGGCAGACATCTTTTCGAAGATGACCTGCTTCGATTCCGGGGTTTCCGCATGGGTAAAGTCCACCATCAGGCTGAAGTAGCGGCCTTCCTTTTCGGAAAGTCCAAGCGCATGGATGAACTTGGGAACCATCTGCGGGGTCAAAGACTTGCGGCCCTTCACCAGATCCAGATAGAATCCACTGGACGTGTAGCCGGCGCGCTTGGCAAAAGCGCGATAGGAGAAATACCGTTGCACGGACTTACGGTACTCGTAATAGTCCTGCAGGTACTTTCGATAATTGTAATAGGCAAACACGTTCATCGTGCCTTAAAGATATATTTTATCCCATTTTTTGGGAACACCTATTTTTGCAAACATTTTATAAGCTTTTGGCGAAATTTCGCTAAAAGAACAATTTGGGAACACTTTTGGGAACAGCCCCACTACTCTTTGAGCAATTTTTTGTCTATTTTCAAGGAACACCCAATCCCATCCCTAGAATCGCGATCTTCCAAAAAGGTCGCGATTCTTTTTTTATCTTGTAGCCCGATGAACGCTATCAAGAACACCTTTTTTAAGATTTTGCGCCTGATCGGCATTTTCGCCCTGGTCTACGTTTGCCTTCTCCTTTACATGGCACTGTCGGAACGCCGCTTGGCGTTCCCCCGCGCAGAAATCGACGACTCTTCCGAATCGATGCTCCGCGATGCTGCCGTTCTTTGCCACGCCGATAACGACAAAAAGCTTCAAGGCTGGATTTTGAACGATTCCCTGCCGACGACCGTGCTGTACTTTGCCGATGGCGGCGAAGACGCAGCGACCTTCCTCGTTAACGTAAAAAAGATCCCGGGCTTTCGATACGTCGCATTCAACTACCGCGGATCCGCCGGGAGCGAAGGCACGCCGGGTGAAAAATATTACGCCTCGGATATTCAGGCGATGGTCGGTTGCGCCCATTCCGACGACATCATCTTCATCGGCCACGGGACGGGATCGATCGCCGCGTACAACTCTTTGACGAGCGGTTTTGGGAAAGGAGCCATTCTAGTGGACCCATCCGAGAGTTTTAGTTCCGCTTTATCGGCACGTTACCGAATTTTCTTCCCCAAATTCCTGAGCCGTTCCCACGCCAAGATGATTTTTGACAAAAGAGAATCCATTCCGGCGACCGTGATTGCGGACGATCCGCGGCGTGGTGAACTTGTACGTAATTTATTGAACAACCATTCTAAAAACTTCACTTTGGTCGAGCGCGAAGGCAAGTCTTTACTAGACGTACTGCAATCCGAGCTTTTAAAAATGAAAACAAAGTAACGCTCAGCATCTTGTCCCATTTCGGCGAATTTGTTAATATTTGTCGCGGTGTACCTAATAAGGTGAGGTTTAGTGTTATGGATAGCTTTAAAGCTAGAATGGATATCCGTGGTTTTCTTCGTTTCTCTAAAGAACTCGCGGAAAAGCTTAAACTCAAAACAGCCGTTTATGCAGACCTGATGGTGGATAAGGTCGGCGGACGCATTGCCATTACTCCGACGAGCAAGCTCAAGGCAACGTCCTTCCGCATTCTGCCGTCTAACGGCACTTATCTTCTTTATCTGCGCGGCGCAATGAATGTCGTCGGCATGAAGGTCGTCTCGGGTGACGTCGAACTCACCAAAGAAGGCGACAAGATTATTTTCCAGAAGAAGAATTCGAAGAAGACCGGCGCATGGGAACTCTTTGCCTGCCGCAACTCCGCAGGTCTCCCGATGATTTCCATCGATTCCCGCGGAACGATGATTCTTGACAAGCGTTGCATTACCGCTTTGAACACGATTAAGAATTCGACGACGACTCCGGAATACGACGCCAAGAAAAAAACATTTAAATTTACTTTTGGCAAGAAGGGTCTGCTCAACGTCCGCACCATCGAAAGCCACGCAAGCCTTTCTATGATGGGAACGTTCCACGCCTTCGGCGTTAAGCTTCCGGAATCCCACGTGCGTTACAGCGTCCAGATTTCGGGAAATGTCATGACTTTCAAACTATAGGGGATAACCATGTTCGAAATTTTCAAGGCGTTTTACTCCGTCCATTACAACTTCGGCGCATTCGCCCTGTTGCTGCTTTTGCTTGTAATCTTCTTGCTGACCAAGAAGAATTTCAAGTGGGCCATTATCTTCTTCATCGTCGATATCGCCTTTAATGCGTTCATCTACCACAAGACGGCGCACCGCGTTTGGATCATTACCGACACGCCTGCCGCGCAGAATGAATGGGATACCCCGGCTCCGAAAACCTACCGTTTCTCCGCTCCGGACAACTGGGTGATCGAAGGGGAAAACGGCGAAAAGATGCACTGGTGCTGGGTGGAAACCTGGACGGAAAAGTTCCTGAGCTTCGACTTTGTCGACAAGCTTTGGGGCACGAACAAGGCGAAGCAGCTTCGCGGTGCTTCGGAAGAACGTTTGGACCAGTAAGCCTTTTATTTCGAAACCATTTCAAAAAGTCCGGATGCAAATCCGGACTTTTTCTTTTGCACTTTTATTTTTTGAAGTCTTTAATTGAAGCGCTTACTTTTGAAACGGGACGACCGAGATTTCGCCGTTTTCAAGCTTTGCGTAATTCAAATGGAAAAGCCACTGCCCCGGGGAAACGACTTTGCCTTCTGCGTTTTCCCAAATGCCCGGAATGTGGTGATGCCCGTGAACGCAGATGTCGCAGTGATTGTCGCGCATTCTTTCGGCAGCGGCATCGAGGTACGATTGAATGTCGATGACGCGGTCCTTGCCCGCCTTGCGGCTGTTCCTGCCGACAAACGTTGCAATGTCCATGCCCAAGTCCGGATGGATTTTGCGGAAAAGAAAACGCGCCCATTTCGCATCGATCAGCTTTCTCGCGGCGCGGTAGCCTTTGTCGGCCTTGGCGACGCCGTCCCCGTGCATCAAATAAATGTTATGCCCCTGAATGTTTTTGGCGACGTAAGTGCGGTGAACTTGTACGCCAAGTTCCTTCGAAAAAAAGTCTCCCAGTGCAAAGTCATGATTGCCCATCAGATAATGCACTTCCGTTCCAGAATCCGCCAAGTCTCCTAGTACGCGGTAAAGCGGCATGTGTCCGCGGGCCACATAATGGCGGTACTCGTACCAGAATTCAAACAGGTCGCCGACAATAAAAAGGTGCGACGCAACGCCGATCATTCCTTTGAAGAATTGAACAAGCGTTTCTTCGCGGTCTTCGATGGATCCAGGAGGATTCACGCCCAGATGCGCATCCGAAATGAAGTAGGCGACTTTGTTTTCCATATTTTGAAATCTAATAATTCTAATTTTAAGAGGTGAAATTCTGGCTTTGCATCTTGACCGTTCTCCTCTTTTCCGCCTGCGCGCCTAAGCTTTACCACGCGGATTTTTCGGCAGATGCAAACTTTTCCCCCAAAGATTCTTCCGCGATCCGTCTTTCTGCCACGGAAAGCGGTGAAAATGTAGAGGTTCCAAAAGAATTGCGGAACGCCTATGTGCAAGGTTTGCAAGACGCCGTGCCGAGCGGCTGCACCTTGGAACTTTCTTTTGACGGAAAAGTGGAAGAACATTACGCGAGCCTCTGGTACTTGGGAATCTTTGTCCTGGCGCCGCTCTGGCCCGCGATGCCCCGCGAAGATGACATTTTCATTTCGCTGCATTCCGAACTGATCTGCGACAGCGTGAACGTTGAAAGCGCAGAGCTTTTGGAAGAAGAACATCCGCGCCTTTTTTGGTACGGTCCTTACCGCGGCGGATACATGCAGGAACGCGCCGACATGATCCACAAAAAGCTCATTGCGCGTTTAAGACAATCCCTTTTGCAAAACACCCCGGTGGATGAATCCATCCGCTCGGACATTTACTAAAATTCAGACTATGCATACACTTTACGTTGTCGCCACTCCGATTGGAAATCTTGAAGACATGACCTACCGCGCCGTGCGCATTTTAAAAGAAGTGCCGCTCGTGCTCGCCGAAGACACCCGTCATTCGAGACTTCTCTTTGACCACTTCGACATTCACACGCCGATGGAAAGCTATCACGACTTCAACAAGGAAGAAGTGACGCCGAAATACGTGGAATACCTGAAGAACGAAGGCGACATCGCCATCATCAGTGACGCCGGCACCCCGGGCATCGCTGACCCGGCATTCAACCTGGTACGCGAATGCGTGCGTGAAGGGATCGACGTGAGAAGCGTCCCAGGCGCCTGCGCCATGATCAACGCTCTTGTTTCGAGCGGCCTTCCGACCGACCGTTTCCGCTTCGAGAACTTCTCTCCGAAAAAAAGCGCTCAACGTTTGCACCTGCTTGAAAAGCTCAAGGAAACCGCCGACTCGACGCTCATCTTTTATGCGAGCCCGCACAACCTGGTGAAGTTCATCGACGAAATTCGACAGGTCTTTGGCGAAACGCCGATTGCCCTGATGCGCGAACTGACCAAGAAGTTTGAAGAACACCTGGTGGCAACGCCGTCCGAACTTTTGGAACATTACAAGAAGTGCAATCCGAAAGGCGAATACGTTCTTTTGTTCCATCCGCAGGGCAAAGGCGGACTATGATTTTTTTCCTTTTCATCCAAGCGGTCCTGAACATTGCGCTTGCGATGGCCGATCCGGACTTGGAAGGCATTTACCTTTTTAAGGCCCAGCTGATTCCGTTCCTGTGCGCGCTCCCCTTTATTTTGAAGCGCGACTTTCGAAAGAATTTTTCCAAGATGCTCTACAGCTACTGCGGCATCGGATTTCTTTCGCTCGCGATCGATTACACGCTCCGTTCCCACGTCGGCCTGCTTCAACTTGCGACGGTCTTTGGGCCTTTGGCGCTTTACGGACTGTTCCGTTTTGCCGTTTGGAATGTGCAACGTTGCAAAGAGAGATTTTCTTTGGCGGCGCTTGCCCTGAGTTCGCTCAGTTGGATTCTTTACGCCTTCGCTTTTCCGCCGCTTCCTCTGGGTCCTGGCGCCCTCGTATTTCTTGTGCCGTGGTTCATGGTGCTGTTGCGTTCCAATATGCAGACGGCGCTTTTCGCTTCGTTCTGGTCGGGCTTCCTTTACAACGTCATCAATTACTATTGGATTTATAATGTGATGAATGTGGGGCCGGCCGTTCTGATCATGATCGGTCTCATTCTCCTGATTTCTTACTTCAGCGTTTACAATACGATTGCCGCCGCGGTTTTTGTGAAAGCCCGCGATGTGAAATTCAAGGGCGTTCCCGTTCTGCTGATTCTTTTTCCGCTCTTTTACGCGGGCCTTGAAATGACGCGGAGCATTGGAGACTTTAGTTTTCCGTGGAGCCATCTCGGGTACGCCTTGGGAAATCAACTTCCGCTGTTGCAGGCGCTTTCGATAATCGGCATTTTTGGTTATACGGCAATCATCATCGCGAGCAACTTGGCGGTTGCCGAAGCCTTTGTGAAGGGCAAAAAACTTTTGATTGCCGCACCGGTCGTAATTTTTGCCCTGCTCTGGGGATATGGAAGCTTTGTGCTTTCAAAACCGGAAGCGGCTCCGTTCTACATGGAAAACGAAGCGGAAGCTCCGAAGGTTGCGATTGTCCAGCCGAACATTCAACAGACGAACAAGTGGAGCAAAGCCTATTACGATTCTGTTGTTTCCAAGACTTGGCAAATCGCAAACGACAGCATCGACTGGAAATCCGGAGACTTGGACCTGGTCGTGTTCCCAGAGACCGCCATTCCCGACTTTTTAAGACTCCGCAGCCGTGAAAAGCATTGGCTCAAAAACCGCATTCAAGGAACGCGGACAAGCCTCTTCATTGGAGCGCTCGACTTTGACCGCGAAGGAAAACCGCCGCGTCCGGTAAACCTTTACAACAGCGGATTCCTGTTCCGCCCCGACGAAAAGAATTACACGCGTTACATCAAAACGCACCTGGTGCCGTTTAGTGAAAGGCTCCCCTTCGACGACGTGTTCCCGATTTTGAATTACGTGGACGTGGGACAGGGGAACTTTGTTCCCGGCAAGGAACGTCCGGTTTTTGAACCGTATTTCTGGAGCCCGTTCATTTGCTACGAAACGATCTACGGCGCCGAAGCGAGACGTTCCATCCGCGACGGTTCCCGTCTGATGGTGGACATCACAAACGACGGCTGGTTTGGAAAGAGCACCGCAGCCGCCCAGCATTTGAACCAGCTGCGTTACCGCGCCATCGAAAACGGTTACCCGATTGTCCGCTGCACGAACACCGGCATTTCCGCTTTCGTCGATCAATACGGTCATGAAGATTTAAAAACAGGGCTTTACACGGAACGCGTCATTACACGCCGCATTCCGCTCCGCTCCCGCGATACTCTTTATTTCCACATTGGCGATGCAGTCGAATATGGACTGCTCGGATTCTTCTTTGCCTATCTTGCGGCTTTGTTTATCCGATTAAAGACATTGGCCAGTGCCCAACCTTGGGGCGCACGGTCACCTGGGCACCGTTCAAAAGGGATTTAGCCGCTTCGACAACCGGAGCGGTAATCCACTCGTCGTCCTTGCCAAAGCGCACTTCGCAATTCGGCACGGATACCGGTTCTTCTATTTTGGCTTCCGCCAAATATTCAAAGCCTTTAGCAATGCATTCCGGTTTGATCTTTAAAGCGGTTTCCATCCAAAGTTCCTGATTGGATTCTTCGGAAGGGCCAAAGAGATCGAGAATTCCCTGCAGAGCGACCTTCGGCATTTTCTGCACTTCTTTTGCCATCAAGAGCACCTGCTTTTGAGGCCAAGCGTCTTCTCCATGGCAAAAGTCCAAAATCGGAGCGAGCAAAATCCACTTCTGATTCGCCGGGCGCTTCTCTAAATTTTTCAACATCACCAAAGCCGAAAAATCCATACCGACAAGCACATCGGCATTTTTCACAGCCGACAGTGAATACAGATCCTGTAAAACAGGAACCTCCTCCGCATAAGAAACAAATGTGTGTTCGGCGTCCAAATCGACCACGGAAAGTTCATCTTCCCAAACGTTCAAGTCCGAAGCCAACCCGGAAAGCCACGTCCAATTCGACATAAGCTATCCTCGCATTAGAATCATTCTTTGAAAAAAAGATATAATCATCTTTTCCGTTGCGCAACTTTTTATACGCTGTACGTAAAAAAACGCAGAATTCAGAGTCCAAATCAGTCCATTTCGGAATAATCGTTTTGAACAAATTCTCTCGCATTTCCGAGTTTTATAAATTTTCCCTTCAAAATATGACTTCCGCGACAAACGAAAGAATCGGTTGGATTGATGAATTCAAAGGCTGCGTGCTGCTGCTCGTGTGCCTTTTCCATGTGGAGCAATCCTTTGCAAGCATCGACATGGGGCTTTCCCACGCAAGCGCCTTCCGCATGACCGCCTTCTTTTTTATTTCGGGCGTCCTTTTTAGCACGCGCCGGTTCCCGACCTTTTTTAGCTATGTGAAGCACAAGGCAAAAGTTTTGCTGTTGCCGTACGTGCTGCTTTCGCTTTTATTTTTAGCGCTCGACCCGGTGCTGTACAATTTTGAACTTTACTATCCGCGGTCTCCGAAGATGATGCTCCTCGGAATCGTTCCCGACATTCAAAATGTGTGGCAGTATATCGGTTGGAACCTGTTCAAGATTTTTGTCGTCGGAAAGTCCTCGGTCGGATCCGGGCCGATCTGGTTCGTGTTCAACCTTTTCTGTGTGAGCGTCGCCTTTTACCTGGTTCAAAAAATCGCCCGGGGACACTTTTGGAAAACCTTTTTGCTTGCGGTCCTAAGCCTTGTCGCCGGCTGGGTGATGAACCGTTACCAAGTGCACTTGCCGTTTGGAATGGAACGGGTCTGTACGACGCTCTTTTTCTTTGCCGGCGGATCGCTTTGCAAGAATGCGATTATCGCCCTCGGCAAGCAAAAAACTCTTGTTCTCGTTTTGATTGCCGCCGTTTCCATTTGGCATTACATCTTTTTTGAAAACGCGAGTCCGTGGTTCAGCATCATGAACAACAGTCTCGGAAAAAACATCGGAACGTTCCTTGCAAGTTCGGGCTTTGGAATTTTATCGCTCGTTTCCGTGTTTTTGCTTGTGGACCGTTTACCCGCTTGGAAAGGCTTTGCGATTTTCAAGGGAATCCTTCGAAACATTTCCCGCAACGGTCTGATTATTCTCGCGGTACACTGGTGGATTCTGCTGGTCCTTCGAATCGTTTTCAAAGCGGAACTCGACAAGCCTGGGCTTGCCTATGTTTCGATTCCCATCGTCACCGCAGGCGTGATCCTTGCAATTCCGCTGTTCCGTTGCAAACTGTACCGTTTGATTTCCAAAGAAAAGATCAGTGTAAAAGAAAGCCTTTCCATTCGCTGAAAAGGCTTTTTCTTTGAACTATTCCATTTTTAGAACGACAGAGCCCGTTTTTCGGGTTTCTTTCATGTCGATGATCCGCTGATTTTCCGAGCCTCGGAAGCGGAGCATGATATTCTTTTTTTCGATCATGAACGGTCCATCGACCAAAACATCGATCGAATCCAAGATTTCATCAGTGACGTCCGTATGCTTTCGACCGCCGGCAATCAGGTCTCGGTCATAAACATAACCGGAGAACATCCAGATGTTCTTTTTCGGAAGTTCCTTTTTAATGCGACGAATCAGCTGTACAATCGTTTCTTGATTCGACGGTTCAAACGGTTCCCCGCCGAGGATCGTGATGCCCTCGTAGAAGCTCTTCGAAAGTTCGCTCAGAATGAGATCTTCGATTTTGTCGTCGTAAGGAACGCCAAAATTAAAGTCCCAAGTCCGAGAGTTGAAACAGCCTTTACAATGGATCGTGCAACCGGAAACGAACAGCGAAACACGAATGCCCGTTCCATTTGCACAATCCGCTTTGTAAATCTGACCGACGTTCATGCGAAGCGACCTTAGTGAGCCGCGTTCGGATTCACGGAGCCTGCATCCGGGATTTCACCGAGGCCGATGTGAAGCACACGGTCCGCAATTTCCGCTGTACGGCCCTGATTCCAGAACTGAGTGCCGATATAGCCGCAGGTTCTGCGAGCCACGTGCATTCTTGCCTGTTCACGGTTGCCGCAGTTCGGGCATTCCCAAACGAGCTTTCCCGTAGAATCCTTGACCACGCGGATTTCGCCCGAATAACCGCAAACGTCGCAGAGGTCGGACTTGGTGTTGAGTTCCGCGTAAAGGATCGTTTCGTAGATGTGCTTCATGATGGCGAGAACAGCCGGGAGGTTGTCCTGCATATTCGGCACTTCCACGTAGCTGATAGCGCCACCCGGAGAAAGTCTCTGGAATTCCGCTTCCTTGGAAAGCTTCGAGAACGCATCAATTTCTTCTGTCACATGGATGTGATAGCTGTTCGTGATGTAGTTCTTGTCGGTCACGTGCGGAATCTTGCCAAAGCGCTTCTGCAGAGCCTTGGCAAACTTGTACGTGGTGCTTTCGAGCGGTGTTCCGTAAACGGAGTAGTCGATATTTTCTTCGGCCTTCCACTGAGCGCAGGAATCGTTCAAAAGCTGCATGACCTTGAGGCCAAAAGCTTCACCGGCAGAGCTCGTATGCGAAACGCCCTTCATATAGAACACGCATTCGGCAAGGCCCGCGTAGCCGAGGGAAATCGTCGAATAGCCGTCAAAGAGAAGACGGTCGATCACTTCACCCGGTTTGAGACGTGCCAAAGCACCGTCCTGCCAAAGGATCGGGGCCACGTCCGACGGCGTACCGAGAAGACGTTCGTGACGCAGACGGAGAGCTCTGTGGCAAAGGTTCAGACGGTCCTTCATGATTTCCCAGAACTTGGCTTCGTCACCGCCCGAAGAGCAGGCTGCGTCAACGAGGTTGATTGTTACCACGCCCTGGTTGAAACGGCCGTAATACTTGTGAACGCCTTCGACGTAATTCTTCGCATTGCCTAGGTTACCCTTCTGCGCGTCCGTAAAGCGGTCCGGGGTGAGGAAGGAGCGGCAACCCATGCACGGATAGCAGTCTCCCTTCATCGCAAGAGCCATCTTTTCGGAGATGTAGTCCGGGACCATGCGCTTTGCGGTGCATTCCGCGGCGAGCTTGGTCAGGTAGAAGTACTTGGTGCCTTCTTCGATGTTGTCTTCCTGGAGCACGTAGATGAGCTTCGGGAAGGCCGGGGTGATGTAGAAACCGCGGTTGTCCTTCACGCCGAGGATTCTCTGCTTGAGCATGACTTCGATAATCAAAGCCAAGTCATCGCGGATCTGTCCTTCCGGGACTTCGTGGAGGTACATGAAAACAGTCACGAACGGAGCCTGACCATTCGTCGACTGGAGCGTAATCAGCTGATACTGGATCGTCTGGCAGCCGGATTCCACTTCGCGGCGGACTTCGTCTTCCACAATCTTCTTGAGCTTTTCTTCATCGACATCGACGCCCGCTTCTGCGAATTCCGCTCTGAGGCGCTTGGAAATCTTCTGACGGCTGATGTCCACGTAGCGTGCGAGGTGGGACATGGTAATCGTCTGTCCACCGTACTGGCTCGAAGCGACCTGTGCCACGATCTGGGAAGCGACGGTGCAAGCCGTGTTGAAGCTTCTCGGCGTATCGATATGCGTTCCGCTGATGCACGTGCCGTTGTCGAGCATGTCGCCCAGGTTCACGAGGCAGCAGTTGTGCATGTGCTGGGCAAAGTAGTCCGCATCGTGGAAGTGGATGAGGCCATCCTTGTGAGCCGTCACGATATCGTCGGTGAGCAGGTAGCGGCTCGTGTAATAGCGGCTCCATTCACCAGCCATGTAGTCGCGCTGCACGGAAAGAACGGTCGGATTCTTGTTCGAGTTTTCCTGCTTGACTTCTTCGTTATCCCGTTCGACAATGCCCGAAATCTTCTGGTCGATGTTGCTCATCTTACGAAGTTCGTTGTGCTTGTAACGGTAGGTGATGTAAAGACGTGCCACGTTGAACTTGCCCGTCGCCATCAAGGAGTTTTCCACCTTATCCTGGATTTCTTCCACGGAGAGGTCGCGGCTCGCGTTGCGGGCGTCGCGTTCAATGCCGCTCACAATCGCAGCGATCTGTTCTTCCGTTAATTTATCCGAAAGGATGCCTTCTTCCTTGTTCGCCTTACGGATTGCGTTTGCAATCTTTTCACCGTCAAAAATGACGCGTTCCCCAGAACGCTTCATGATGTAAATCTGAGGAGGTTCAATATCCATGTTGCCGTCGAGGGATTCGTCATAAATCGCCATCATCTTTCGCCTCTTTGAAGATTTTTCTTCTGATTTTTTCTTTTAACTTGCTTCCAAATTTACCAAAATCGGACCGCCTCATCCGGTCCAATTTCGGTCTTGTCTTGTGAATTCGAAGTTCCCCCAAAACCCTTCAAAATCACGCAAAATTCGCCATTTTGGATACAAAAAAGCCCGGCCGAAGCCGGGCTCTTGTGAGTTTTATCACACCCGGTTTACAGGCCCTTCTTGAACTTTTTTAGCATCGAGGAGAGCTTGTTCTGCGGCTGGCCATTTCCCTTGCCCTGGGATGAGTTTGCACCGCCGAGACGCGCCTTCAGATCCGCAAGGGTCGCATGCGGACGGATACCGCCTTCATGACGCTGACCGCCACGCGCATTGCGCGGAGCACGGCCTGCACCGGCGACGCCATCGACCTGTTCGGACTTCATCGAAAGGGAAATGCGCTTCTGACCGGCATCCACGCCGAGGACGCGCACCTTCACCACGTCACCGACCGTGAGAACGGTCTTCGCGTCTTCCACGAACTTGTCGCTGATTTCAGAAACGTGCACAAGGCCATCCTGGTGAACGCCGATATCGACGAATGCGCCGAAGTTTGCCACGTTCGTCACGACGCCTTCCATCCAGCTGCCCGTTACGAGGTCGTTGATGCTCTTGATCGAATCGTCGAACTTGGCATAACGGAATTCCTTACGCGGGTCACGAGACGGCTTTTCGAGTTCGGAGAAGATGTCTTCGAGGGTATGCTTACCGACCGTATCCGAAAGGAATTCGTCCGGGGAAAGCGACTTGATCGCGCTTGCGTTGCCGACGAGATCCTTCACGGCGACGCCAGCCTTGGCGGCCATGCGTTCGACGAGTTCATAGTTTTCCGGGTGAACGGCGCTGCAATCGAGCGGGTTTTCGGCGCCCGGGATGCGGAGGAAGCCTGCCGACTGTTCGAAAGCCTTCGGGCCAAAGCCCTTCACCTTCAAAACGTCCTGACGGCTCTTGAACGCACCGTTCTGTTCGCGGTACTTCACCACGTTTTCGGCGAGAGTTGCCGAAACGCCAGCCACATGGGTCAAAAGCGGAGCGCTTGCACTGTTCAGGTCCACGCCGACCATGTTCACGCAGCTTTCGACGACTTCGTCGAGGCGCTTCTTGAGTTCACGCTGGTTCACATCGTGCTGGTACTGTCCAACGCCGATCGACTGCGGATCGACCTTCACCAGTTCAGCGAGCGGGTCCTGCAGACGGCGGCCGATGGAAATCGCACCACGGGTCGTCACGTCTTCATTCGGGAATTCCTGAATGGCGAGCGGGCTTGCGGAATACACGGAAGCGCCTGCTTCGGAAACAATCACGCGGGCCGGCTTTTTGCCCTTGAACTTGTGGCTCATGGCGGCGACAAAAGCGTCCGTTTCGCGGCTAGCGGTACCGTTACCGATTGCGATCAGGTCCACTTCGTACTTTTCGGCGAGGGCGGCGATGTAATCGCCCGCTTCGGCGACGCGCTTCTGTGGTTCGTGCGGGAAGATCACGCCGTGATCGATAAACTTGCCGTTCTTATCGAGAACTGCCACCTTACAGCCGGTGCGGAAGCCCGGGTCGAGGGCGAGAACGGCGTGGTGACCAGCCGGCGGAGCGAGGAGAACGTCCTGGAGGTTCTTGCTGAACACCTTGAACGCTTCTTCTTCTGCCTTGTCCTTCAAAATCAAGCGGACTTCGCTTTCGAGGCTCGTTTTAAGCAAACGGTCCCAAGCGTCCTTGCACATTTCTTCCAGGTACGGCTTCCAGATGCTGTCGCCCTTGATCACCTGACGCTGCAGGTATCCGACGAGAGCGTCGTCCGGCATTTCCACGGAAAGACGGAGAACCTTTTCCTTTTCGCCACGGCGAAGGGCGAGCATACGGTGGCTCGGGATCTTCGAAACCGGTTCGGAGAAGTCGTAGTAGTTCTTGAACTTGGTGTCCTGCTTTTCGAATTCCTTGCGGACCTTCGAAGTCATGACGCCTTCCTTTTCAATCTGCGCACGCAGATACTGACGGCAGGTCGCGTTGTCGGCGAGTTCTTCTGCAAGAATGTCGCAGGCGCCAGCGATTGCAGCCTTCGGATCGGCAAGGCCCTTTTCTTCGGAAAGGTAAATACGGCCGATTTCTTCCGGCGTATTGGAGGTTTCTTCCTGAGCCATGATGATACGGGCGAGCGGTTCGAGACCGCATTCCTTTGCGATCGTCGCACGGGTACGCTTTTTCGGCTTGTACGGAGCGTAAAGGTCTTCGAGAAGGGTCTTTTCCTTGCAGGATTCGATCTTTGCCTTGAGTTCCGGGGTCAGCTTGCCCTGTTCTTCGATGGACTTCAAAATGGTCGACTTACGGTCTTCAACTTCTTGCAAATATTCACGGCGGTGCTGGATGTCGCGGAGTTCGATTTCATTCAACGTTCCCGTCTGGTCCTTGCGGTAACGCGCAATGAACGGGATCGTGCCGCCCTGGTCCATCAATTCCAAGGCTTTGGCCACACGCCATTCTTCTAAGTTCAGTTCTTGGGAGATGACTTGCGAAAAATTCATAATTCCTATTCCTCAAATGTTTAGTCGCGGGGACAATTTAACATCTTTCCCGGTTAAAACGGGAAAAACAAAGGTAGCACAAAGGTCATGATAAGACCCATTCCGAACTGCAAAGGACCGCCAATTTTCAGATAATCGTTGAAGGTATAGCGGCCTGCATTCATGACCAAAGCGTTCGGAGGGGTGGAAAATGGCGAAATAAAGCAGCAACTGGCCGAAACCGTCACCGCAAACAGGAACGGATACGGGCTCACACCGAGACCCGCGGCCGCACTCATCGCAATCGGAGCCAAAAGGACCGCCGTCGCCGTATTGCTGATAAAGATCGTAACAATGGACGTTGTATAATAGATACCGGCGAGCAGCGCATAAGGTCCGATCGCCCCCAGATATTCCACCAAGGCATTCGCAATAATGCCCGAAACGCCCGTCTTTTCAAGAGCCGTCGACATGGGGAGCATCGCCGCAATCAACACGGTACTTTCCCAGTTGATCGACTTGTAGGCGTCCTCCACATTGCGGAAGCAACCCGTCAAAACCATGAGCAGCGCAGCGATCAGCACAGCCGCGACCGAAGACACCGCATTCGTCACCATCAAAACGACCATCAACACGAGAATCGCCGCCGCAAACGGCATCTTGTGGTCAAGCGGGACCGCCGCAGCCGATTCGAGAGGTTCGCCAAGCACGATCCATTCCGTATTCGACGAAGAAAGCTTGCGAATGTTCTCCCAGGTTCCCTGCACCAAAAGCGTGTCGCGAGATTCGAGGTTCTTTTCTGTGAGACCGTGGATGATATATTCGCCGTTCCTCTGAATGCCGAGCAGGTTCACCCCGTACTGGGCACGCAGATTCGTCTCCATCACATTGCGGTTGATAAAGGAAGAGTCCGGCATCACGAGCACTTCGGCAATGCCCCAGTTGCGGAAGTGGAAGGATTCCTTTTCCGCTTCCTTTTCCGAAAGAATCGGAGCGCTCATTTCCTTGGAAAAGCGCTTGACGTCTTCGATGTCGCCCATCATATAAAGGATATCGTCCCCGTAGGCGACGCTTGTCGGGCCGGCGAGTTCCTGGCGACCTTCGCCAAAGAACTTTCCACGGGAAGGATGGTCCACTTCGATGACCGTCAAATTGTAATGGGTCGGGAGCTTGAGTTCCGCAAAAGGACGCCCGATCAGCGGAGAATCGTACCGGACGCGGACACGGGTTACGTTACGCGAAAGGCGGTATTCGTCGGCGAGTTCGTTCAAAGACTTGTTCTTGTGCTTATCGGACTTCTTTTCTTCCGTCTTTTTGCAAAGAAAATGCGAAGCCGGGAGCAGGGCAAAAATGATGAGTAAAAGCACCACAATGCCGATCGGCGTAAACGAGAACAGCTTTAAGCTCGGAAATCCCGCCTTGATCAAAGCTTCATTGATCACCATGTTCGGAGGCGTACCGATCAAGGTCAGCATACCGCCGATACTGCAGGCAAAGGCCATCGGCATCAGAAAGCGCTTCGGACCGGACTTTGCACCCGCCGCCACGCTCATCACAATCGGGAGCATCAGCGCGGCCGTTCCCGTATTCCCCACAAAGGCTCCGATAAAGCCCGTCACGAGCATAATCACGACAAACAGAACGCTCTCATTCTTGCCCGCGATTTTCACAATCTTCTGACCCGCGACACGGGCAAGGCCCGTCCTAAAAATCGCACCGCCGACGACAAAAAGTCCAAGGATCATCAAAACGATCGGATTCGAAAAGCCTTCAAGCGCTTCATCGACCGTCACCACATCAAAAATCATCAAAATCACAAGGGAACAGAGCGCCACGATATCCGAGCGAATCTTCCCCTGTACAAAGAAAAACATCGAAACTGCCAACACAAGCAGCGTTACAACGAGAGAAAACATACTGCCCCAAAATTAGCAAATTCAAACGGAGGCAATTTGCAGAACCCCTGCCGAAATATTAGTTTTGAATTCAAAAATGGAAGATTCACCCCGAATAGGAATGTTTATGTCTGACTGCATCTTTTGCAAAATTATCAAAGGCGAAATCCCTTCTACCAAAGTCTACGAAGATGACGAATTCTTCGCTTTCAAGGATCTGAATCCGCAGGCGCCCATCCACACGCTCGTCGTCCCGAAAAAGCACATCACGAGCCTCATGGACATGGAAGAAGCCGATGCCCCGCTGATGGGCCGCCTTCTTTACCGCGCCCAGGAAATCGCCAAAATGCAGGGTCTCGGCGAAGGCGGAGCCCGCTTCGTATTCAACTGCAAGGGCGACGCCGGACAGACCGTTTGGCACATTCACTGCCACATTCTCGGCGGAAAGCGTCTCGACGACGGTTTCGGCGCAAAATAAGCTTTTTCGATACCGTTTTGCTCAAACAGACCAAAGTCATTGTTCTCCATCGAATGCCCTACAGCGATTCCTCGTTGATCGTGAAGGGCTTTTGTTTTGATTTTGGAGTCCAATCCTTTTTGGTCAAGAGCGCAAAAAGCAGCAAGAACGCCTTCAAGAGCTCCCTCGATCCGCTTGCCGAAAGCGAAATCGTCTTTAACGATTCCGGAAAAAGCGATTTGCACTTTATCCGGGAGGCAACCCTGATCGACTGGTTCCCGAATCTGCGCAAGGACCTCGAAAAGACCGCGATGGCGGAAGTCATGGCGGAAATCCTTTTGCGCTACCTGCCGACCGGGCTTTCGCAGGAACTCGAGTTCCGTTACACGGAAAAGGCTTTGCAGGTGCTCGACAGAGGAACCTGTCCGCAAGATGCGCTTGCCCGTTGGATGTGGCACATTGCCGATTGCGCGGGGTATGCGCTTTCCGTCGACGCTTGCATCCGCTGTGGAAATTCCATTTCGGGAGATCCTGCTGACTTCCTTTTTGAATCGGGCGGTGCGCTTTGCAAAGACTGCCTCGGCGTCTTTTTACCGCACTATCCCCCCGAATTCTTGAACGATATCGCCCGTTTGACCGCCCGAATGCCGCTTCGCGACCCACGCGCCCTCGAAGGGGAATTTTTCAAGTATCTTAAAACACATCTCGGCGAAAACCGGGAAATCAAATCTTACCGCTGGTTACAGGAGGTTCGTGGTTATGCTTTCAGCACAACAGATCAAAGAACGTAAAGGAAAACAGAAGGTAGCCCAGATTACCACTTACGACTTTGGCTTTGCCAAAATCGCAGAAGCCGCCGGCATCGACCAAATTCTCGTCGGTGACAGCCTCGCCAACACCATGCTCGGATACAAAAGCACCCAATCCGTCGGCATGACCGAAATGCTCATCTTTACCGCAGCCGTTTGCCGTGGCGCTCCGAACACGCACGTCATCGCCGATATGCCCTTCAAGAGCTATGACGACCCGAAATCGGCTCTGGAAAATGCGAAAAGGTTCATGGACGTCGGCGCAAGCTCTGTAAAACTCGAAGGCTTTATGCCCGACGTGATCGAAACGCTCGTCCAGAACGGCGTTCCCGTCTGCGCCCACCTGGGACTTTTGCCGCAGACCGCCGTCAGCATGAAGCAGGTCGGAAAGACCGAAGAAGAAGCGGAAAGGCTCTACAAAGAAATCACCGCCATCGACCAGATCGGCGCTTACGAATGCGTACTGGAACACATTCCAGGTGACCTTGGCGAAAAGCTCACCCAAGCCGTAAGCCTAATCACCATCGGCATTGGCGGCGGTTCGCATACCGACGGTCACGTCACCGTTTTGCAGGATGCTCTTGGCATCAACAACGGCAAGATCCCGCCTTTTGCAACAAAGTATTGCAACATCTTTGACGTCGCCAAAAAAGGCATCGAAGATTACGTTTCCTTTGTCCACACCGAGGCGCTATAGAATTTTTGTTCCCGCTTGCCAAGTTGCAAAAAAATTTTTTTGGAAAATAAATGTTGATATTTTGTGCAAATCAAGTTATTTTATTGACATAGTTATCAACAATCCAAAAGAGGAACAAAAATATGGCAATCGAAAAGAAAACTACAAAGAAAGCCGCTGTGAAGAAGGCTGCTCCGAAGAAGGCTGTCGCTAAGAAGGCCGCTCCGAAGAAGACCGTCGCCAAGAAGGCTGCTCCGGCTAAGAAGGCCGCCCCGAAGAAGGCTGTCGCCAAGAAGGCCGCTCCGGCTAAGAAGGCTGCCCCGAAGAAGGCTGTCGCCAAGAAGGCCGCTCCGGCTAAGAAGGCTGCTCCGAAGAAGACCGTCGCTAAGAAGGCCGCTCCGAAGAAGGCTGTCGCCAAGAAGACCGTTGCTAAGAAGGCTCCGGCTAAGAAAGTGACGAAGAAGAAGTAATTTTTTAGTTTTCTCTCTTTGCTAAAAAGATCAACAAAAAGACCTGGCTTCGGCCGGGTCTTTTTGCATTCATACAGCGATTTTCTAAATTTGGAGCATGATTTCCGAAAAAGACTTGAAAGAAATTGAATCTCTCGGCCTCGAAGAAAAGGCTGCACGCGTGGAAAAGCTTCTCGAAGGCAAGGAAACGCCCCTCGCCTTTGAACTCGGACTCTATCTCGCCCTGAAGATGGCTCTTGAAATCAAGACCGGTCAGGAACTCGGCAGCACCACGGGCAAAATCGTCGCCGGTTGGATGCAGAAGTATTCTCCGGAACTCGTCGAACAGGCGATTCCGCTCGCCAAGCAGTTCTTTACCGACCCCGAAAAAATCGCAAACCGCATCCGTAGCGGACTTCTCGCAGAAAATGGCTAAACTGGTTAAAACGCTCCCCGCTTCGGTCGACATCGGAAGTCATTCGACAATCCTTTTGATTGCCGACTTTGAAACCGATGCTAACGGCAAAGAAACTCTCCAACCCAAGATTCAAAAGGTGGAAGTTTGCCGCCTTGGCGAAGACGATTACAATACCGGAACCGTTTCTGCAGAACGTCTCGAAGAACTTTCGAAGATTCTTTCGAACTTCCGCGCCACGGCCCACGCCCTGGGTGCAGAAATCCAAGCTTGCGCCATGACCGAAGCCGCCCGCAAAGCGGAAAACGGCGAAGCGATTATCGCAGCAGTCGAAAAAGCGCTCTGGGTCAAGCCTCAGATTATTTCTGGCGAAGAAGAAGCCGCCTACACGTTCCGCGCCGTCGAAGAATGGCACGGTGAAGACATTGTGACTCTTGACATCGGCGGAGGCTCGACCGAAATTTCCGACGGCAAAAAAGCGGTTTCGGTTCCGGTCGGCGCGCTCTATCTTTTTAAGCAGATGGGTGCGATTCCAGGTCCGGAATACAAGAAGTGGGAAAAGGAAATCCTCAAGGGAAATCCTTTGCGCCCGTATTCCAAAAAGCCGGTTTACCTTGTCGGCGGAACGGGTACAGCCCTCGCCATGGTATTTTTGAACCTGCCGGAATTCGACTTCAAGTCGATCGAAGGTCTGGAGCTGAACCTCGATCAGCTCGAAAAGACGATTACCAAAATTTCCAACGTGTCGAAGGAACTCCGCGCAAGCATGCCGGGCCTTGAAAAAGGTCGTTCCGACGTCATCATCTGCGGCCTGTTCTGGCTGCGCAGCCTGCTCGCCCGTTTGCACGCGGAAAGTTTCCGCATCAGCACGGCGGGTCTCCGCTTTGGGCTTCTTTACCCGCCGAAGCCGGAAGAAAAGAAGGTCGAAGAAAAGAAGGAGCGTAAACTCCCGCCTTGGCTGCAAAAGAAAAAGGATTCTGAAGATGCGAATCAATAAGTTTCTTTCGCTTTGCGGTGTCGCAAGCCGCCGTGCTTCCGACGATCTGATCCGTCAGGGCCGTGTAACCGTCAACGGAGACGTTTTAGAAGGTCTCGGCCGAGAAGTCGATGAGAACCAGGACGATGTTCGCGTGGACGGCAAACGCGTTCGCCCGCCCAAGAGAAAGTCCATTTTGATGTTCCACAAGCCCGCCGGTTGCGTTTGCTCCACAAGCGATCCGCAGGGCCGCACGACCGTCTACGATTACCTCCCGGCGGAATACCGCTCCATGAAGTATATTGGACGTTTGGACTTGCAGAGCCGCGGACTTTTGCTGTTTACCGACGACGGCGATCTGCTTTACAAGCTCACGCATCCGAAGTTTGAAGTTCCCCGCAGCTATTACGTTTGGACGACTCGCCCGCTTTCCCATGCCGATGCTCAGAAGCTCGTCGACGGCGTCGAAATCGGTGAAAATGAAAAAGGTGTGATGGAATCCGCCCACGCCGAAGAAATCTTCTTTGACCAGGGCTTCTTTGAAATGGTCCTTTGCGAAGGCAAGAACCGTGAAATCCGTCGCATGCTCGAACAGGTCGGTTACACGATTCGCGACTTGAAACGTGTGACTTATGCGGGCATCGGACTTGGAAACCTGCCGACCGGCGAATTCCGCGAACTCACTTCGGAAGAAGAAAAGATCCTTCGCGAAGCAGTCGAGGATTAAGCCCTATGAAGCGCACCATTTTTATCGGAGACGTCCACGGCTGCTACGATGAAATGATGAAAATGCTCGACGTCGTCCATTACACGCCGGGCGAAGATTCCATTTATTTTACAGGCGACCTGATCAACAAAGGTCCCGATTCCATGAAAGTCGTGCAGGAACTTCTCAAAAATCCGTTCCAGTACGTCATGGGAAATCACGAAGCCTGGCTTTTGAAATTTTTGCAGCTTCCCGAAAGCGAATGGAGCGAAAAGCAGAAGCGTTCCGCGGAACGTCTGGGCGATCCGTTCTGGATTGCTTCCATCGTCAAAAATTGGCCGCTCTGGATCGACACGCCTCACGCGCTGCTCGTCCACGCGGGCATTGAACCGGGAAAGTCGAAGCTCGAAGAAATGGATCCGAACGTCATCTTGTCCGTGCGCACCTGGGACGGCAAGGGCGAAGATCTGAACAACGAAAACGATCCCGCCTGGTTTGAATGCGCCAAATGGCAAAAGCGCATCGTTTTTGGGCATTGGGCCGCCAAAGGCCTGGTGGATCTTCCGGGATTCCTCGGGCTCGATTCCGGCTGTGTTTACGGCAAGGCTCTTACCGCCTACTGTGTGGAAGAACAGAAGTTCTACACGGTCCCAGCGGCACAGGTTTATTCGCCGATCAACAAAAAGAAAAAAGTCGTGATTCCCAAGCTTTAACTAAACTCTAAAGGGCGAATCGTCTTTTCTGCTATTTGCTTTTTAAACGTCAATTTCTAAATTTTTTGCACTATGACAGCGCAAGAACTTTTCAATCGTCTCAAGAGTATTCAGCCGGGTGCCGTTCTCTGCAACTACACCATGGAATACTGCGAAAAATTGATTCCGATCATCAACGAAATCAACGAACTCAAAAAAGAACGCAACGCGGTGATTCTCGCCCACAGTTACGTGGCACCGGAAATCGTCCTCGGTGTTGCCGATTACGACGGTGATAGTTTCAAGCTCAGCCAGGACGCGACCAAAGTCCAGGCCGACATGATTATTTTCGCCGCGGTCCGCTTTATGGGCGAAACGGCAAAGATTTTGAATCCGACGAAGGAAGTGATCATTCCGGGTCCGCTTTCCGGTTGCAGCCTCGCCGACAGCATTACCGGCGAAGACGTGCGCAAACTCCGCGAAAAGTATCCGGGCTACACCGTCGCCTGCTACATCAACACGACCGCTGATGTGAAAGCGGAATGCGACGTCTGCGTCACCAGTTCCAACGTTTACAAGATCATCGCAAACCTTCCGAACGACAAGATCATCTTTGTCCCGGACCGTTTGATGGGTGCAAACCTTCAGGAAGCTCTCGAAAAGAACGGCATCCACAAAGAAATCGTTCTCTTCTCCGGTTGCTGCTACGTGCATGAAAAGTACGATCCAGAACTCATCAGCTTCTTCCGCAGCCAGAATCCGGGTCTTCGCGTGGTGAGCCATCCGGAATGCCACCCGGGCGTCGCCCTTTTGAGCGATTACGTCGGCAGTACAGGTCAGATGGTCAAGTACATCAAGGACCAGCCGGAAGGCACTCCGTTCCTGCTGCTCACGGAATGCGGTTTGAACGCGCGCATGCATTACGAATTCCCGAACAAGCAGTTCATCGGAAGTTGCAGCATGTGCAAGTACATGAAGTCGAATTCGCTCGAAAACATTCTCGAATCCCTGCGTCACCCGGAAAAGGCATCCAAGGTAGAACTCTCCGCCGACGTGGCAGCCCGCGCCAAGCACTGCATCGACGAAATGTTCCGCTACGCAGCGATGTAACCTTATAACGGAGGTCCGATGAAATCCCTTTCGAAGCTCCTGATTCTTTTGTTGATTGTGACCGGTACAAGCTTTGCCGGTTACCGCGGAAAAGTCATTTGGCACCGCAGCTACTTCATTTCCCTCGGCGTGGATGCGCTCTTCTCCTTGGGCGGTGACTTAGACGGTGACGGAGCTATCGAAGCCGAAGGCGAAGACGCCGATGACGTCGTTTACCTTCCTCACATCGGATCGTTCCCGCTTCCGAATCTGGAACTCGGTGTAAACTTTAACCAGCACACGATTGCCGTGAACTTCGGCATTTGGCAGCCCGACGTCCGCTACGGTGAAGACTCGGATTACTTCACCGAAGACGATGCGAACTTCTGGCGCCTTGGCGTGGAATATCGCTACTACTTCTTCTGGCCGGAAGATTTTATGATCGGCCCGGGCCTCGGTTACGCCTTTGCCCGTTATTCCGTTCACGGAGCGGCTGTCGGCTTTGACAAGTACGACGGCGAATACCGCGAAGCAGCCGTCTTTGCCGCCAACTCGTTTGCCTTGTCGGCAAACATGCGTTACAAGATTCGCCCGTTCGGCATGGATGTCGCGTTGCGTTACCGCCCCACGTTCATCCGCAGTTTAAGCACCGAAACGGCTGGCTACTGCAGCCTTTCCGAAACGCTTTGGCATCACATGATTGAAGTGAGTGCCCGCGTATTCGTCGAATTCTAAGTTTCGGGTTTTTAAGAAACCAGTTCCTTACCAGTCCTTTTCGGGGCGAGCCTGACCGCGCACCGGTTTCCACGGCTTGCGTTCCCCGTGCTCTGCATCAAAGTCTTTGAGCAGCTGGGAAGCCTGTTGAGGCGTCATCTGTCCCGGAGGCACTTCTTCTGGATTTTCATTTCCGCCCTGCGGTTGTTCCGGTTGCTCCTGCTCGTTTGAATTGCTGGAGTTGCCGTCGCCGCCCTGCGAATTGCTGGACTGAGAATTGCTGGACTGAGAATCGCTGGAATTTGCACCCTGGGAATCGCTCGAACCGTTTTCGGAATCGTTCTCGTTTGAACTGCTGGAGCCATTTTGGTTCTGGTCCTGGTTCTGCTGATCCTGATTCTGGTTTTGCTGATTCTGCTGGTCTTGATTCTTGTCCTGATTCTGGTCTTGGTTTTGATCCTGGTTTTGGTTTTCGTTTTTCGGATTGTTCTGCTGGTTCTGCTTTTGCTGTTCGTCCTTGGACTCTTCGATACGGTCCTGGAGCATTTGCAGTTTGGCATCATCCGGGTAATACGAAAGGCCTTCCTTGCAGGTGATTTCCGCCGTCGGTAAACGGTTTTGAATATACTGGAAAGCCGCGTCCGAATAATACTGGGTAGCGCTCTTCGGGGCGTTTGCCGCAAAGGCGCAAGTGGAAGCGGCCGCAACGGAAAGGAACAGGGTAAACTTTTTCATTAGATCACCCCCAGGTCGTTATCGGCATTGGACTGATCGATTTTGCTCTTGGGGGCACGTCCAGCCTTGATGTCGATGACATCTTCAATGCGTTGAATGTACGGGCCAAAGCTCGACGCGGTCGAATCCGACGCCATCGTGTTTTCGAGCAGATTCTTGGCAGGCGTATATTCGCCGTCCTTGCACATTTGCAGGGCGCGGGCAAGGATCTGTTTGGCATTTTCCGAAAGTTCGGGTTGCTTTTGATCCTGGTTTTCGTTCTGCTGATTCTGTTCTTTTTGCTTGTCGATTTCTTCTTTGAGCTTGCGCTGCACAATTTCCACATTGCGCTTTGCATTTTCAAAATTCGGGTCTAGGTCGATTGCCTTTTTTAAGTAGCCGACCGCTTCGCGCCATTTTGCAATGCGTTCCGAGGGTTCCGAAGATTTTTCGCCAATGCGGTAGAACGTATTCGCCAGATTGAAAGCGGCCTTGGATGCGATCGAAGAGTCCGGCATACGCGAAGCACTTTCGAGTTCCTTCTGCGCTTCTTCATAATTGCCGAGCTTGTACTGGCACGTTCCGATGTTGTAAAAGAGAAGCGGATTCGCCGGTTCATCTTTGCGCGCATCCATGTACTTTTGAAGCGCTCCCGCGAAGTCGCCCTTACGGAAGAGTTCATTGCCATCGTTAATCGGGCGAGCGAAAGCCGCTAACGCCAAAAGGGAAATCAAAATGAAGATTCTTTTCATGTGCACGACCTTCATCAGCTAAAACGTCCAGCGACCTGTTTGCGCTTTTTACCGCGTTCCGAAAGGAGCGCTTCTGCCAAAAAGAGGAGCGCCGCGATCGCCAAAAAGATCTGGTAGCGGTCCTGGTAATTTTCCACCTGGTCCGAAGACGTGTCCCGCTTTTCTAAGCTCTGAATTTCCGAAAGCACCTTTTGCAACTGGAATTCACCCGGGCTTGCGTAGAAATACCGCGCACCGGTAATGCCTGCGATATCCTGCAACGTCTTTTCTTCCAAATGGGTCGTCACAATATTTCCAAAGCGGTCCTTGTGATACGAGACGTCGCCGTTTTTCGAAGGTTCCGGAATAGGAACGCCTTCCTTCGAACCGATGCCGACCGTGTAAATGCGAATGCCAGCTTCCGCCGCTTCCTTCGCCTTTTCCACCGCCTTCGCATCCTGTTCTTCGCCATCGCTCATCAGCACCATCACCGCATACTTCGACGGCACCTTGGAACGACGGAACATCTGCAAGCCCTTATCAATAGCCGCGGCAAGATCCGTTCCCGGCAAAAGCCAACCCGGTTCCAAATCACGCAAAATCAGCTGCACCGTGCCGTAGTCCAAAGTGAGCGGCACTAAGGTCTGCGCCTCGCCCGAAAACGCGACGAGTCCCACACGGTCGCCCGAAAGCGTATCGAGGAACGCCGAAATTTCGTGACGGGAACGCACCAAGCGATTCGGCTTAACATCTTCAGCAAGCATCGAAAGGGAAATATCCTGGAGCAGCAAAATATCCAGGCCCTTGCGTTCAATGTGTTCCATCTGACGTCCCCACTGCGGACGGGCAAGCGCCAAAATCAAAAACGCAAGACCGAGGAGCAATAGGCTCGTCTTAATTACACGGCGAAACGGTGAAAGCGACGTTGCGATCTTCGGGAGCATCGAAATGGACGCAAAGCGCGAAGCGAGCTTTTTCCGCCGATGGTACGCATAAATAAAGAGCAACAAAAAGAGCGGGAGCGTAAAGAGAGCCCACAAAAAATTCGGTTCTGCAAATCTCATGGAATCCTCACAAACCGCGTATTCGCGAGCACAAGTTCAAGCAAAATCAAGAGCGCACCCACGAGGAGCCACGGATAAAACTTTTCCTGGTAACGCGCATAGGCGATCGTCTGGATTTCGGTCTTTTCGAGTTCATCGATTTCGGAATAGATCTTTTCCAAATCTTCCTTGCTTTCTGCGCGGTAAAAACGTCCTCCCGTACTGGAAGCGATTTGATTCAACGTTTTTTCATCCAAGCTGTTTTCGGCAGGAATCGGTTGTTCTCCCCACGAGATTTCTCCCGTCCAAGGATTCTGCTGGAACGCGAGGAACGTTCCGCTCTTTTTGCCGACACCAATCGTATAAACTTTTACCCCGAGCGCCTTCGCCACTTCCGCCGCATGGAGAGGCGGCACAAGGCTCGCATTGTCAATGCCGTCCGTCAAAAGCACCACGACCTTCGACTTCGCATCGGATTTTTCTAGGCGCGCCAAGGAATTCATCAAGCCGTCACCGATCGCGGTGCCGTTGCCCGAAGCCGAGGAATCGTCTACCGCCTGCAAAATTTCAAGCAGGGCGCCGTAATCGAGAGTCAGCGGCACGAGCGTGTAAGAGTTACCCGCAAAAACAGAAAGTCCAATGCGGTCGCTTTCACGCTTTTGCACAAATTCCGCCATCACGTTTTTCGCATAGCCCAAACGGGAATAGTTCCAAAAGCGACCGCTCTTCAAAACCTTTTCCGCATTCATCACCCCGAGCTTTGCCTGATCTGCACGGGTCAGCATATCGAGAGTTCCCATGGAACCAGAAACGTCCAAGGCGAGCATAATGTCCACGCCATCCGTCGAAGTGTATTCGACTTCCGTCGCATTCTGCGGGCGCGCAAGCGCCACCACAAAGCAGCAGAGCGCCGCAATGCGAAGCGCCGGGACAATGTAACGGGCGCGTACTTTCGAACCCTTTGCCGCCTTTTTCGCAATGGCGAGCGCCGGGAACTTGATCGTACTTTTACGCTTGTGCGCGTGCCACCACCAGTCCAAAATCAACAGGGGCACGAGCAAGAGCAAAAAGAACGCTTCGGGATTTTGAAAATGCAAATTAGCGAGATCCATTTGCACCACCCTTCTTACCGTTCTTGTTCTTTTCTTCTTCCGGAACGGGCTTCGTATCTTCTAAAAGGCGACTTGCCCAATCTTCCCAAAAGACACCGCGGTCGTCGCCGATTTTCATCTTGGCAAACTTCACCGGGTAAGTTTCTTCTTCGAGCTTCACCAAGGATTGCTTGTACGCTTCGGCAAGGCCTGCAATCTGCGAAACACGAGGCTTCAACTGCGAAAGCGTCGCGTCGAGAATACCTTCCGACGGATGTTCGCCAAGGAACCTGCGTTCCACATAGCGACGCATAATAAAGCTCAAAGCCGTGTAGTAATCCGCCTGATTTCCCATGGCAAGAAGCTGCTTTTCACGCAGTTCCTTCAAAGCGAGAACGGCTTCTTCATACGGCGGAAGTCTCGGCGCTTCTTTGTTCTTGCGGAGCTTCTTGTGCAAGAACCAGCCGAGCACCACCAAAAGGATCGCGCCGAGCACAATCAAAAGTCCCGAAAGCCAAGCAGGGAGTCTCGGATCGTCCAAAGGTTCTTCCACATCCAAAATGTCTTCTTCCGAGCCGTCCGTCCGCGTCACGACCTTCACCGCCACCGGATCCGTTTTCGTCACCACGGTATCGGTTCCAAAAATAGCGCGAACCTCTTGCGGCGCAATCAAAAAATCGCCCGCGACAAACGTGTTGAGAGTCGCCCGCCAAACGAACTTCTTTTGACCTTTCACTCCCGCAATCGGAAGTTCTTCATGCTGCATGTCCTTGACTTCAAAGCTTCCGAGGTTTCCCACAAAGCTCGGCAAGTCCACGTAAGCGCTTTCCGGAGCGTTCACATCGATTTCATAATCAAAGCGGTCGCCCACAAAAATCTGTGAAGCGGTCGTCGAAGATTTCACCGACAGGTTGAATGCAAATGCGGAAGCTACAGAGATTGCGCAAGTGAGCAGCGCAAGCTTCCTTGTCAAAAATCGAAATTCAAACATCATTAACTCCGACGTCTCTGCAACATTCTAAAATGTTCCACCAGCGGATTCACCGTATCGCGGAATTCGTCCTGAACCTGGCACTGCACATAATCCACGTTCATCTTTTGGAAAAGGCTCCGGGTCGCTTTCTGCGCCTTTTTCGCTTCATGCGCAAAGGCTTCGCGGAAGGCGGCATCGCCTGTATCCACGAGCATCGTTTCGCCCGTTTCCGGATCTTCAAATTCCACGAGTCCCACCGGCGGCAGTTCCATTTCACGCGGGTCCATCACCGAAACCGCAAGCATGTCGTGACGCTTGCAAAGGATCTTAAAGGCTTTTTCAAAGCCCGAATCCTGAAAGTCCGACATCACCACGATCATCGAACGACGGTTCAGAACGCCACCCACATATTCGAGTGCATTCTGCAAATTCGTCCCGTGATGTTCCGGCTTAAAGTACAGGATTTCACGGATCAAACGCAAAACGTGCTTGCGCCCTTTCGCAGGCGGAATAAAAAGCTCCACCTGATCCGTAAAAATCAAAAGTCCGACCTTGTCGTTGTTTCGCACAGCGGCAAAAGAGAGAAGCGCGGTGATCGCCGCCATCGCTTCGCCCTTCATTTCTTTTCCCGAACCGAATTCCGAACTGGAGCTCGCATCGACCATCAGCATCAAAGTCAGTTCACGTTCTTCCACGAACTTCTTGATGTAAGGAGTCCCCATACGAGCCGTCACGTTCCAATCGATCGAGCGAACGTCATCTCCCGGCACGTACTCGCGGACTTCGCTGAATTCGACGCCATTGCCCTTGAACGAGCTGTGGTAAGCGCCAGCCATCATCGAGTCGAGAGGTCCCCGCACCGAAAGTTCGATGCGGTTCACCGTTTTGAGAATATCCTTCGAAAGCATATTATGGCACTTCGACAGAATCCAAGATCTTCTGGACAACGAGTTCCGCAGAAACTTCTTCCGCTTCTGCTTCATAGCTCAAAATAATGCGGTGACGGAGAACTTCCATCGCCACGGCCTTCACATCTTCCGGCGTCACGTAACCGCGACCTTCGATAAACGCGTGCGCTTTAGCCGCCTTGGCAAGGCCAATCGAAGCACGCGGAGAACCGCCGACCGAAATAAAGCTCGTGAGTTCCGCCTTTTTAATGCTTGCCGGATCGCGCGTCGCCAAAACCAGATTCACAATGTATTCGCGAATACGTTCATCCACGTAGATTTCCTTCACCAAGGAACGCGCCTTCAAAATGTCTTCCTTGTTCGCCACGGCACTCGGAGTCTTTAAGCCCGTTCCGCTCACCGCTTCGAGGATCTTCATTTCATCATCCTTGCCCGGATAGCCGACCTTCACCTTTAACAAGAAACGGTCCACCTGAGCTTCCGGCAGCGGATACGTACCTTCCTGCTCAATCGGGTTCTGCGTTGCGAGCACTAAGAACGGTTCGTCGAGCTTGTACGTTTCATCGCCGATCGTAATCATGCGTTCCTGCATCGCTTCAAGAAGGGCGCTCTGCACCTTGGACGGTGCACGGTTGATTTCATCGGCGAGCACGAGGTTCGTAAAGAGAGGTCCCTTGCGGGTTTCAAAACGGGATTCCTTCGCGTTGTAAATCGTCGTACCGAGCAAGTCCGCCGGGAGAAGGTCCGGGGTAAACTGAATACGCTTAAAGTCAAGAGAAACCGCACTTGCAAAAGCGGAAACCGCAGTCGTCTTCGCAAGGCCCGGAAGACCTTCCAAAAGAATATGACCGTCGGCGAGAATACCGGTGAGAATGCTCTTCACCATGTCTTTTTGACCGATCACGGTACCTTCCACTTCGCGCAAAAGATCCACGCAAAAATGGCCCTGATCCTTAATCTTTTCCGTCAATTCTTGAACGTTTGTCATCTTGACCTCATTCGTCTTCTTCAATGTTTAAAAGCTTTGCAGCGGTTTTCCAGGTTTCCTTATTTTGGAAAGCGTCGCGTTCGCCGCCACCGTAACGCGCATGGGCAAATTCCTCTAGCAGGGAATCAAAACCTTCCAAGGTTCCCGCCTTGGCAAGTTCCTCCAGGTTATCGCTACCATAGCGTTTCATCGCCCATGATTTACAAATTTTTTCCAGGTCGAGCAACCAAGCGCGACTATCCGCCTTGGCAATTCTCTTCTTCAAAAGCAAGAACTCTTCGGCAAGCGCAGCATCTTCCTGCTTTACCGCCTTTTTCTTCGCTTCTAAGCCTTTCTTTTTATGTAGAATGGCCAAGAGCGCGCCCAGCACGATTCCGAGCACACACACGCCGAGAATCAAAAACAGGGCTGTATTCGAAGGCTCTTCGATGCGGAACGAAACGATGTCCGTCTGGACTTCCACGGCACCTTCCGCCGACGGAATCTGAAAATGCAAAGCCGGAATCGAAACGTTTCCCGAATCGTCCGCCAAAAGCTTGTACACGAACTGCGTATTCGAAACGGACTTTCCGTTGTGCACCACTTGGGAATGTTCTTCTCGCAGCCCGATCTGCGTCACGCCCTTGGTATTGGCAGAACTCGTCGGCACCACCAGCAAGGCGTTCTGCCCCGCCGAAGCTTCCCAGGTCACATTCACCCGGTATTCAAAAGTATCGCCCTTAACGATTGTTTCCGGAAGCGCATCCGCATGGACAGAAACTCCAATCTGCGCCGGTTCTAAAACTTCTTCATTCATCATTTGGAATATAACAAAGGCTTGTTTTCAAAGCGTCACAAAAAGTTCACGGGAAAGTAAAAAAAAGAATCGCCCGGTTTCGCCGGGCG
>JAILDK010000105.1 GCA_024689485.1 Fibrobacter sp.
CTTCTCGGTCTTTCCGAAGGCACATACAGCTACAATTCTACCGACTACTACATTACCTATCACCACAACTGGTACGATCATTCCGATAGCCGCCATCCGCGCGTGCGCTATTACAACGCCCACGTTTACAACAACTACTACGATGGCAACGCCAAGTACGGCGCGGGCAGCACCGAAGGTTCCTCCATCTTTATGGAAGGCAACTACTTCCGCAACTGCAAATACCCGATGCTCACTTCGATGCAGGGCAGCGACATTTACGCAGGCACTTCGACAGCTGACGAAGACAACGGCACGTTCAGCAGCGAAGACGGCGGAACGATCAAGGCTTACAACAACTACATGACAGGCACTTACACGTTCATTCCGTATGGCGCAAGCTCTTACGTAAACAAGGGCTCTACCGTGACCGCTTCTTCGATGGGCGTGACCACAACAACGGACTTCGACGCTTACGTGGTAACGAGCAAGAGCACGACCGTTCCGAGCAGCGTCACTTCGAAACAAGGCGCACACTATTACAGCAACTTTGATACCGGTTCCAAGATGTATTCCTACACGGCAGAAGATCCGGAAGATGCCAAGACGACCGTGGAATCTTACGCGGGCCGTATGAACGGCGGCGATTTCGACTGGACCTTCACCGATGCAGACGACGAATCTTACGCGGTGAATACGAGCCTCAAGAGCGCTTTGCAGTCTTACACGGGTTCTGTTACAAGCATCCAGGGCGATGGTGAAATCGTGATTACGAGCTCTTACAGCACAAGTTCTTCGAGCTCTGCCGCCTCTTCGAGTTCCGCAGCTTCTTCGAGCAGCGCCAAGAGTTCTTCGAGCGTCGCTTCTTCGAGCAGCACCGTTTCTTCGAGCTCTGCAACAACGACGAGTTCTGCAAGCAACACAGGCACGATTACGGGCGACATCGTTCACAACTTTACCGAGAACGGTGTGGAAAGCGACGTGTTTGAAATCTTGGGAAGCCTCTCGACTACCAAGGGTTCCGTGACCTACGATGGCGAAACTCTGACCCGCTGCCTCAAAATGGAATCTTCGACTTCCATCACGTTCACCCTGAGCACTTCGGGAACGATGCAGCTCGTGTTCCTCGAAAGCTTCACCGGAGCCGTGAAAGTGGACAGTACCAAGTACACAGCGACTTCGGGCATCGTGACCGTGGACCTTGCCGCAGGCTCCCACACGATTACCAAGGCTGACGTCGCCTACCTCTTCCTGATCGTCATCGATCTCGACGAAAACGGTTCTAGTTCTGCATCGGGCGCAAGCTCCAGTTCCGCAGAAAGCAGTGCAAGTTCCGCAGAAAGCAGTGCAAGTTCCGAAGGAAACAGCTCCAGCTCGGCAAACAGCAGTTCTTCCGCTGATGCCAACAGTTCTTCTTCCGCTGAAGCCGAAAGCTCTAGTTCCGAAGAATCGACCGCCATTCAGATGAACCTTGCAAACATTCCGGCTGGAATTTCCTTCAACCGTCAAACGAACAACCTCACCGTGGGCAGTGCAGCGGTCAGCCGCGTCGACATCTTCTCGATCAGCGGCGAAAAGGTTCTCCACTCTGCAAACGGCGCGCAGGTCTTTAACCTCGCCAAATTGCCGAGCGGCATCTACCTCGTCCGCGCCAAAACCGCGGAAGGCTCTCTGCAAATGAAGTTCTTCAAGGAATAAAATTCATTAACCCCAAATCGAAGGCGGACGCTCACAAGGCGCCCGTCTTTTTTACTAAATTTTCCCCGTCTTAAATTAAAGAGGTTCTCACATGAGCAAGAATTATAAAATTGCAGTTCTCCCGGGTGACGGTATCGGTCCGGAAGTGATGAAGGAAGCTGTCCGCGTTCTCGACGCTGTGGCAGACAAGTATGGTTTCAGCACCGAAAAGGAATGGGCTGACGTCGGCGGTATCGCTTACGATCACTTTAAGCATCCGCTTCCGGAAAGCACCCTCAAGACGGGTGAAGCTGCAGACGCGATCCTCTTTGGTTCCGTCGGTGGTCCGAAGTGGGAATCCCTGCCTCCTAACCTCCAGCCGGAACGCGGCGCTTTGCTCCCGCTCCGCAAGCACTTCAAGCTTTTCTGCAACCTCCGTCCGGCCAAGGTTTACAAGGAACTCGCTCCGGCTTGCCCGCTCCGCGCAGACATCGTCGGTGACGGTTTCAACATTCTCACGGTCCGCGAACTCACCGGTGACGTTTACTTCGGTCAGCCGAAGGGCCGCGAAGGCTCGGGCAAGGACGAAATCGGTTACGACACCATGAAGTACAGCCGCTACGAAGTCGAACGCATCGCTCGTTTTGCATTCGAAGCCGCTAAGGGCCGTCGCAACAAGGTTGCCAGCATCGACAAGGCAAACGTTCTCACCACGAGCGTCTTCTGGCGCGAAATCGTGAAGGGCATCCACGACAACGAATTCCCGGAAGTCGAACTCGAAAACCTCTACGTGGACAACGCTGCAATGCAGCTCCTCCGCCGTCCGCGTGACTTCGACGTTCTCCTCTGCCCGAACCTCTTCGGCGACATCCTGACCGACGAATGCGCTATGCTCACCGGTTCCATGGGTCTTCTCCCGTCCGCTTCTATCGCAGAAGGTTCCTTCGGCCTTTATGAACCGGCTGGTGGATCGGCTCCGGACATCGCAGGCAAGGGCATCGCAAACCCGCTCGCCCAGATTCTTTCCGTTGCCCTCATGCTCCGTTATTCCTTCAAGGAAGAAGAAGCTGCCAAGGCGATCGAAACCGCAGTGGAAAAGGCGATTACCGCCGGTTACCGCACGGGTGAAATCTGGAAGGAAGGCGACAAGAAGGTCGGCACCACCGCTATGGGTGACGCAATCCTCTCCTTCTTGAAGTAATCTTCAAAAGCTTCACAAAAAAAGCACTCGCGTTTGCGGGTGCTTTTCTTTTTTCATCAAAAAAAGGCAGAAGGATTTCCTTCTGCCTTTTCAAAAACCTTTGGAATTTAGATCTTGCGGAACTTCTTCGCCAAATCCTTGCGGTTAAGCGATTCCAAACGCTGTGCGAGTTCTTCGCGCACCTGACCGTCCATCATGTGAATTTCGTTCTTGTACGTATTGAGGTACTTTTCCAAGCGGTCGAATTCGCCGAGCGTGGCGAGCATGTTCACATAGTCCGGGCTCACGTAAACAGTCAAACGGAACTTTTCGTGAGCGTCCAAGAGTTCTTCCTTGCGCTGCGGCGTCACGACCTGGCAAAGGCTCATCAGGTGATATTCCTTCGGGAACTTTTCATAGAGCTTTTCGGCAAGGTCCAAAGCTTCTTTCTGCTTTTCTTCCTTAAAAAGAATGCCCACCTTCAAATCGAGATATTCTTCTTCATCGCTGCCCGTCGGATCCTTGACTTCGGCAATAACGCGGTTTGCATTTACCAAGTCATCGGCGACGTAATAAGCGTTTGCCACGTCGATGTTCGTCTTGTTCGAATGTTCCGGATCGGCGAGGTAGGCGAATTTTTCGTACTGTTGCGGGTTGCCTGCGCCGTCTGCCAAGTCCATGAGGCCCGCGTAGATTTCGCCTTCATTTTCGAGTTCGTGCGAAGTCACGGTCGAAACCACTTCCTGCATCACCTTTTCGAGTTCTTCTGCAGAAAGGAAGTCGTGTGCGGAAAGGAAGAGTTCCGTGCGCGGTTCTTCGCCGACCGAGTTCACCACCAGGTCGTGCAACAGGCTCATCACGTATTCGCGGTCTTCAAAGTCCTTCGCCTTTTCCACGAACTTGTCCACGGCGGCGGCAAAAAGTTCTTCCACGGCCATTTCGAGTTCTTCTTCGGATTCCGGAATTTCAAAGAACGCGCTGCAGTTCATGAACCAGGCAAGCATTTCCAAAACTTCGCGGTCTTCCTTCAAAGCTTCGATCTTTTCAAACTGGTCCGCGAGAACGTCGTAAAGCTGACCTGCGTCATCGATCGCATCGTGGTAACCCTTGGCGACTGTCAAAAGAACATCGCGGATCTTGTCTGCTGCACTGCGATTCGATTCTTCGAGTGCCACGGATTTCCAAACTTTTTTCTGCTTTGCCATTTATTTTTTTCCAATCATGCGTTGATAAATTTCTTGAGCCTTCGCTTCATCGCCCGCGTTGTAATAGGAATTGCCCACGTTCTCCGCTCCAATGCGGCCTTGGGAATTTCCCATTTTCCAAGCGTTCATGTAATTTTCAAGCGCTTCATCAAAGCGATTCTGCGAAAAATAAATCTGTCCCAGGTCCACGTACAGCTGGTCGGAATTTTTCTTAAAACGAAGACCTTCTTCGAGGGTGAATATTGCCATCCACGGCGAAGCATCTTCGATGTACATGTGGGCGAGGTAACGGCGCGCGGAGACGTTTTGCGGGTCGGTCAAAAGACCGCTTTCCATTTCGCGGATTGCCTTCTTGGGCTGGCCCATTTTGGCGTAATAGTGCGAAAGCGTATAGTGAACGTCTGCGCCCGCGGCCGCGGTGTTGTCTACGGCGCGTTTTAAGGTTTTGATGGCGTATTCGTAGTCGCCGAGCTTTTCGTAAACTTCCGCAAGGCCGTACCACGCATCAATCCGGTCCGGATTCAAACGGGTCGCCGCTTCAAAATGTTTTTGAGCAAGGGCAAGGCTTCGCGATTTAATAAAACATTCGCCGAGCGCATAATGAATATGATCGGTATCTTCCCCGAGTTCAAGCGCTCTCTTGTACGCCACAATTGCAAGACCGTAATCCGAGCCGAGGTAGTACAAGTCGCCGAGCAAAACCCAAGCCTTGGTAAAGTCTGGCATCAGCTCCACGGTACGCTTGTACGCGACCATCGCCACGTTATTCTTTCCCAGCTGCACGAGCGTGTTGCCCAGATTGAACCACGCAAAGGGTTCATAACGGCCATCCTGGATCGCCGCACGGTACATCTTGACCGCCTGCTTGTATTCGCCCTTGTCGTAAAGTTCGTTCGCCGCCTTAAAGTAATCCTGCGCAAAGGATTTTGGGCAAAGCGCAAAGACTGCAACCAGGCAGATTGCAAACAAGTTCACCATTCGGAATGACACGTGCTTACGGAACAAACTTGAACTCCTTTGTCGCCTTCTGCGCCACCGGATAATGTCCGAGTTTTGCCGGTTCAAACTTCCAACCGCGAATCGCCTTCAGCGCTTCCGTTTCAAAGCCGTATCCCGCAGGATCGACCGAAAGCACCTTCAAATTCGTCACGTTGCCGTACACGTCGATCACCATGTAAACCTTTACGTAGCCTGCAATGCCAAGCTTTTTCGCCCGTTCCGGGTAAGTCGGATTCACCATTTTGAGTGCCTGGGCTTCTTCGTCAACGTCGCCCGCTTCGTAGACCACGTTCTGCATGCCGCCACCGGCGCCGACTTCAACGCCTTCGCCCGAGCCGTCTCCGCGGGCGAGCGAAAGGTCCATGGCAAAGTTCGAAGTAGACCGAGCACTGTTCGAAGCGTTCGTCACCTTGAACTTGTTCGGCTGAATCACCTTGTGAATCATCTTCTGCGGCTTCGTCTTCTTCTTTTCCTTCACCACGGTTTCGACTTCGGTAATCGCTTCAATCGAAGGCTTTTTCGGCGCACCGTTATCGCGGAACAGCAAAACGTTCAAAACCGGAACCGCCAAAAAGAAGAACGTGTTCACGACAAGCGCAAAAACGACGGCAAAGAACCATCTGGAATGAAACAGAATTCCGGAAAGCTTCTTCAACCGTTACTCCTTCGATGCCGAAATGGAAACTTTACGCACATGCGCCAAATTGCATTCGTCGAGAACATCGACGATCTTGCCCGAAGGCGCATCGCGGTCCGAAACAATGATCACCGGACGGTCAGGCGCCTCATTCATCATCTGGCGCAAAATCGTCTGCAGCGAAGAAAGGTTCACCTGGGTTTCGTTGATGTGCACCGTACCCTGGCGCGTAATGCCGATCAGAATGCTTTCCTTGGAAAGCTCCTTGACCGTACTCGCCTTCGGCTTGGAAACGTCAATACCCGTTTCACGCGTAAAGGTCGACGTCACAATAAAGAAGATGAGCAAGATGAACGTCATGTCCATCATCGGAGAAATATCAATACCGCCAAAGTGACGGCGTCTGGGGCGGATAAAGCTCATTCTTCCTCCACGGAAAGCTGTTCGTTTTCAAACTGCAGCGCTTCTTTCCAGCACTTCGCTTTCAAATTGTTCAAACGGGTGAGCAGCTGATTGTTCGCAAGAACAATCGGGAACGATACGAGAAGCCCCGCCTGAGTCGTCAGCAGCGCTTCGGAAATGCCGTCCGCGATCAGCACCGGATTTCCAAATCCAAAGAGCTGAATCGTGCTAAAGACATGGACCATACCGGAAACGGTTCCCAAAAGGCCGAGCATCGGAGCGAGCGACGCACAAACGGAAATCGTCGGGAACGCCTTGTCGAATTCCACGTCGTACGAATGCGTCGCGAGCTTCAAGCTGTTATCGACAGCGGTACGTCCAAGGCTCACCGCGTCCGAAATCGAACGTCGGAGAGTGGCGAGCATTCCATATTCCCCACGGCTCTTGGCACGGCGATACACAAAGTAACGTTCGAACAAAAGAATCCACGCAAACAGCCCAATGAGGAAGATCGGGAGTAGCACCCAACCTCCCTGCACCAGCAAGGCGCGAATTTCTTCTAATGCCGAAAGCTTTGTCATCTTAACCCTTGATCCAACGGGTATTCAAAACGGCGAGGCCTGCCTTTTCCATGCGCGCACGAATCGTATCGGCACGGTTCGTTAAGAACGTGAGCAAGAACTGCAAAGGAATCGCCACGATCAGGCCCGCTTCCGTCGTGAGCAGCGCAACGGAAATACCGCCCGCCAAAAGTTTCGGATCCGAAGTACCGTGCATCGTAATCACTTCGAACAACTGAATCATGCCCATCACCGTACCGAGAAGACCGGCGAGAGGCGCAGTCGTCGCCAAAACGGAAAGGGTCGAAAGTCCACGTTCGAGCGTCGGCACTTCACCAGCAAAGACTTCTTCAATCGCCTTTTCCGCCGCAGCACGGTTCGGATAATCGCGAAGGATTCCCGTCTTCACCACTTTACCGATCGAGCCATGAAGCTTTTCTGCTAAAGCGCGGGCTTCATCCATCTTGCCTTCTGCAGCGAGGTTCAAAACCTTGCGGTAACGGAGCGAAGCACCCTTGATCGAAAGCACAATAATGCGTTCAAGCACAATCAAAAGGCCAAGGATCAAAAGCGCAGCGATCGGGTACATCAAAATACCGCCGTCGTGGAACGCCTGTTTGATTTCATCCCACAAGGTCTTTTCTTCTGAATTCGCGAGTTCCGTCGAAAGGGTCGTGCTGAGCAGCACATCCACCGGGACCATGGCAAACGCGGAATCCTTCGCCATCCGGAAGGCTTCATTCACTTCCGCACGCGGTTCCGCCGTATTCATATCGTGCCAGGTAAAAATCTGACCCTTATCGCCCGGAGCCGGAAGCATCATCGAAACGGAACTGTCCGCACCCGAAGAGGCGCGCATCGCATAGATTCCGCCGAGGCGCATTTCTTCGCCAAACACCACACGGCTGCCAAAGACCAGTTCGCCCTTCTTCCATTCGATTTCACGGCTAAAGGCGAGTTCCTTCTTCGCAAGTTCAATCACGCTCTTCGCCACGCGCATCGGATCGTCGCGGTAAAGGAGCATGCTCTTTTCGGTGCGGTTGAATTCATCGATGCGCTGCGGAATGTGGTACGGAATTCCGCGGTCCTTCAGCTGGAACATCGGTTCAAGGATTCCCTTGTCCGCGGCAAGAGCCATGTATTCCGAACGCTTCGTTTCCGTGTTCGCCTTGACCTGAGCCAAGTCTTCACGGGCGACGCGCACGTTTTCTTCCAAGCGAACACGCTCTTCCATCAAACGGTCGAGCTCTTCTTTCGCTTCTTCGTATTTCTGATTAAAAAGTTCGCGTTCCTGGTTCGCCTTTTCACGGTCGTTCCAACGGGCTGCGACTTCCATATCACGCTTTTGACGCGCTTCTTCCAAATCGGCTTTCGCCTTGTTCAGTTCTGCACGCTGACGCACCAAATTGTCTCCGGCGACGTCACCGCCGAGAGGCTGTTGCGCAAACAAGAGGCCCGTGCCGAGCACAACGGCCATCGAAATCTTTTTCAAGGAGAGCATTACTTCTTCACCTCCTTCTTTTCAGGCGCCGATGCCACGTCCCCTGTCGGAACAGGAACTCGCACGATATGCGGAGCGGCCTTCCCTTCCGCCACACGAAGCGCATCCTTCACCTGAGCACGGACTTCCAAGGAAGCCGGAACCTTTTTCCATTTATAAGCGCCATTCACATGATCGAGCCAGTAGTATTCCGTCTGGTCCGCGCTTTCAAAGATGGCGGCGACAGCACCATAGCGGAAGTACTTACCCTGCATCTGCTTGCCGGTTTCCGCATCGGTCAAATAGCCGTCCCAGCTTTCCGTGGTGTAGCCCATGCGGATGCGGTCCATAAAGACTTCGATAATGCGGCCCAGAGCGTCATCCGGAGCGACGACTCCCTTGCGCAGTTCTGAAGCCATCTGCTTTAAGCTTTCCGCCGTTTCCGAGGCGCGGTAAGGAAAGTCCGCTTCAAAGTACGGCACGAGATCTTCAACGACCTTCGCCAATTCCTGCGCATATTTTTGCTTGCGGGTTTCGTACCAGTGAGCAACCCCGGCAGACTTGTTGCGCGCTTCGTTCAAGCGTGTCAGTTCCGCCTTCATCGTTTCGATTTCCGAACGGAGAGACTTCTTTTGGTTGTTCAGTGAAACGACCTTGTCACGTCCCGATTTAATGAATTCTTCGTGACGCTTCTTTTCGTCTGCATGCAGTTTCTTTTCACGGGAAGTTTCTTCGTTGACCGTTTTGATCTGTCTACGAACGCCATCGACGGTCTCTGCCGCGTAGGCTACTCCCAGGCTTAAAATCAAGAATAAGGGAAGGATTCTCTTCATAAGTGCAAAGATACAAAAAACGCTTGGCGTAAAGCCAAGCGTTGTAAAGGTTTTTAGGCAATCCTTAACGGCCGAATTCCTTGATGTAAGCCGGCGTGTTCTTGGCGCCGTGCTTCTTCAAGTAAGAAATCAAGCGGGTATAGCCTTCATTCTTCGCCCAGTCGAGAACGGAATAGCCCTGACCGCACTTGGCGTTCACATCGACACCCTTTTCGACGAGGTAAACCATTGCGTCATAGTTGCCACCCTTCACGGCGAGGTGAATCGGGTAGTAAGTATCTGCGCCGCGGGTTTCAAGCGGAGCGCCTGCATCGCCGAGGATCTTCAAAATGTCTGCTGCACCGATTTTTGCCGCTAAAGCGACTGCGGCTGCGGTATTTGCAATTTCACCGGATTCCTTCATCTTGCTCACGAGGAATTCAACCACTTCCTTGTTCTGGCGTTCAATCGCGTCTTCGAGGTAAGTCTTGCCGGCGCTGTTCGTGCCGTCGAGCTTTGCACCGTGATTCACAAGGTACTGGAGAATGTCGATTTTGCCCTTGTTCACAGCGATCGCAACAGCGGAGTTTCCGTTGTCATCGGTCGAGTTGATGTCGTAAGAAGCCTGGAGGAAGAGCGTCATGCTCGCGGTATCGCCCGGAGTCACATAAGAAATAAACTTATTCGGAGTAAACGGAATCTTCTGCTTGGTGAGGTACTTGCGGACAGAAGCCGGATCATTCGGGTCCATTTTGTCGTCGCAAGCGGTGAACAACAACGAAAGCGCGCAGGCGCCGAGCACAAGAAGGGATTTCTTTTTCATTCGAAAAACTCCAGTAAGATTAAGTCCCCTTGAAAATACACAAAAATTCGTCATTTGAACCCAAAAATGTGGATTTTTTCACTTATTTATGCGTTTTTTTGAGCTTCGAAAGCTAAAAAATTGTAAACTTAGGGTGCAATGACTAACAAGAGCCTTTCCATTCGTGCTATCGTGCTTGCGTTTGCGTTCTTCGCAAGCGTCGGTACCGTTTTTGCCCAAAGCGATTCGACGGTCCAAGCCCCGGTCGTTTCCGACACGGCCAAGCCCTCGCTTTTTCAGCAAAAACACCCCTTGAGCCTCGCTCTTGTCTATGAATTCAGCGAATTGTCCTCCCGAAATCTCGAAACGAACATGTCCCGCAACGGCAAGCGTTACAACGTCGACATAGAAGTTTCGCACATGTTCGGCGTAAACGGTCAGTACAGCTACAACGAATGGATCTCGTTCTTCGGGCTTCTCGGCTACCGCCAAGCGAGCATCGACTACACGCCGCGCGATAAATCCGCCGACGAAGAAACGATGACCTCCCACAATATTTTCTTGCAGCTCGGTGCCGAAATCGGTTTTTCGTTCCTGACCGCTAAAAATTACCAGTTACGCGCCCTCGGTTTTGCCGGCCTCATGGGCGGTTTGAACCTGATCGACGATTATTACATGAGTTCCCCGCTGTACGGCTACGTCCGCGGCATCGGGGTTCAGCTGAACATCCGCCACATCTTTATTCTCGGCGGATTCCGTTCGACACACGTTTATTGGCACACCTACCATTCGGACCATTGGGAAGACGACGACTATGAATTCATGGCGGACTTCGACCTGATGTCTTCTCCGTTTGTTTCTATTGGAATCGGATTCTAATTATGAAAATTCTTGTGACAGGGGCTGCAGGTTTTATCGGTTGTGAAACCTCTCTCGCTTTTTTGAAAGACGGCCACGAAGTGGTCGGCATCGACAATCTGAACGATTATTACACGCCCCAGCTCAAGCACGATCGTTTAGCCCGCATTCCAAAGGATCACTTCCGCTTTGTGGAATGTTCCTTGGCCGACAAGGAAACTCTCCTTGCCCTCTTCAAAGAAAATTCTTTTGACATCGTGGTAAACCTCGCCGCCCAGGCCGGTGTGCGTTACAGTTTGATTAATCCGCAGAGCTATGTGGATTCGAACATCACGGGCTTTTTGAACATTCTCGAATGCGCAAGAGCTTACCCGCCCAAGCATTTGGTGTACGCCTCTTCTTCGAGCGTGTACGGTCGAAACACCGAGACGCCGTTCCGCACCACGGACCGCGTGGAAAAACCTTCGAGCCTTTACGCTGCGACCAAGCGGTCTAACGAGCTGATGGCGGAAACCTACCATCACCTGTTCCAGCTGAACCTGACCGGGCTTCGCTTCTTTACCGTGTACGGACCGTGGGGCCGCCCCGACATGTCGCCGTGGCTTTTTGCAAACGCGATCACGCACGACAAGCCGATCAAGGTCTTTAACAACGGCAAGATGATGCGCGACTTCACCTACATCGACGACATCGTGGAAGGCATTCGCCGCATCGCTTACAACGGTGCAGAAAAGAGCGAACCGCTGAACCGCTTGTACAACATCGGACGCGGCCAGCCGATCAAGCTTATGGACTTTATCGCGACCCTCGAAAAGAACTTCGGAAAGGTCGCCGAAAAGATCATGATGCCGATGCAGCCGGGCGACGTAGAAATCACCTGGGCCGATACGGAAGCCTTGGAAAAGGACATCGGTTACAAGCCTTCGATTGACCTCGACACGGGCATCGCTCGTTTCGCCGAATGGTTCAAATCCTACAACAAGGACTAGACCAAGAATTTCTATATTTGGCGGCATGGAAAACGTTCAGAAAGACCGCTTAATTCGAGCCACCGGCTCTCATGTTCCATTCCGCCTTGTCCTCGCCGACATCACCCGCACTGCGGAAGAAATCGGCGTGATGCACAACGCCTCTTCCGAAGCCCTCAAGCTCCTTGCCGAAACCTCCATCGCTTCGCTCTTCCTTTCGTCGAGCCTCAAGTTCATGGGCACGGTCTGCGTCAAGGTGACCTTTGACGGCGACATCACTTTCGCGGAAGCGGATTCCACCCCACAGGGTCTTGTCCGCGCCATGATTCCGCAGGAAGAAATCCAGAACAACAAGAAGTTTGAACCGGCGCTCTCCCCGCAGCGCTTTGAAGCGGTGACTCTCGACGAACGCGGCAAGCGCGTGAACCAGAGCATTATCGAAGCCGTTTCCGAAAGCATGGGCAGAAACCTTTCCGTGTTCATGCTGCAGTCGGCGCAGACCCGTTCCGCTGTCGGCATCGAAGCCCGTTTGAACAAGGACAATCCGAAGAAGCTCGACTACGCCGTGGGCTTTTACTTGGAACCGTTTGCCGATATCGCTCCGGACGAGCTCACGCTCCTCGAAGCCCAGGTGGCAAAGCTTCCGGCCTTCTCGGAATTCTACGACGGCAAGAGCTTTAACCTAAACGCCCTGATGGACGCCATCTCCGGCGACTATCCGACGACCATTGTCCGCGAAATCGCTCCGCACGCCTATTGCCCGTGCAGCAAGGTCCGAACCCTTTCGACCCTCGCCACGATTCCGACGGAAGATCTCGAAGATTTAATTCATGACGGCAAGGATCTCGAACTCGTGTGCGAATTCTGCCGCAACAAATACATCATCACCCCGGACGAAATTCAAGACATCTTGAACGACCGTCTGAAGAAGTAGTAGCGCTATGTTCACAAAACAATGCATTGTCACTCTCGACATGGAAGGGGTTCTGACCCCAGAAATTTGGATCGCCGTCGCGGAAAAGACGGGCATCGCAGAACTTCGCCTGACCACGCGTGACATTCAGGATTACGACGAACTGATGCGCGGCCGCCTGAAGATTCTCGAAAGAGAAAACCTGAAGCTTTCCGACATCCAGGAAGTGATCGGAAGCCTTCCGCTGCTCGACGGCGCCATGGACTTTTTGAACACCCTCCGCGACGAAGCCCAGGTGATCATTCTGAGCGATACGTTCCAAGAATTCGCCTACCCGCTCATCAAAAAGATGAACATGCCTTCGATCTTCTGCCACAACTTGATCGTGAAAGACGACAAGATCGTGGACTACCACCTGCGCTTGCAGGACCAGAAGAGAAAGACCGTGGAAATGCTCAAGACTTTGAACTTCAAGGTCTTCTCCGCAGGCGACTCCTTCAACGATACGGGCATGCTCCTTGCCGCAGACAAGGGATCCTTCCTGTTTGCACCGCAGAACGTGACCGACAAATTCCCGCAGCTCGCCCACGCGAACTCCTACAAGGAACTTCTCGATAGCTTCCATCAGTTCCAGGAATCTCTTTAATGGCCAAGTCCGAATTCCCTGTCGTCGTTTTGAACGCGGGCAAAGAAAAGTCCGCCAGCCGAAATCATCCGTGGATTTTTAGCGGTGCGATTCACCATGTTGTCGGTGAACCGAAAGCCGGCGATACGGTAGAAGTCCGTTCTGCACACGGGGAATTTTTGGGCCTTGCCGCCTACTCTTCGGAGTCTCAGATCCGCTGCCGCCTGTGGACCTTCAAGGAACGCACCGCCATCGACCGAGAATTTTTTTCAAAGGTCATCGACCGCGCGATCGACAACCGTTTAAGCCGAGGCTTTGACGTACACGATCCGAAGTCCGCGTTCCGTCTGATCCATGCGGAAAACGACGGCATTCCGGGCTGCATCGTCGACAAGTACGCGGACATCCTTTCGATTGAAATTCTTTCCGTCGGCGCGGAACGTTTCCGCAAGACGATCTACGAACTGCTCGCGGAAAAGGTTCACCCGCGCGGCATCCTTGAACGTTGCGATTCCGAAGTGCGCGTCAAAGAAGGACTTCCCCTTCGCAAGGAAGCCGTCTATGGCGACGTGCCGAAGACTCCGGTCGAGATGATCGAAAACGGCATCAAGTTCGACGTGGATGTTTGGAACGGTCACAAGACCGGTTACTACTTGGACCAGCGCGACGCCCGTTTTAACGTGGGCAAATATGCAAAGGGCAAGCATGTTCTGAACTGCTTCTCTTATACGGGAGGCTTTGGACTATTCGCCCTGCAGAACGGTGCAAAGCTCGTGACCGAAGTCGACGTTTCGAAAGACGCCCTTGCGATTGCAGACGGCCTCATTCAAAAGAACGGCTTTGACAAGGCAAACGTGGAACTCGTGGAAGCAGACGTTTTCGCTTACCTGCGCAAGTGCCGCGACAGCCGCAAGACCTTCGACCTGATCGTCCTCGATCCGCCGAAGTTCATCGAAAGCAAATCCCATTTGGAAAAAGGCGCCCGCGGTTACAAGGACATCAACCTTCTCGCGTTAAAGCTTCTTGCGCCGCACGGCATGCTCGCCACGTTCAGCTGCTCCGGCCTCATGGAAATGAATCTGTTCCAAAAGATCGTCGCCGATGCGGCTATCGACGCGCACCGTGACGTTCAGATCATTGAACGCTTTGGACAGCCTTCGGATCATCCGGTGAAGACGAGCTTCCCGGAAGGTCAATACTTAAAAGGTCTTCTGCTTCAAGCGGATTAAAGCGCTTTATTTCAAGCGCTTGGATTAATGACGCGGCAATGCGTCCGCGTTCTTTTCTTGCCAGACGGCGTCTTCCCAAGCGCGTTGCGCTTCGTTCGCCCATTCCGAATTCGGATAATATTCCACAGCTTCGCGGTACTTGGCGACTGCAGAACGGTAGTCTCTGCGGCAGCGGTAAACGTTACCGATCTGGAACAAAAGATACGCCTTGGTATCTTCGTCGCGGAACTTTTTCTGCAAAGCCTGGTACTGGGCGAGAGCCGAAACGTAATCGCCTTGAACGTAAGCGTCATTCGCCTGTTCGATCGACGCATCGGCGAGCTTGCGCTGTTTTACAGGCTTCGGAGCTTCGACCGGTGCCGTTTCCACAGGCGCTGCGGTTTCGACGGGTTTCACTTCTTCCGTCTTCGTTTCGACCGGTTTGACTTCAGCAGGCAGAGCTTCCACAGGCTTTACATTGGCCGGTTCAGCTTCGATAGGCTTTGTTTCAGCCGGTTTTGCTTCGGCGGTCTTCGATTCTGCCGGGGAAAGTTCTGCAATGCGAGCCTTGGCGCTGGCGACTGCGGCTTCGTTTTTCGAATACTGGATGTAGGCTTCGAGTTCCGCCTTTTCCAAATTCTTCTTGCCCTGCTTCTTGTAAATGAGCGAGAGGTAGTAGTGCGCATTGTAGCCGAGTTCCGGATAGTCGAACGCACGCTTCAAGTTGTATTCCGCCTTGTCCATTTCGCCGAGTTCATAACGACCCGCGCCTGCGTAGTAGTAAGCGCCCGGGTTGCCCGGTTCCTGCAAAAGAACTTCACGGGCAGCGGAACAAGCAGTCTTGTATTCCTTCGCGTTAAAGGCTTGCTTTGCCTTGAGGAATGCGGCGGAGCTGTAGGAGAACTTCGAGTCGGACTTTGCCGTCTTTTCCGTTTTCACTTCGGCTTTCACTTCTGCCTTGGCTTCTGTTTTGGGAGCTTCGGCCTTCGGAGCCTTGGAAGACGGATTCTTCGCGCGTTCTGCGGCGGCGGACTTTTTATCGCCGAGCTTTTCATAAGCGGTCGCCGAGCCTTCGTAGGCTTCCGTCATTTTGGGAGCGTACTTGTAGGCGAGCTGGAAGTTCGCGATGGCGCCCTTGTAATCCTTCATTTTAAGGCGGACAGAACCCGCTGCGTAAAAAGCGTTTGCATTGTGCGGATCGGAAGCGAGAATCGAGCGATATTCGCCGAGCGCATTTTCATATTTTCCAGCCGCTTCAAAACGGGCACCCTGTTCAAAACGCGGATCTTCCGCTGCAAAGGCAATCGAAGAAGCGCAAAGAAGAAGCAAAATTCCACGAAGATTTTTCATACGCCTACAAAATAGTAAAATCAAATTATTTAACTTTACGCCACTATGATCGAATCTATCATTTTGGGTCTTCTTCAAGGCCTTGCAGAATTTCTTCCTATTTCGAGTTCGGGGCATCTCGTTCTCGGTCATGAACTCTTGAACATGAAAGAAGCGGGAATGTTCTTTGACGTGATGCTTCACGCCGGAACTCTCCTTTCGATCTTTGTCGTCTTTCATAAGAAGATCACCGACATCCTCGTCGGTTGCCTTCGCCGTAATCCGGAACAGCTCCGCGAAGCGGGATACATTATTCTCGCGAGCATTCCGACAGCCCTGATCGGCCTCGGCTTTAAGGACGCTCTCGAAGGCCTCTTCGAAAATCCGCGCGCCGTCTGCGTCGCCGAACTTTTCACCGGCCTTTTGCTCTTTACTTCCCAGTGGGGAAAGACAGGTGCCAAGCATCCGGAAAATGAAGGCGTCAAAATGAACTGGTGGCGCGCCCTGCTTACCGGTACGGTGCAAGGAATCGCTTGCATTCCAGGCATTAGCCGCAGCGGTTCCACGATCAGCGCGATGATGTTCATGGGTGTGAACCGCAAGTATGCGGGCGAATTCAGCTTCCTCATGAGCATTCCTGCCGTGGGCGGTGCAGCGCTCCTGGATGCGATCAAATGGTTCAAATGCCAGAGCCTGACCCCGGAAGCGGCACTCCTTGACCCGGAAAAGGCTTTGAAGTGCGCAGATGCGGGAAGCTTTACGCCGGAACTTCTGGTGGGCATGCTCGTTTCATTCGTCTTTGGCGTGATCGCCCTCAAGTGGCTCATGAGCTTCTTGCAGAAGGGTAAATTCCAGCACTTCGCCTGGTACGTTTGGGCGGTCGGCATCCTCGGATTGATCTTTATCTAATCCAAATTCTTTTGACAAAATCTGTCAAAGCTTAAAAGTATCTTTAGAGTATAACCGAAGCCAAGGAGGCTGTTATGACTCGAGATACTTTTTTTGTACAGATCGAAAAAGAAACGGGAAAATCGCTTTTCGCTTTTACGCGCAGCGAAACCGGTATGATGGATTACGCAGGGAAGGTGGAATCCGCGGATCTTTCTTCCATGCAGGTTCTTGAAAGCAGCCGTTATTTTACGCCGAGCTGGTACACCTATCTGTCCCAGGAACTTTTGGCAAATATCACGGTTTACATTCCAGAAAACGTCGAAGATTTCGACGCCAATCAATATTCTTTTTTGGCGCATATCGGAGCGATCCTGTTGGCAGTCGAAGCAAAGGATGCATTGCTCATTGCTGAGCTTTTGCACCGCAGGGAAACTGTTTTCTCAAGCTTTATTCCGATTCTTCTGCATGTGATCAAGCCCGTTGCAGCGGAGGCTCTCTTCGCCTGGGTTTACGGCACGTTCCGCGGAGAAGAAAACTTCCCCGAAATTTACAAGAAGAACAAGCCGATTACACTAGGCGAAACGGATACGACCGCAATCCTTTTTGCCGCCGCCCGGGACGCTTTACAGCCCGAACCGGAAAAGGAATCCGCCAAGGAAATGTTCATCCGCTACTTCAAGCAAAAGAAGTCTTTTGAATTCACCATCGGACTCGTCGGAAGCTCTTGCCATCCGTGGGTCGAAGGCGTAAGCCGCATCGAAGCGCTTTCGGATAAAGCCGCCTGGATGCACCTGGTCGATAATCCTCTGGCTGCGGGCAAAAAGCATCAGGAACTTTACGCATCGCTCAAGTCCACTGTGCAAGCGGAACCGTACAATCCGCACGACCACAACGCGATCAGCGTATCGATCGACAGCGTGGATTCGATTCTCAAGGGAATTCCTGGCAAATGCAAAGCGGGCTACATCCGTGCCACCGGTGCAGAAATCCTCCGCAAGGCTCGCCCGAATCAGTTTGCGTACAAGTCTTCCCTGTGGCGAATGGGAGCAACCCCGAGCTTCTTCGAAAATGGAATCGTGGTGAAAATTGGAATTTAAGTCTGAGTTATAAGTTATTGATTATAAGTTATTAGTTGGTGTGTGTTACTCAGAACTAATAACTTGTACTTTATACCTTATAACTATTTTCAGAGTGTTGGCACGATTCTTGCATTTATAGGTGTGGATTTTGAGCAGTCCTGGGTGAAATTCGCGAAAAGGTCCGTAAAAAGGCATTCGCGATTTCCCAGTTTCTCTTTTTGAAACACGGACTGTTTCATTTTGAAACGCTTTGATTTAATGGAGATAACCATGGCAACTGAAAAGAAAGAATTCCAAACTGAAGTTCAGGATCTTCTGCATTTGATGATCCATTCCTTGTACAGCAACAAGGAAATTTTTCTCCGCGAATTGATTTCGAACGCGGCTGACGCCCTCGACAAGCGCCGTTTCCTTTCCCTTTCCGATGCAAAGCTTTTGCCGGAAGGCACCCAGCTCAAGATTGACCTTTCCGTGAATTCGACGAACAAGACCCTCGTCGTCGAAGATAACGGTATCGGTATGAACAAGGAAGATCTCGTGAGCTGCCTCGGCACCATCGCCCGCAGCGGCACCAAGCACTTTGTGCAAAGCCTCAAGGATTCCGACAAGTCGAGCGTGGATCTGATCGGTCAGTTCGGCGTGGGCTTCTATTCCGCCTTCATGGTCGCGAACAAGGTCGAAGTGCTCTCCCGCAAGGCCGGTGAAGAATCCGGCTACCTCTGGAGCTCCGACGGTACGGGTTCCTACGAAATTTCCGATATGCCAAAGCAGGATGTCGGTACCAAGATCACCCTTTATCTCAAGGATGGCGAAGACTTCCAGGACTTCACCTCCGAATGGGGCGTCGAATCCATCGTCCGCAAGTACAGCGAATTCGTTTCTTACGGCATCTACCTGCACCACGAACCGACGAAGAACGACAAGGGCGAAATGGAAACCAAGGAACCGACCCGCTTGAACGACAAGCAGGCTCTTTGGCGCCAGAGCGCAAACGAAATCAAGGAAGAACAATACAAGGAATTCTATTCCACCGTCGCACACGAAGGCGGCGAACCTCTCGCCTGGAAGCATTCCCACGCCGAAGGCTCCCAGGAATTCTGGACCTTGACCTACATTCCGTCCAAGGCTCCGTTCAACATTTGGCAGAACGACCGCATCAACGGCTTAAAGCTCTACGTGAAGAAAGTCTTCATCATGGACGACTGCAAGGATCTGCTTCCGCCGTGGCTCCGCTTTGTGCGCGGCGTCGTCGACAGCGAAGACCTGCCGTTGAACGTCTCCCGTGAAATTCTCCAGTCGAACAAGATCATCACCACGATCCGCAAGCGCGTCATCAAAGATGTTCTCGACAAGCTCGCCGAAATCAAGAACAAGGACCGCGAAAAGTACGAAGCCTGGTGGAAGGAACTCGGCATGGTTCTCAAGGAAGGCTTCTACATGAACTGGGAACATCTCGATGAACTGAAGAAGCTTACGCTCTTCAAGTCCACGAAGTCCGCCGACAAGTTCACGAGCCTCGAAGAATATGTGAAGAACATGCCTGCCGACCAGAAGGAAATCTACTACCTCATCGGCGAAAACAAGGATTCGATTGCCGCAAGCCCGATCCTCGAAGCTTACAAGAACAAGAACTACGAAGTCCTTCTCCTTTCCGATCCGATCGACGAATTCATGATGAATTCTCTCCAGGAATTCGACGGCAAGAAGTTCCACGACGTCAGCCGCGGCGATGTGGACTTTGAAAAGACCGAAGAAGAAAAGAAGGCGGAAGAAGCTTCCAAGACCGAATACAAGGATCTTTGCTCCGACCTTCAGAAGACTCTCGACGCCACCATCAAGGAAGTCCGCGTTTCGAGCCGTTTGAAGGACAGCCCGTGCTGCCTCGTCACCGACGAAGCCGCTATGAGCCGCCACATGGAACGCATGATGTCTGCCATGGGTCAGAGCGTGACCAAGTCCAAGCGCATTTTGGAAATCAACCCGAACCATCCGATTTGCAAGATGCTCAAGGAAAAGATTGCGAAGAAGGAATCCCTCGAAGATTGGCCGAAGGCTCTCTACGGTCAGGCCGTTCTCGCCGAAGGTTCCCAGCTCGAAAATCCGGGTGAATACGTGCAGGCGATCAACAAGCTGCTCACTGCACAGCTTCACTAATTAGACATTTCTTGTCAATGAGCCGTCTTATATTTAAGGCGGCTTTTTTTGTACACTTTTCTATCTTTGGGCTCCCATGGAATCGGAACGACTTTTTGAATTTGCTTCCCAGCTGCTAAAAGAAACCTTTGGATTTAAGACCTTTCGCCCGGCGCAAGAGGCCGTCTTAAAGAATCTTTTTGCAGGCAAGGATACGCTCGCACTTCTCCCGACGGGCGGCGGAAAGTCTATCTGTTACCAGATTCCTGCCCTGGTACTTCCGGGAACGTGCGTGGTCGTTTCCCCGCTGCTTGCGCTGATGAAGGACCAGGTGGACAACCTTTGCGAAAACGGTGTGGCAGCCGCCGCCCTCAACAGTCAGGTTTCCAAGGAAGAGGCTTTGGAAATTCGGCAGAAAGCGATCCGCGGTGAACTGAAGCTCTTGTACCTTTCCCCGGAGCGCATCCAGTTTGAGCTGGACCATCTTCTTTCGCGGATGGAAATTTCTTTATTCGCGGTCGATGAAGCGCATTGCATTTCGCAGTGGGGCCACGATTTTCGCCCCGAATACGCACAGCTCCATGCGCTGCGAGAACGTTTCCCCAAGACACCGCTGATCGCGCTCACAGCCACCGCGGACTCGGTCACCCGTAAAGACATCCAGACGCAGCTCGAAATTTCCCCGGAGAACATCGTCCTTTCGAGTTTCGACCGCCCGAACCTGAGCCTTACCGTCAAACTGAATTACCGCAAACGCGAAAAGCTCGACGAAATCGAAAAGTTCATCGGCAAGCACAAGCATCAAAGCGGCATCGTCTACTGTCTTTCGCGCCGCAGCACGGAAACGGTCGCCACGGAACTGCGCAACCGCGGAATTCCGGCACAGGCTTACCACGCGGGCCTCGAAACCGCAGAACGCATCGAAATCCAGGAAGATTTTTTGAATGACCGCACCCAGGTCATCTGCGCCACGACCGCCTTCGGCATGGGCATCGACAAGCCCGACATCCGCTTTGTGATCCATTACAACACGCCCAAAAACATGGAAGGCTATTACCAGGAAATCGGGCGTGCGGGCCGCGACGGACTTCCCTCCGACACGCTCCTTTTTTATTCCGACAGCGACATGGTGCAGCTCGCCAAATTTGCCGAGGAAAGCGGCGAAAAAGATTTGCAGATTGAAAAGCTTCACCGCATTGAACATTACGCGACAAGCCCCATTTGCAGGCGCCGCATTCTTTTAAGCTACTTCGGCGAAACCTTCGATCACGACTGCGGCAACTGCGACATTTGCAAGAATCCCCCGCAACGCTTTGACGGCACGATCCTTGCGCAAAAGGCGCTTTCCGCGATTGTGCGCACGCGGCAAATCGAAAACAGCCAAATGATCGTGGACATTCTTCGCGGAAACCGCTCCGCTGAACTTTTGGAAAAGCATTACGACGAGCTCAAAACTTACGGAGTCGGCAAAACGACACCGCCCGCCAAATGGAACGCCTACCTGATGCAGCTCGTTCACCTGGGAGCCGTCGAAAAGAGTTACGCCCAGGACCAGCACCTTTCCATTACGCCTTACGGCTGGGAAGTTCTGCGCGGCGAAAAGAAGCTCGAACTTGCGCTAGTCCGCGAAACGGAAGATTCCCCGTCCAAGTCCCTGCGCACGCCGAAGCTCGCCACGAACGATGACGACGTTCTGTTCCAGGCTCTGCGTCACCTGCGCATGGAAATCGCCAAAAAAGAAAACGTTCCCGCTTACGTCATCTTCAACGACAAGGTCCTCACAGAAATCGTCGCACAAAAGCCGACTTGCCTCGAAGACTTTGCCGAAATCCCGGGCATCGGCGCTTTTAAATGCAAAAAATATGGGCAGATTTTCGTTCAGGAAATCTGCCGCATGATTTAAAGATTTGAAGAAAGCTTAATTCTTCGGACGGCGGTAGCCCCACTTGGTGAGGATACGGTCGTTATCCTTGCGAATGTAACCCTTCTTGTGGTCCGGAAGTTCGCACTGGAGCACCGAGCGGATCTTCACGTCCGAGGTGAAGATGTAGGCGCCCGTGCCGAGCTTACGCCCTTCTGCATTCTTCAGGTAACCTTCCGCATCCGGTTTCATTTCAAAGTAGAGCTGAATCGCGCCACTCTTGTCAACGTAATCCGGGGTGATGTCCTGCGAGAAGCTGTAATCGGCCACGTAATCGCCGATCGTGGAGAAGAGCCAGATCCTCAGCTTGATCGTCGTCGTGTAAAGGCTTGCCGCCGTTCCAATGGAATCATACGCCTTCTGGAATTCCGTCGAGCAGTAATTTTCCACGTAGTCTTCGACGGTCGTCGTGGTACGGTCCCAACCGCCACCGCTGTCGAGCGCGACGTAACCGTTTTCGACGATGCTTTCCAAGGTCGAGAGCGTTCCCGTTTCATCGATTGCCGGAGCCTGGGCCGTAATGCTGAGCGTTGCGCCGAGATGTTCTCCCGTGAGGCCCGTATATGGTTCTTCGCCCGTTCCTTCCGAAACGCCGCTCGAAGATCCCGCCTGGGTTTCTTCTTCCTTACCCGTCTTCGCGTTCACCACGCTCAAGGCATAAGTCGTACCCGGTTCGCTATTCGAAACGGAGGTAAACTTATCGACGGTCTTCGGATCCGAAGAAACGAGGGTTTCTTCCATATCCACCGTGATCAGCTTACCCGCCTTGAGAATCACCACGACCGTATCCGAAGCTTCGTTACCCGCCTTGTCGCGGTAGGTACGAATGATCAGGTTCTTGCCGTCGTTCAAGCCTTGGTAATTCAAAGTATCCTGTTCAATGCCATCGACAGTCCACTTGACTTCGATCGAAACGTTGCTCACGACTGCAGAGTCTTCCGGGGTAATGATTTTCACCTTCGGAAGAATCGTGTCGACAATGACCGTCGCCGTTGCCGTCGCCGAGTTGCCGTAAACGTCGGTGTAGGTGTAACTGACTTCATAGATCAGGTTACCGTCTTCATCCTTCGTCTTCGTACCCTTCGAGTTGATCGTGTACGAAACGTTCACGTCGTAAGTCGTCTTGCCGTCCGAGCTCTTCGCTTCGTAGGTATAGCTGACTTCATAAAGCGTATTGCCTTCGGAATCGGTTTTCACCGTTCCTGTTGCATCGATCGTATAGGCGAGCGTTACCACCTTACCGTCCGCATCCGTGTACGTCGTCGAAACTTCATAGTATTCTTCGCCGTTCGAATCGGTTAAACGTTTGCCGTTGGAATCGGTATAGTAAGAGACCTTCACCACGGTTCCCGCCGAAGTCGTATCGTAATAGCTGACCTGGATCAGGTTTTCGCCGATCACCGTATGCGTCACAGATACGCTCGAAGAAAGATCGCTTTCATCCTTCAGGTTCACCTTGCCGATCGTCTGTTCCGCCTTCTTGATGTTCGACGAAGAAACGCTTGCCGTATCCAGAATCACCTTGAAGCTCGTCTTCGCGGTCTCCGTCTTTTCGCCCGAGGAATCCACCACAGTCACCGTCACAATCGTCGTATCGGAACGGACATAGCTTGCCGGATCATCCGCATCCTTCTGTTCCACGATCGTCACACCGCTCGGACGTCCCGAAGTATCGTTCGAAGCAGAAATCGTCACCACCGGAATCTTCGTGCTGAGGTAAATCACGATGTAGTCCGAACCATCCTGGTACTTCACCGTGATGGTATTCTTTCCTTCCTTCACTACAACCGTGCTATCCTTTTCACCGTCCGGCGTTGTCCATTTGATGTAAACGCTCGGATCGTTCGTGTAAATCGTATCCGGATCGGTCCAAGAAGAATCTCCCGATTCCGCATGGATAATTTCCACATCTTCCACGACGTTAATCACCTTGATCGTGACCGTCGTCGTATCCGAAAGGCCATCCGGGTCCGTCACCGTGACCGTCACCGTGTACACGGAATCCTTTTCGTAATCCAGACGTTCGCCGTCGCGGAGCGAGATAATGCCCGTCGTCGAATCGATCATAAAGACGTTGCTCGTATCCGAAATGATCTTGTATGTAAGCGGATCATCTTCCGGATCGCTGGCGGTCACCTTCTTCGAGACAGCGCAACCGACACATTCTTCTTTCACCGTCACTACGGTTTCTTCCGCAATCGGAGCTTCATTCACATCCGAAAGTTGGATTGTCACCGTTGCCGTATCCGCATAAGTGCCGTCCGAAGCCTGGACCGTCAAAATGTACGTCGGGTTCTTTTCGTAGTCCAAAGACTTGGCTACCGTAATCACGCCCGTCTTGGAATCAATCTTAAAGTAATCCGAGACCGTCGCCGAAATAATCTTGTAGGTGATCGTCGAGAAGGCCACGTTCAACGAATCCGGGTCGAACGCTTCGAGAGTTCCCACGGTATCGCCGATCGCAGCGTCTTCTGCCACGGTAAAGGTCGTATCCGAAAGGCTCGGCTTTTCGTTCACATCCTTCACATGGATCGTCACCGGCACAGGATCCGAATTCAACAGTCCGTCCGTCGCATAAATATAGAGCGTATAAGTCGTATCCTTCGATTCATAATCGAGGACTTTTTTCTTCAGGGTAATCTTTCCCGTCGAAGCGTCCACGGCAAAGATGTTCGAATCGCCCGAAGAGATGTAATACTTCGGAATGTCGCCCGCGTTCTT
>JAILDK010000036.1 GCA_024689485.1 Fibrobacter sp.
GTCGAAAAACGCTACCGCGAATACCAGCATGCGAAGGGACGTCTTGAATCGTTAAAGAAAACGGAAGAGCTCGCCAAGGAATCCTTGGAAGATCAGCAGAAGGCGTTTAACGCCGGCATGGGAACGAGTTTGGACGTGGTCGATGCGCAGCTTTCTTTGGAACGTCTTCGCATTGCGATGCTCAAGGCAAATTTTGATGCAACGATGGCTTTGGCTGGGCTTCTTGAAACCAGTGGCCAGGTGGAAAAGATTCAAGATTATCTGGAGAGTGGAAAATGAAAAAGATCCCAGCTATTTTGACGTTGTTGATGATTGTGACGCTGCTCGTGGCGGCGTTCCTTACGATTCGTAATTTTGCACTGACTCCGCAGCAGGAATATTTGCAGGGTCAGGTAGAAGCCCGTCGTGTGATGGTCGCGGGAAAGCTCCCGGGCCGCATCAGTTCGATTGTGGTGCATGAAGGCGATGCCGTGAAGAAGGGCGATATCATCGCCGAAATTTCGAGCCCGGAAGTCGAAGCCAAGAAGATTCAGGCGGAAGGCGCTTACAAGGCGGCTAAGGCCCAGGCGAAGAAGGCTAAAAACGGGGCTCGCTCGGAACAGATCGATGCCGCAAAGGCTGTGCTTTCTCGCGCAGAACAGGCCGCTAACCTCGCCAAGACGACTTACGAACGTGTGCAAAAGCTCTATGACGAAGGCGTGATTCCGGTGCAGAAACGCGACGAAGCGGAAACCCAGATGAACGCGGCAAACGCTCAGGTGGAAGCGGCCAAGGCGCAGTACACGCAGGCGGTAAACGGTGCCCGTGAAGAAGACAAGGCGGCTGCAAACGCTCTCGTTTTGCAGGCAGACGGTGCCAAGGCAGAAGTCAAGGCTTACCTCGATGAAACGCGCATCGTCGCGCCGATTACGGGTGAAGTCACACTCAAGATTTCGGAAGAAGGTGAAGTTGTGGGCGCAGGTATGCCGGTCGTTGCGATTACCGATTTGAAGGACGCTTGGGCGGTCTTCAACGTGCGCGAAGATGAACTGAAGGACATTCAGAAGGGCAAGGTTTTTGAACTCCAGGTTCCGGCTCTCGAAAAGACGGTTCCGATGGAAGTCTATTACATTGCAAGCGCCGGCAATTATGCGATTTGGAAGAGCAGCAAGGAAAGCGGTGGCTTTGACTTGAAGACGTTCGAAGTGCGCTTGCGCCCGCAGGCTCCGGTAGAGGGACTTCGCCCGGGCATGACGGTTCTTTGGAAGCGCAATCTGGAGAAGTAAGTTGCTCCGCAGTATTTGGGCAGTTGCTTGGAATGCGTATGTGCGAAAGGACTTTCCGATGGTCCTGTTGCTATTCGTTTTTCCGATCGCGCTCTGCACGATGATTATTTCCATGTTCTCGGCAGAGGCTCCGTATAACCTTCCGGTGGGCGTTGTCGCGGAAGGCGGGGGAGAACTTCAGGGGCGAATTTTACGCGCGATTGAAACGACCAAGGCGGCGACGATCACCGTGCGCTGCAAGGACATTTCGGAATGTTCTTCGGCGATGCGCAGTGGGGAAATCCTTGCGTTTGTCTATGTGCCGCACGACTTGGAAGAAAAGGCAATCCGTTATGAAACGCCTGCGGTTACCGTTTACACAAACGGTCAGTCTCTTTTGACGAGTAAAGTGATCACGAACGATATCCGCGTGGCCGTGGCGACGCAGGGCGCAGTTCTCGTTCAGAATACGATTCAGAATCCGATCGGCGTAGAAGTTCACATTGTGGGAAACCCGACGGGGAATTACGAGCACTTTTTGGGCATCGGTCTTGTGATCGCACTTTTCCATGTGATTGCGATGCTTTTTGGTGCCTACTTTTTTGCGTTCCCGATTCGCGAAAGGGAAGTGGGAACCTGGCTCTCGGCGGCGGGGAATTCGATGTTTGCCGCTTACATGGGAAGGCTTTTGCCCGCGGTCTTTGTGCTTGGAACGGAAATGACGAGCATCCTTTTGCTGGTGCGCATGGGAATGCCCGCGCTTGAACCGATTGACCGTGTGGTGCTTTTTGGCGGTGGCTATTTGATGGTGGCGACGTGCATTGCGCTGGGAGCTTCCTTTGTGGGCATTGTTGGCGAAATGCGTATTGCGTTGAGCGCGGCGGCGGTTGTCGGCGGTCCTGCTTTTGCGTTCTGCGGTCAAACGTTCCCGGTGTTTGCGATGCCCTTTGTGATTCGCTGCTGGACGTTTATCCTTCCGATTACGCAGATGATGAAGCTCCAGTCGGCATTCTTCTTTGGGCACTTGGGAATCGAACGCGCGTTTGAGTCGTTTGAAGTTCTCGCGGTGTTTTTTGTGTTCTGGTCGCTCGTGGCGATGCTTACGCTGGGAATTCGTTTGCCGAGGGCTTTGCGCAAAGAGGAGGCTGAATTATGTTCCGCATGATCAACCTGCTTTTTAGAGTTGCGCTCACCGAATGGAAGGCGCTCTTGATCGACCCTGCCGTGATGCTCGTTGTCGTTTTTGGCGTGATCTTCTATTCGTTCTATTATCCGTATCCGTACAAGAACCAGATTGCGGACAAGGCTCCGGCGGCGATTGTGGATTTGGATCATTCCGTGATGTCTCGGCAAATTATCCGTGCCGCTTCTGCGATGCAAGAAGATACGATCGTCGCGATTTACGAGAATGAACTCGAAGCGCAGAAAGCGCTTGCCGATGAAAAAATCTACGGCTATATGAAGATTCCCGAAGGCCTTGAAAGGGATTTGCGCAACGGTCAGAATGTGTCTGTGGGCGTCTATTGCCACGGGGGATTCATTCTTTTGTACGGAAACGTGGCGACCGCTTTTACGACCGCTGCCATGACGGTCGGGGCGACGACACAGGTGAAACGCATCGTGATGCAGGGACATTCCTTGAACGAAGCGATGGCGATTCGCGATCCGGTTCCGACGCGCTTCTTTAGAATGTTCAACGCTTCGGGCGGCTACGGTATTTACGCGGTGAGTGCCGTGCTGATGATTATTTTGCAGCAGACTCTGCTCGTCGGTGTCGGTGTGATGGGCGGCCCGCGCAAAAACCGTCACTTCAAAGTTTTGAAGGGCGCCGAAGAAACGGAAAGCGCTCCGCTTTTGATCCGCTACTTTGGACGTTCGCTGACTTTCATTTTGCACTACATGCTCGCCCTGTTCTTCTTTAAGCATGTGATCTATCACGTCTTTGGATTTCCGGATCGCGGTGATAGCGGACTCGTGTTCCTGTTCGGCCTTTTCTTCTTTGGCGCGACGGTGAATATGGGCATGTGGATGGCGCAGTTCTTTAAGCACCGCGAAACGGCTCTGTTCGTTTTTGCGAGCGTTCCGATTTTTGTCGTGTTCGCTTCGGGCTTTAGCTGGCCATCGGGAAATATGCCGCGCTGGATTCAGATGATTGCGGCGTTCATCCCGTCGACGTATGCGATTCCGGCGTGGCTCAGCATTCAGAACTTGGGCGCGAACTTCCACGAAGTCGCTCCGAACCTGATCAAGCTTTTCCAGCTTTCCGTGTTCTATTTATTCCTTGGACTCGTCCATGCAAAGCGCGAAGATCTTTTGGCCCCGATTTTCCACAGGGCAAAGCGTTTCCGTGCACGGTGGCGTCGCAAGGAACTTTAAGACCTCTTCAATCTTCGATTATTTCGGACGTTTCATTCCACAGGCGGGCCCGCAAAGGCTCGCCGCTTTTTCGGCTTCCTTCTGCGGATCGGCGAGAATCGCCTCGAAGTCTTTATGACGGCTGAACCAGCGGATCGCGTAAGAGCAGGTGAGAACCGCTTTGCGCCCGCTGTCTTGAATCTTCTTTGCCGCAGAAACGGTGAGCTTTTCGGCAATGCCCTGACCGCGCAAGGAAGGATCGACTTCGGTATGGGTAATTTCGACGAGGTTCTCCCCGATGCTTGGAAAATCGATGACGGCAAGAGTCTTGCCGCTTTCGTCTTCTGCCCAAATTTTATTTTCGGATTCTTTCCAGTTCAAATTCATAGGATCCTCGCCGGTGGATGTTTCTTTATAAATAAAAAAAGGACTGGCGAATTGCCAGTCCGATTTTCAAAAGTCCGCGTGAATTACTTCTTCTTCACAATGACGGCGTCTTGGACTTTTTTGCCCTTGAGCTTCGTCGATCCCTGTTCTTCTTCAAGACGGCGGGAACGGTTCACGAGAGCGTACTGTCCAATGCCCCAGAGGTTCGAAACGATCCAGTAGAGCACAAGGCCCGACGGCATCACGGCGCTGAAGAGGAACATCATGATCGGCATCATCCAGACCATCATCTTCTGCTGGGCCGGATCCGTCATCGAAGCCATGGACTGCTTCGTCTGGAAGTAAGTCGTAAACACCATGATGATCGGGAGGATTGCAATACCGTCCGGCATCACGAACGGAATCGTAATGCCGTTCCAGATCACGTCGGAACGGGAAAGGTCGGTAATCCAGCCCATGAACGGCTGACCGCGCAGTTCAATCGCACGACCGAAGACCATGAAGAGACCGAAGAACACCGGCATCTGAATGAGCATCGGAAGGCAGCCGCCCGTGCAAGAAGCCATCGGGTTCACACCGTTCTTTGCATAAAGTTCCATGATGGCGGCCTGCTTCTTCTGCGGATCGCTACGGTACTTCACATTGATTTCGTCGATCTGCGGTTTGAGCTTGCTCATGCCGCGGGTAGAACGGAGCTGCTTCAAGGTGAGCGGCGTCGTAATGGAACGGACGACGATCGTCAAAAGAATGATGCCCACGCCGTAGTTCGGAATGATCGAGTAGAAGAACTTGAGAAGCCAGAGCAGGAAGCCGCAGATGGCGACGAACCAGACGTCTGCACCGCACCAGGTCCAACCGCTCACGATAATCTTTTCGAATCCGAGGTCGAAGCTCTTGATTTCGCTCCAGCTCAGCGGAAGAATCATGAAGTCGAAGTCGATCGTTTCGTTGTCGTGCATGTAGTCGGAAAGCTTAATGCGATAAGTTCCCGGATCCTTCGAATTTTCTTGGTTCGTATCAAAATGTTCAGCGGTCAAAGTAGCTTCGGAAGCTTCCGGATACTTGATGACGGCGGCGACGTACTTACGACGCATACCCGCCCAAAGAATCTTGCCTTCCTTTTCGTTGAACTTTTCTTTTTCGCGGACCGTTTCGCGTTCCACGTTCACCATGTCGTTGAAAATCACTTCGCTAAAGAAGTATGCGCCACCGCCAAAGCTTTTACCCTTCGGGAAAACTTCGGTTTCTTGCATACCGCCGTCCCAGATGATTTCGTAATCATTCGGGCGGAATCCTTCGAACTTCACCGACTGCTGAATCGAAACGCCTTCCTTGGTGAAGCTGTAAATACGGATGACCTTGTTGCCGTTCGGATCGGTAAAGGTAAAGGTCAAAGACTTGTCGCTTTCAACGAGAATCTTTTCCGGAGTATTTTCCGGCAGGGCAAAGAGCTGGTTCGAAAGGTCCACGCCGTCGATCTTGAGACCGAGAGCGCCCTTGGAAGTGTCGGCGATGATTTCCGGATAGGCGCCTGCCGAATCCGGGAGAGCCTTCACGATGATGCTCGAAATTTTTGCGCCGAGGTTATCGAAGGTCGCGGTGAAGTGATCGGTTTCGACCGTCACCTTTTGGCGTTCGATCGGCTTCGGAGCTTCGGCGACCTTGGTCGAATCCTTGACGGAATCGGCGACGGCGACTTCAGCCGGCTTGTTTGCGGCCGGTGCGAGCGTTGCCGGGGCGAGCTTCGTCGAATCGAAAGTGGTAAGTTCTGGAACCTGGAGGGAGCCGGAACGAGCCTTTGCCGTTTGGGAGGCTTCAGCCTTGGCTCTTTGGGCCGCAGCCTGTTCTTCGGCGCGACTGGTGGACATTGTCATCGACCAGACGAAAAGACCGACGAGGAGGATGAGACCGATGAGAGTGGAGGGTTTCATTTTCATAGTTTTTCTTTCTTAGGCGGTACCGGGTCGTAACCTCCCCGGCAGAAGGGATTGCAACGTAACACTCGAAAAACTGCAAGATAGAAACCTTTGAAGATTCCGTGTACGCGAATTGCTTCGATTGCATACTCAGAACACGTCGGCGTGAATCTGCAGACACCGTGAAAAAAATACGGGTGAACTTTTCGGTAAATACGAATGGGGAAGATCAGGGCTTCTTCCAGGGCACGCTGGATGTTCATAACCAGCCCATTTTCTCAAAGAGCTTCTCGGCGCTGCGGTGCATGCGCTCGGAAGTCATTTCCCCTTCTTTGTCTTTGACGATGATCATAGCCCAAACAGGCGCAGGAACGCTAGGAGCCTTCTCGAAGAAGATCGGGCGTAAAATACGACGACAACGGTTCCTGTAAACGGCACTGCCATTCTTTTTGCGTGCCAAAAAACAAAAACGACAAACCCCATCCGGGCTTTCGATCCATTGCATCATCAAAGATGGTGAATGAACTCGTTTTCCGTGGTGGGCGATTTGTCGATAATCGGACTCGGATTCGAGTCTAAAAGAGCGGAGACTGGGAATACCTAGCCTTACTTCTTATAGATGGTATCGCTGACCGTGAGACGCTTACGACCCTTGGCGCGGCGACGGCTGAGAACAGCGCGGCCCCAACGATCTTCCATACGAGCGCGGAAGCCATGAGTATTGTGACGCTTGCGGTTGTGCGGCTGGAATGTTCTTTTCATAGTTCTAAACCTTTAGGTAACAACACGTTACCATTGAAAAAACTTTTTGGAGTCCCAAAAATAACAATATTTCGAAATTTCACAAGGGAAAGGTTCGCCTCTCTCCTGCACAACGGGGTGGATTCCTTGTGGATAAATTGTTAAAAATGTGGATTTATCGAAAAAAGACCGACAAAAGTGTGGAACTGGGTGTTTTTTGCGGAAAGCATTGAAAAATACTTATGCGTTTTTTTATATTTACGCATAAAAGATAAAACCTAATCATCCAAGAGGATAATATGGAATATAAGATTAAGGACATCAACCTGGCTATCGAAGGCCGTAAGGAACTCGACCTCGCCGAAACAGAAATGCCGGGCCTCATGGCTCTTCGCAAGGAATACGAAGGCAAGAAGCCGCTCGCTGGCGCTCGCATCATGGGCAGCCTCCACATGACGGTGCAGACCGCTATCCTTATCGAAACTCTCGTCGACCTCGGCGCAGACGTTCGCTGGGTCTCCTGCAACATCTTCAGTACGCAGGATAACGCTGCCGCGGCAGTCGTCGTCGGCAAGAAGGGCACGATTGAAAATCCGCAGGGCGTTCCGGTGTTCGCTTGGAAGGGTGAATCCCTCGAAGACTATTGGGAAAATACCGCTCGCGCTCTCGTATGGCCGGACGGCAAGACCGCTGACTTGATCGTGGACGACGGTGGCGATGCAACGATGCTCGTGACCTGCGGTGCAGAATTTGAAGATGCCGGCAAGGTTCCGGAATTCAACCCGGAAAAGGACTCCGAAGAATGGGGCGCCTTCCTCGCAACCTGCAAGAAGGTGTTCGACAAGGATCCGAAGCAGTGGACCCGCGCTCGTGAAACTTTGAAGGGCGTTTCCGAAGAAACGACGACCGGCGTGCATCGTCTTTATCAGATGGCTCAGGCCAAGCGTCTCAAGTTCCCGGCGATCAACGTGAACGATTCCGTGACGAAGTCCAAGTTCGACAACCTCTACGGCTGCCGTCACTCCTTGATCGACGGCATCAACCGTGCAACGGACGTGATGATGGCTGGCAAGATCGCTGTCGTTTGCGGCTACGGCGATGTGGGTAAGGGCTGTGCCCAGTCCCTGCGCGGTCAGGGCGCTCGCGTAATCATCACCGAAATCGACCCGATTTGCGCACTCCAGGCTGCAATGGAAGGTTATGAAGTGAAGACCCTCGACGAAGTCGTGAGCTATGCAGATATCTTTGTGACGACGACCGGTAACACGGGCATTATTTCTGCCGCCCAGATGAGCAAGATGAAGAATCGCGCGATTGTCGGCAACATCGGTCACTTCGATAACGAAATCGATATGGCTGGCCTCAAGAAGATTCCGGGCATTGTCCGCAACGAAATCAAGCCGCAGTATGACGAATGGATTTTCCCGGACGGTCACAGCATTCTCGTTCTCGCGGAAGGTCGCTTGCTGAACCTCGGCTGCGCTACCGGTCACCCGAGCTTTGTGATGAGCGCAAGCTTCACGAACCAGACGATTGCCCAGGTGGACCTCTGGCTTTCGGCAACGGGCAAGAAGACGGTTTCCGGTCTCAAGTATGAAACCGGCGTCGTGTACACGCTCCCGAAGATCCTCGACGAAAAGGTGGCGCGCCTGCACCTCGAAAAGCTCGGCGTTCACCTGACGAAGCTCTCCCAGGCTCAGGCGGATTACATCGGCGTGCCGGTGGAAGGCCCGTACAAGGCGGATCACTACCGTTACTAATTGAGAGGGTCTTTGCGAATGACTGGGCAGAGAGTGTCATTGCGAAACCCGCAGGGTTGAAGCAAACAGATTGCTTCGTTCCTCGCAATGACAATCTGCGTCTCGCGATGACAATCGCAGAAAAATGAGAAAATCCTCCGGAGAATTCCGGGGGATTTTTTTGTTGGAGTTAAAAAAGCATTTGTATGAATTCGTCTGGTGAAATTGCGGGAACTCTGCTGTTTGCGTAGTCTTTGATGTTTTGGGTCACAATGAAGTCGGCGCCGATAGCTGATGCGCATTCGTCTTGCAGACAATCTTCGAAATCGTTAAACTCCTTTCGATTTAGAGCGGAACAGATCATTTCATGATTGATTTCTGCTACGGATAAAAAGGAAGTTCCTCATTTGCCGTACTTCTCCTTTCGGGCTTTGGCAAGTTCTCTTTTGTAATCCATGTTGGCGGGAATTCTTCCTCGGTATTTTTGAAGGCTTTCTAGAGCGGCTCTTCTGTTTGTTGCTGAGGGGATGCTTCCCGCATCATAAGTTGCGGATGGTTCACGAAGTTCGAACGGAATTCCCTTCTCCGTCACGGCACGCTTAAAGAAGATGCGAATCGCGGTGGGAATATCTAGCCCAAGCTTCTCGAACAATTCGGATGCTTCGTTTTTTAGATCTTCGTCCATGCGGACTTGCAAAACGGTTGTTGCCATGACGCCTCCTTTATAATACAAATATAATACAAACCATTACAAAAAGCAAACAGATTGCTTCGTTCCTCACGATGACAATCTGCGTCTCGCAATGACAATCGCGGAAAAATGAGAAAATCCTCCGGAGAATTCCGGGGGATTTTTTTTGAGGGGAAAAACCGGAACATTTTGTTGCAAAATGGGGAGGTATTTCTAAATTTACGTTCACTAAGGAAACGTTCTTGTCCCCAAAAAATCAGCGATGAGGAAAATATAATGCCGATGATGCGCGACACTCGAATTCCCTTCCCATTGATTTCTCTTGCTTGTGCGGCGGGTCTAGCCGTGTTCGGCTGCGGAGGCGATTCCAGCAGTGGTCCAAGCACACAAAACGATGTGTGTTCTGTGAGCAAGACGTCAAATGCGGTGACTGTAAAAACGTCTATCGACGGAGCTTCCGTCACGACCGTCTACGTGTTTGACACGGAAGGCAACATGGCGTCCCAAACGACCATTTCGGATTATTCCGCCATGGGCGACGAAGTGACTGCCAAGGCTGTTTGCGAAGCGAACGGTTCTGTAGAAGGCTTCACGGCGACTTATGAAAATGGTCAGTGCACGGTGGTTCAGAAGGTGGGCCTTGCAGGCTCTCTCGAAGAAATTTATGAAGCACAGAACGCTGCTTGCGATGTGGTGAATGAAGCGGCGAAACCGTCGAGTAGTTCTGTCGGCGGTCTTTTAGGAAAAAGCAGTTCTTCTGCAGAAGAAGCGCCTTTGACCGAAGTCGATGATTTGGACGCATTGATGGAAATCGAGTGCAATGGCAATGCGCTTGGCGACAAGATTTTTGTGAAGTCCAAAGATAAGGATTATATCTGTGCAAGTTATGCTAGCTCGGGCATGTCCTTTACGCTTTGGTTCCCCACGATTGATGACATTCAGAATGCTCCGACATGCACGGCGGAATTGATCCTTGGCGATGAAGATGCGACCTATTATTCGGAAAAAGACAATTCCATTTACGCTTGCGTCTTGGATATTACGGATCCTTACAATTATGACGACGCGGAATATGTCTGGAAAAAATATGGCACATTAGATGTTTCGAGCAGCGCATCTGCGGTGACGTCGTCTTCTTCTAAAAATTCGAGTGACGTTTCGTCGAGTTCGGTGGCTGTACTTTCTTCCGCTTCTGCGACAAAGGAAAAGGTGGTGACGTTTAAGGACGGCATTATTTGGGAACCGTCTTATAAATCTCGCGCTCGGACGTTCTTCAATACGGTTGACGAATACAACTTCTTGGACAGCAACTCTGCAACGGGAGACAGTTCGGGCTGGTGGTTCAAATATTTGGATGCGGCAGATGGCGGAATTTCGACTGCGGTAGGAATTTTTGGATCTACGGCGCTCGACCTTTCGATTACGCTGGAATATATTAACTGGTATGTCGCTTATGACGGCTCGTATTATTACAACGCTCCGGATCCTTATCCTTATGCGGGCTTTGGATTCAACTGGTCGACGGATGGCGATAATGAAAGCGTGGATCTCTCGGACTGGACGGGCATTTGCATTACTTATGAATCGACGAAATCGTTTGAAGTTGCAATCCCGGCAGTGGGCGATGGGGATTTTTCGTACTACTATCCGGTCACTTACAGTTCGTCTCCCAAGACGATCGATATTCCGTTCTCTAGCTTGAGCCGATCGAAATATGCGACGACAAGTTTCTCGAGAACGAGCGCACTGAAGAATGCAACCGCTTTGCACATCAAGTATACGAATGACGAAACAAAGGTGGAATGTGACAGAACCTATTATTCGGCAAGTGAATGCCGTTACTACTTTAATTCGTATTCCAATTCCATCCAGATTTACAGAATTGGAAAGTACGGCTCTTGCACTGAAACCGGAACAGTTCTTTAACGGTATTCGAAAATTTAAGTTTAAAAGTCCGGGCCAGGTTGGCTCGGGCTTATATTCCAAGCATGCAACCCTATATTCACCAGTTCGCGGATTTTTTGCGCCTGCACATGGATTCCATTTCGGTGGGACTCGTGGCGACGTTCTTGATTATTTACGGCGGAAAAATCAACGGGTACTTTAAGAAGATTACGAAGAGTATCCCGTTTTTCGCGCGTTTTGCGCTGTTTGTCGTTTTATGCAGTGCGGGCTACGCGTTTTTGACGTCGCAAATGGTGAAGTATTTGAAGGTCTTTTTGCGAACCCAGCAGGATATGCCTCTGATCGGAATCATCGCCGGGGCATTTCTTGTTCTCGCTTTTCTTGCGAGAAGCGGAAAAGATATTTAGATTTAGAACAAACTCATCTACAAATTTGTCTATAATTTTTGGGAAAGGGGGTATGAAGATGACAACTCGGATGAAAATCGTGTATGCGATTCTTGGATTCCTGATGGTGACATTCTTTGTGCGGGATTGGTATGTGTACCTCGCAGATTGCGGCGCCGTGGAAGTTTGCTTGCAAGAGGCGAGCCATTACCAGAACTACGCGAAGTTTGCGGTGACGCTGATCGTGACGATCGTAGCGCTTTCGATTGGAACGCGGGAAGTTTGCCGGCAGGATCGTCGATTTTTGCAGGTGGGATTTGTGATGGCGCTCTGTGCGGACTTTTGCCTAAAGATTTTGCACAATGTGAGCGCTCTTTTTAAGCACAGTACGGATTACACGCTTCTTGGCATTTGCTTTTTTATGGTGGTGCAGGGAATGTTCATTTACCGCCACAGTCGAACGGGGGATCATGACTACCATTTTCCGTGGATTCTTTTTATTCCGTTCGGGGTGATGTTTGTTTCGAACGCCTCGCTGATTTTTACACTGGGAAATTCGGTGAATGCAGAACCTTTGACTTCGAATCCGGCGCTTGTGCCGATCGTGGCGACTTATGCCGCTTTTTTGATTTGCTCGTTGATCGTCGCTTGCAAGGCTCCGAAGCTCGGCTATTTTCCGAAGCGGAATGCGCTTTTTATTAAGCGGGGAATGATCCTTTTCTTTTGCTGTGACGTGTGCGTCGGCATTTCCTTGATGACGGGAGCGGATCACAGTGTGCAGGAGCATGTGGCGACCGTGGCGAACAACTTCGTGTGGTACTTTTACACGCCCGCTCTGATTTTGCTTGCGCGGAGCGGTTTCAAGAATTTGCCGAAAACGATTGATTAAAAGTGGAACTTTTCGTTCTGAAAAAATCAAGCGGGAGACCTTTTGCGGGGTCTCCTTTTTTAATAAAAACTTTACGCAGAAAATCGTTCCATTTTTTGAACGTATATTACCTAGAGGTTTTGGAAAAATAAAGGATGGATTATGGGTGTGAAATGGTTGGCTCTCGGGCTGCTGGCTTCGAGTGCGTTTGCTTCATCATATTATGTTTCGACGACGGGCAGCGACAGTAACGCGGGCTCGTATTCGGCGCCTTTTGCGACTTTGACCAAGGCGAATGCCGTGGTGACGGCGGGCGATACCGTTTGGATTCGCGGAGGAACTTATTACCCGTCCGATACGACGTATTTAAAAAGTGATGCGATGTCTGCGGGCATTGTGCTTTCGACGAGCGGAACAAGCGATGATAATATGATCCACTATCTCGCTTATTCGAATGAGCGGCCGGTGTTTGACTTTTCCAAGTTGAAAATCGGGATTGCTTATAGCACAAGCAATGGCGTTGACAGTGTGATGTACACGAACGGCATTGTGATTCGTGGCAGTTACATTCACCTGAAGGGGCTTGAAGTTTGCAACGTTCCGATGAAGTACAATTCGAATGTGGGCATTTACATTACGCGAAGCAAGCACATTTTTTTGGAACAGATCAACAGCCATCACAATAATGGTGCAGGCTTTTTTGTGAACGAAAAGAATACGGGCAGCGGCGGCGGACATTATTTCTTGAACTGCGACAGCCATGACAACTACGATCCGAATGGCCGTCAGGGCGACGGTGAAAATGCGGACGGTTTCGGCGTGCATTATCAGACGAGCGGTGACACGACAAAGTTCTCCGGTTGCCGAGCCTGGTGGAACAGCGATGATGGCTGGGACTTTATCTTCCAAGGTTTCCCGGTGGTCGTGGAAAACAGCTACGCCATGGGCAACGGCTATGCAAATTACGGAACGGTTCACCCGGCGAATGCAAACGGGAACGGCTTTAAGGCGGGGAGTGATACTTCGGGAACCGCGCACCACGTGATTCGCCAGTGCGTCGCCTGGAAAAATTATTCTTCGGGCTTCTACGCAAACCACAGCACCGCGGGCAACAAGTGGTACAACAACACGAGCTACAACAATCTGGGTACGCAGTACAACATGCTCGCCAGCACATATAACGGCACGACCGTGGTGACGAACGGCGAAGTTCTCACGGGCGATAACGCTCACGATATGAAGAACAACATCGCCTACCCGAACAAGACGGCTTACATCGGAACCTATAACGGCACCACGTATGCGGCAGGTTCAAATAACACTTGGAATTTGAGCATTACCCCTGCGGAATCGGACTTTGCAAGCGTCAGCGATCCGAGTATGACGACAACGGGTTCGGACCTTTCGACGATTGCGGGAATTCTTGGCCCGAGACAAGCGGACGGAAGCGTTCCCAACGTGGACTTTTTAAAGCTCAAGTCCAGCGGTCAGATGATTGACAAGGGGACGGACGTGGGACTTTCTTATGCGGGATCCGCTCCGGACCTCGGCGCCTACGAATACGGTCTTTCCAGTTCGTCGAGCGAGATCGCTTCCACTTCGTCAAGCTCGTGGCAGGCTCTGTCTTCGACGATTCGCGATGACAACTCTAGCTCCAGTGCCATTGCGAGTTCGTCGAGTGTCATTGCGAGTGAAACGACGCAATCCAGTTCAAGTGCAGCGGCGGCGACGCTTACCAAGCATGGCGCGGGATCGTCTTCGCAGTGTGTGGATTTGGGCTCTGAAATCGTGAGCTTCTATTA
>JAILDK010000116.1 GCA_024689485.1 Fibrobacter sp.
TGCGCAACAGCTGAATCCAGTGACCGCCAATCGAAGCGACCGCTAAAATTTTTTTCTTGTTTTTACGAGCATCCGGGTTCATTTGATTTCTCAGACTTTTTCAAAAATTGACGAGCCCAATCCCTGCGAAATCAATCCGCCGTTCCCTTACCGACGTTTGCAACATCAAAACCAATTTCGCGCAGAGCAGCCGCATCCAAAATATTGCGTCCGTCGTACACGAAAGCAGGCTTCGCCATGCCCTTGTAAATACGCTTCCAATCCAGTTCTGCAAAGCACTTCCATTCCGTGCAAACCACAACGGCATGAGCGCCTTCTGCAGCCTTGTACGGATCTTCTTCAAATTCAACCTGATCCAAAACATCGGCCAAGTCACGCTTCGCATCATGGATAGCCTTCGGGTCCGTCACCACCGGATGGGCGTGTTCCGCGAGCAAGTCGCGCACCACGAGGTTCGCCGGGCTTTCACGGGTATCACCCGTATTTGCCTTGAACGCGAAGCCGAAGACAGCAATCTTCTTACCGGCGATCGTGTTGAACATGTGTTCAAGCATCCGGTTCATCACACGATGCGTCTGCCATTCGTTGATCTTGACGACACTTTCCCAATAAGCGGCAACTTCCGGAAGTCCGTAATAACCGCAAAGGTACACGAGGTTCAAAATATCCTTCTTGAAGCAGGAGCCACCAAAGCCGATCGAAGCCTTGAGGAACTTCGACCCAATACGGTGGTCCTTGCCCATCACAAAGGCAACTTCATCCACGTCAGCGCCGGTCTTTTCGCAAAGGGCGCTGATCGAGTTGATCGAGCTGATACGCTGGGCGAGGAATGCGTTTGCCGTGAGCTTCGTGAGTTCCGAGCTCCACAGGTTCGTCGTCAGAATGCGATCCTTCGGCACCCAGTGTGCATAAATATCAACCACCTTCTGCAAAGCGGCGAGGCCGGACTTCGTCTGGTGGCTTCCAATCAAAACGCGATCCGGTTCAAACAGATCCTTGATCGCCGTTCCTTCGGCGAGGAATTCCGGATTCGAAAGGACTTCAAAATGAAGGCCCTTGTCGTTCGAATTCAAAATGCGTTCCATCGCAGCAGCGGTGCGAACCGGGAGCGTGGACTTTTCCACGATAATCTTGTCGTTCGTCGCCACTTCGAGAATTTCACGAGCGGTCTTTTCCCAATACTGCAGGTCGCTAGCCTTTCCAGCGCCACGGCCAAAAGTCTTCGTCGGGGTATTGACGCTCACAAAGATGATGTCCGCTTCACGGACAGCATTCGGAATATCCGTGCTAAAGAAGAGGTTGCGGCCGCGGGCACGCTTCACCACTTCATCGAGTCCCGGTTCAAAAATCGGAAGGTTGTCGCTATTCCAAGCATCAATGCGAGCCTGGTTGATATCGACTACAGTCACTTTCACGTCCGGACATTTGTCCGCGATAACAGTCATCGTCGGACCACCGACATAGCCGGCTCCGATGCATAAAATCTTTGTATTGAATTCCATAGCGCCAAAATTAGTTTTTTTTCAACCTAGAGGCTCGAATAAAAGCTTAAAAAACGGAAACCATCCCATTTCTGAAATTCTTGTGACAGAAATACCCCCCTTCGCCGGTCTGTCATGTTTCTTTTTCTTTGCTTTCAAATTCATTTTTCCAAAAAAAGGTGGACAAATGAGCAAAAGACATCTTCAAAAAAGGATGTTTTGGGAGATTTTCTAAAAAATCTTCTTGTATGTAAAATCCCAGCTTACACCGGCAATTCCCCACAGGTCATAGCCATTTTCGCCCGAAATGTGGTCGAGATTTTTATACCGGCGAATGCCTCCGCCTAGTTTTGCGGCAAAACCCTTCCAAAGAACGATTCCATAGGTCAAATCGGCCACATATTGACGTTCCACGATTCCAGAAAGTGTCCGTTTACTCTGCACCGCCACATCGTAATCCGTCTGCAAATCCTTATCGCCCTGGCGAAGCCAGGCAAGTTCCAAAGCGAGCGAATGACGTCCATACAGCCAGTCCACGGTAAACCAAAGGTCCTTGGCATCCGGGCCTCGACGGTAACCCAGCGGATAGTCCACAAAGAACATATCCGC
>JAILDK010000121.1 GCA_024689485.1 Fibrobacter sp.
TCGAAGAAAAAGCGCTTTTGCGCACATTCAAATAAAAAAACTCGGCCCAAACGATTGGATGGACCGAGCTTTTTGATGTGTGGTGAGATGTTAATGCTTGACCGTTTTGAATACGCCGAGGGTTTCCTTGCCTTGGGTCACCTTCACAAGGTAAGTGCCTTTGCGAAGCGAAACTTCGAGTTCGTTTCCGTGGAAGTTGTGGAAGGCGGCAAGGCGGTTGCCCTGCAAATCAAAGACGCTGATATTGCAAGTTCCCAAGGGCATGCCTTTTAGACTCAACACGTTTCCGTGGAGATCGCCTGTAACGGTTGCAGCCTTGAAAGCTTGCTTGTCTGCAATCGCGCTATAGACGGAATCGCTTTTGGTACTTTCGGAAAGAATTTCGCCTTGAATGGTAATTTGATCCAAGTTCGGGCCGTCTCCGTTTTCCGTTGCGATGACGACGTTGCTAGAGCCTTCAGGAAGTTCAAGGCTCATTTCGATGGTCTTCCATTCTGCCCAGTCGCCTGTATTGGGGAAGGTGAGATTTTGCGGCATCGTTTTAACGCTTGAAATGGCGAGGCTTCGGCTGGCGTCGTTTCCGCCCAAGGCATAACGCAGTACGACCGTGTAAATGCCGGAAGCGGGAACGGTGACAGGCAGGGTAATGGCAGAGCCTTGGATGGCGGCAAAATTCACATAACCGCTGCCGTTAAAGCCTGTATGCTTGTCTTCAAAAACGGCGTCGCGACTCAGCGTTCCGTCTTCTGCCTGGAGCGTGCTGATCTCTTGCAGCGTGGCGCTAGAACTTTCTGCGGAGCTGCTGGATTCTTCTGCAGAGGAACTGCTGGATTCTGCCTGGATAAGCCCGCCGTCGGTAATCGGCGTTTTTGCTTGGGTCAAAATGTCGAGGGCATCTGGCTTGTTTGAATTGAAGGCTTCGTGATCGTCGCGAAGATGCTTGGCGAGTTCGGGAACCTTTGCCTTCATTTCTTCGATGATCGAACGGGCGAGTTCATAAGCGCCGTATTCGCAGAAGTGCGTTTTATCTTTGGCGGTGTACATGTACATCTTTTCTTTGTTGTTCCCAAGGGCGTTCTGCAGGTTGATGCTGTGCTGGTTTAAGTCAAGAACCGTGACACCGAGCTTTTTACCGAGAGCGCGCATGCGTTCCGGGAGCCCGCCGACTGCGGTTTTGGGGTCGAGTTCGCCCTGGCGCGCGGTCGATGTGACGAACAGCGGAATCGCGCCTTTGGCTTTGATGTCGTTCACGTACTTGGTGAGAGTCGCTTCGTAATTGTTGACGTCGTTTTGATTCTTCTGGTCGTTATGGGCGAACTGGACGGTCACATAGTCACCCTTTTTGACTTCGGCAAGAATCTTTTTGAGGCGTCTCATGCTGTAGAAGCCGCTGGCGGTGAGTCCCGATTCGGCGTAGTTTGCAATGGCGAGGCCCGAGTTGAAGAACGAGGGTGCCATCTGACCCCAGCCAGCCCACGGACCGTAAAGCTGATCGACGACGGTGGAGTTGCCGCAGAGCCAAAGCGTTCTTACGTCATCATTTCGGGTGATTTCGATGCCTGCCACGGCGGGAGCCTTGCCGCGGATTACAAAGGTGAGCTTTTGGTCCCAGGTGCGGTAGTCCTTTTCGCGGTCCTTGATGCCCATGGTGACGGAGCCGTCCATGCTCTGGATTTCCATGCGGCGGAGAGAGACCGTTTGACGGCTGAAGACGCCGCCGGCGAGAGAGACTCGGTCGAGCATCAGTTTGCGGTTTTCGGCCCAGACTGTTGTTTCGCTTTCGTTTTCGCCGTCGCCTAAAATAAAGGTCACATTATAATTGCCCTGCGGAACGACCACGGAAAAGACCATGTCGCCTTCGGAGGTCAAAAAATCCGTGGTGAGTTCGTCGTCCCAAAGGCGGTCAACGGAAAAGATCTTGCCACTTTCAAAACCGTAGCCCTGGGCATCGCTGAACTGGGTGCTGGACTTGATTTGGGTGTATCCTGCTGCGAGAGGACCTTCGCCAAAATCGAATTTGAAGCTTTCGGCTCCGTAGGCAAGCGTCAAAGAACTTGCGAATGCGGCTAACGCGAGTCCGCTTAGAGGATTCATTGCTTTCATGGGAAACCGTCCTTAGATACGTGTACTACAAAGTGTACTATAAAATGTACTATGAAAAAGAGGAAAATGCAAATAAAAAATGCGGGAACTTCAAAAAAGTGGGGCAAAAAGCGCCTTTTGGAGTCTTGATGGCTGATTTATATCACATTGGAACGATTCTTTCTCTTGTTTACTATTCACTGTACTATAAATTTTTGATATATTTGAAGGTATGAGTGCTTTTGCCAACATTTATGAGTTTACCAAGTTCCGCAAGTATCTTGCCGAGTATCAAGAACGTCGGCAGGCTTCGGAACCGTCTTTTTCGCGCACGGAATTTTGCAATCTTTTAGGGCTTCCCAATACTCGCAGTTACTTTAATGATGTGGTGCATGGCAAGCGTGTTACCGATAATATGCGGGAACGTTTTGAAAACGTCATCGGCTTGAAGGGAAACGAGGCAAAGTATTTTGAAGCGATGGTGGACTTTGATCAGGGCAAAACGGCTCCTGTCCGTGAACAGGCCTTTGAAACCATGATGCGCTTGAATAAAAATCCTCAGGCGCTTGTCGATCCGGATAGCTACGCGTTTTTTGGAAATTGGTACAACAGTACGGTTTATGCGATCCTCGAAGTGATGGATGTGGCAGACGACGTTTCGGAACTTGCGAAAAAGATCTTTCCGCCGGTTTCGGAAAAGCATTTGCGCGAAAGCCTTGCCCTGATGCAGAAAATGTCTTTGGTGCGCAAGGACGATCGCGGTTTTTGGAAGCCGACGAAAGAAAGCCTTGCCACGGTGCAGCAGAGCAAGAGCCGTATGGTTTTGCAGTATCAAAAACAGTGCCTGGAACTTTCCAAACAGGCTCTGGAATCCGAGGGTGTGGAATCTCGCGATATGACAACGTTTACATTTGCGGTTTCCCCCAAGGCGCGTCTTTTGGTGGAAAAGGCGGCGGAAAAGTTCAAAGATCAGGTGCGTAAGATCGTTTCTGCGGATCAGGAATCCCCAACAGAGGTGGAACATATTAATTTACATGTGTTCAGCAATCTTCACGCCGAAGAAAACAAGGGTGCGGTTTAAGGGGGACTTATGTTTCAGGGATGCTTTGGTAAATGGGTGCATGCCGCCATTTTCGCGGTGACTTTCTGTCTTGGCCTCGTGGGCTGTGGCTCGTCTTCCGGCGATTCCGCTGGAATCTTGATTGAAACGAATACGGGCAACAAGGGACTCGCTCGCGTGTATGTTTCGACGGAAGTATGGGATCTTTCGACGGGG
>JAILDK010000125.1 GCA_024689485.1 Fibrobacter sp.
AAGCGGAGTTTCCCAAGAAGTCGTGACAAAAGATTGTGCAGCCAAATTATAGACTTCATCTGCCTGAGAAATTTCAAGAGCACGAATCAACGAAGCGAGATCCGTCATATCCCCAAAAATAAAATTGACTTTACCCTGAAGATGGGCTGCGTTATTAAAGTCCAATTTACTCTTACGACGAACAAGACCATAAACCTCATAGTCCTTCGAGAGCAAGAGTTCTGCCAAATAAGAACCGTCTTGACCAGTAATACCTGTAATGAGCGCTTTCTTCATACTATTATATTTTCCTCTATTTTATTATGATTTAAAATTCTGTGATTCAACAGTTGAGCGAATGTACTCTTCAATCTGCCGTTTAAATTCAGGTTCGTCAAACTTGAGTGCGTGGTTACGAATTTCTTCCTTATCAAACACCATCGTTTCAAGCTTTTGAATCGCTTCTTGCACGCATTCCGAAGTCTGTTCTTTAAAAAGCACTCCTGTTTTTCCATCAATCACAGTATCCAAAGCTCCGCCTTTGCCATAAGCAATCACAGGGCGTCCACACGCTTCTGCTTCAACAGGAACAATACCAAAATCTTCTTCACCAGGGAAAAGCAATGCCTTGCATTCTGCCATATACTTATAAAGAACATCATCCGGTTGACGACCCAAGAATTGTACAGTCGGACCCGCTATTTTTTTCAAGTTTTCTAACTCAGGTCCATCACCAATCACGACCAATTTTTTATTCAAGGCTGTACAAGCCTTCACTGCCAAATCAAAGCGCTTATAGTAGACCAAACGAGACACTACCAAATAATAGTCGCCATCAATTGGACTGATTTGGAATTTAGAACAACGAACCGGAGGGAAAATAATCACGGATTCCCGCCCATAATATTTTTTGATTCTGCGTTGAACCTCTGTTGAAATCGCAATAAAATGATCGACTCGTTGAGCGGCAGCAAAATCCCACATTCTCATATAATGCAATAAAACAGAGCACAAGAAGTTTTTGATTTTACCCATGCCTTGCATGTATTCAAAGCTACGACTCCATAAATACCGTGTTGGCGTAAAGCAATAGCAAAAATGTTCTGCATCAGATCCGGTATTCACACCCTTGGCGCAACACGACGTACTACTCAAAATCACATCGTACTTGTTCAGATCGAGACGTTCAAAAGCCAACGGCATAAGTGGGAAAAACTTTTGATGCTTTCCCTTTTTAGCAAAACGCTGAAGAAAAGTCGTAACAATTTTACGCTTTCCAAAACGCGGATCCACATTATTCTTTGTAAACATGGATGTATAGATAGGGGCATCAGGATAAACTTCCATAAAGTTCAGAACACACTGTTCTGCACCACCCATATTCGTCAACCAGTCATGAACCAATGCTATTTTCATTAACTTTTTCCTACCTACGAAAGTTTTGAATGCAAGCCACAGACAAGACCCACATAATCAGTCCCAGCAATCGCAACATCCATAAAGACTCCGCAAAACCTACAGAAATAGGTTTTTTAAAACATACTTTGGAATATACTAATTTACGGAAACCTTACAAGATTATTTCCGACAAGAAACATTTAAAAATCGGTTACAACTGTTTCATTTTTTTGCGCTTTAGCCTTGCCTTAGAGCTAGCTCAAAGTCGTATATTATTAGCATGTACCAAGTATTAAGCCAAATCAATTCCCCGGCAGACGTCAAAAAGCTCGATCTGCAAGCCCTGACCACCCTCGCTAGCGATATTCGCGAAGCCCTGTTCAACCGCCTCACCAAGATCGGCGGTCACTGCGGTCCAAACTTCGGCTCCGTGGAGGCAGAAATCGCCCTGCACTACGTTTTCAACTCCCCCGTCGACAAGTTCGTCTTTGACGTTTCTCATCAGAGCTATGCCCATAAAATGCTCACAGGCCGCAAGGCTGGCTATATGGACGACACGCGTTTTGGCGAAGATTCCGGCTACACAAATCCGGAGGAATCCGAGCACGACTTTTTTAACATCGGTCACACTTCTACCTCCATTTCGCTCGCCACGGGCCTTGCCCGCGCCCGCGACCTGCTGCACGGCAAAGAGAACATCATCGCATTCATCGGCGACGGTTCCTTGAGCGGCGGCGAAGCGCTCGAAGGCCTGGATTACGCGGGTTCGGAACTCGGCTCCAATTTGATTGTGATTGTAAACGATAACGAAATGGCGATTGCCGAAACGCACGGCGGCCTTTACAAGAACTTAAAGGAACTCCGCGACACGAACGGCAAGGCGGAGCACAACCTGTTCAAGGCTTTCGGGATCGACTACGTGTACGAACCGAACGGCAACGACATTGCAAGCCTTGTACGCGTTTTTGAATCTGTCAAGGATTCCACGCACCCGGTGGTGGTGCACATTCATACGCAAAAGGGCAAGGGCTACACCCCCGCCGAAACCGACAAAGAAACCTGGCACTGGCACCCGCCTTTTGACCGCGCCACCGGCAAGGCGACCGTGAACTGGGGCGACGGCGAAAGCTACGAAGAGCTCACGAGCAACTACCTGGTGCAAAAGGCAAAGAGCGATTCGAAGGTGCTGGTGATTTCCCCGGCAATGCCGATGGCGTTGGGCCTTGGTCCAGAAAAGCGCCAAATGATCGGTCCCGTGCAGTACACCGACTGCGGCATTGCCGAAGAACAGGCGATCGCCATGGCATCCGGTGCAGCCAAGCGCGGAGCAAAGCCGGTGGTGATTACAAACGCGACATTTTTGCAGCGCACCTACGACCAGATGGCGCAAGATACGGCACTGAACAACAGCGCGATCGCGGTGATCTTGAACTTCTCTGCGTTCAACACCATGACCGACGTGACGCACCTCGGCATTTACATCAATTCCATTTACGGCAACATTCCGAACGTGCGCGTGCTCGCGCCCACGAACAAGGCGGAATATATGGCGATGATGGAATATGCGATTGACCAGAACGACCACCCGACGATTGTGCTGATTCCGGGGAACGGCGTGGTGAACGACAACCGCCCTGCCGACAAGGATTACGCACAAGTGAAGTTCCGCGTGGAAGAGCAAGGTTCTCAGGTTGCGATTATTGCGCTCGGCGATTTTTACCAGCGCGGCGAAGCGTTGGCACGCCAGGTCGAAAAGGAACTCGGTTTTAAGCCGACCCTCGTGAACCCGCGCTTTGCAAGCGACATCGACTGCGAAACCCTGGAAAGCTTAAAGCAAAACCACCAGCTGGTGGTGACGCTCGAAGACGGCATTGTACAGGGTGGCTTTGGTGAAAAGATTGCCGCGTTCTACGGCGATAGTTCCATGAGGGTACAGGTTTACGGGCTCGAAAAGAAGTTCTACGACCGCTACAACCCCGAAGAGCTCCTCGCGACACTCGGGATGACTACCGACGCGATGACGAAGAAGATTGCTTCGACCCTCTAGGTCTCGCAATGACAGTACAAAAAAAAAGACCCGCTCAGATAACCTGAACGGGTCTTTTTCATAATCCTAACCGAGAATTACTTCGCGAACTTTTCGCTGGCCTTCTGCACCTTCGGGTCTGCCTGAGCAGCCTTGATCTTGCGCTTGATGTCTTCTTCAATGCCACGCTTGAGCTTGTTGGCGAGAGCGTCACCAAAACGGTCAGCGAGGGAATCGGAGAACGGTGCGGCCTTCTTCGGAGCCTGGTTAAACTTTCCAGCCGGACGACGACGAGGCTTCTTTGCAGCGGGTTTTTTGGTTTCAGCGGCGGTTGCGGTCTTAATTTCGGTGGTTTCTTTCTGTTCGTTCTCAGCCATTTTTTACCTCGGAAGAAGATGTGTATATAAAATTTCCGCGCCCAATTTAGAAAAAAAAGTCCACTTTGGGATTTTTTAGCGTAAAACTGTAGTATAATTCACAAAACGCTCCCCGAAACTTACATTTAGCGGACTTTTTTATAGACGGTCATGTAAAGGATTGTTATCTTTCCATTGCGTATAAATTCTACCAAAGAGGATGAGAATGATGAACAAAAAACTTTTGGCCGCAACGCTTGCCCTTTCCTGTGGAATGGCATTTGCAGAAACCGGCTTAGAAGGCGGCGCCGATGGTTTGCACCAGCAAAGCGCTAAAACTTTAGGCCAGGGCACGATTTCTGCCGGTGTAGGTGCTCAGGGTGTTGTTGACTCCAAAGCGACAGCCTACAATTACACCTACACGACGAACGGAGAAGAAACCACTATCAGCAACATGGTTCCTTCCATGTCGTTCAATGTACATGCCGCGATCGGTATTTTGGACTGGGTAGACTTCGGTGTCGTGCTCCCGGTTTATTACGATGACGTGTACCCGGATAATGAAGGAGATCTGTACGGCTGGGGCATCGGCGACTTGCAGACCTGGTTAAAGGTGCGCTTGCCGGTATTCGACACGACCGATCTCGTGAATGTGGCTTTGCTCGGTCAGATGTATATTCCGACCGGCGATGATGTTTCTGGTATGCGTCCTCGCCACATGTGGTATGTAAACGCTTGGGGAAGTACAAACGCCTACTCCGCGGATGACTGGGCATTGGAAGCAAGCTTGCTCTTGACCTTGGACTTCAACAAGATGGGCATTCCGTTGCGTTGGAATAACAACATCGGCTATGTCGGTGTGCTTGGCGAAGGCGCCAATACCATGCTCTACGGCACGGGCTTGAACTTTACCGCCATCCAGGCGATGGACCTGTTCCTCGAATACACGGGTGAAATGCGTGTCGAAAAAACAACTTATAACAACAGACGTAACCCACTCACCGACCCGATGTGGCTCACTCCGGGTGTACGTTTTCACCTTGCTCAAGGCGTAGACCTTGCCGTGGGCTTCGACATTGGCATTGCCGCCTTTGTTCCGGAAGACAAGATGGAAAGCAAGTATGTATCTCTTTACAAACGTAATGATGGAAAAGAAACCCATTACGACGTCGGCGCTCCGATGTACGGCATGTCCGCTCTCCTCACCTGGAAGGGCAATCCGTTTAAGGGTTCCAAGGACGAAGATGGTGACGGCGTCGAAGACGACAAGGACCAGTGCGCTCACACTCCGGAAGGCGTGAAGGTAGACGAAAAGGGCTGCCCGCTCGATGAAGACGGCGACAAGATCCCGGACTACCTCGACCAGTGCAAGGGCACTCCGGCTGGTACCGCAGTCGATAGCATCGGCTGCCCGGTCAAGAAGGATTCCGTTGCCGCTGACACCGCCGCAGCAGATACCGCAAAGCCTGCCGCAGACACCGCAAAGCCGGCTCCGATCGACACCGCCGCTATTTGCGCCGCAATTTCTGACAGCGATAAGGATAACGTTGCAGACGCACAGGATAAGTGCCCGAACACGCCGGCAGGCGCAATCGTCGACAGCACCGGCTGCCCGGTCGATAGCGATAAGGATGGCGTTGCAGACGGTCTCGACAAGTGCCCGAACAACCCGGAAGGCGCTCTCGTAGACAGCACCGGTTGCCCAATCGACAGCGATAAGGATGGCGTTCAGGATTATAAGGACAAGTGCCCGAATACTCCGGAAGGCACCAAGGTGGACTCCGTCGGTTGCACTCTCGACAGCGACTTGGACGGCGTGATTGACGCAATCGACCAGTGCCCGAACACGCTCCCGGGCGTGGAAGTGAACGAAGTCGGCTGCCCGATTCGCAAAAAGGAAGACTTGAGCCAGCTCCGCAAGGGCATTCAGTTCAAGCTCAACTCCGCAGTTCTCACCAAGAAGAGCTACGGCACCTTGGACGACATCGTTGGCCTTATGAAGAAGTACGAACAGGCTAAGATCGAAGTTCAGGGCCACACCGACAACAGCGGTGAAGAATCCTACAACCAGGATCTTTCTGAACGTCGCGCTCAGACCGTTGCCGACTACATCATCAAGAAGGGTGTCGCTACGGACCGCGTCCGTGCTGCTGGCTACGGTGCATCTCATCCGGTCGCCGACAACAAGACAAGGGAAGGCCGTGAAGCGAACCGTCGCGTGGAACTCATCCCGTTCCACTAATCAGTTTCGTTCTGTAGAATTTGCAAAAGCCCCGCCCCGCGGGGCTTTTGTTGTATATATTTTGAGAGAAAAATTTCTAAGAGGAATTTATGAACGAAGAACGTCGAAAGCTGAGAGATGATGTTTACACCCAAATGATGCTCGCCCAGGCGCGCCTTTCGAAAGACGCCAACACGCAGATGGGCGCTGTGCTCGTATCGGGCGACGGACGCGTTCTCAGCACGGGCTACAACGGCGCCCCGGCAAGCTTTGACGACGCCACGATTCCTTACACCCGCGAAAAGCAAAAACTCGCCTACGACCTTTTAGACGCCGACACGGGCGCCCTGATTTCGCACCACGAATTTGAAGCGAACAAGTACCCGTTCATGGTCCACGCCGAAATCAACGCGCTGCATTACGCCCGTGGCAAGGTTCCCCCAGGCTCCAAGCTCTACGTCATCGGCTTCCCCTGTGAACGCTGCGCTCTCGAAGTTTCGCTGTCCGGCGTCTCGGAAGTTTTCGTCACCAAGGACGATTACGACCCCAAGTCCACGCTCAACAACAGCCGCGACACCGCCTACTACATGTTCGCCCAGGCAGGCATCATCGTCACGATCTGCGGCAAGCGCATGCGCCCC
>JAILDK010000130.1 GCA_024689485.1 Fibrobacter sp.
CAGGGATTTTTCAATCATCGCCTTTTCTTGCAGGATCGTCGTGGTGGGCGTTCCTTGCGATGTAATCCAGTTTTCTAAAAGTGCGTACACGGCGGAAAGATCGGTTTGGGGATCAATGACTTTCCAGGTTGCAGTGGGGTAGAGCTTGTCGAATTGAGCGATGTGATTGCGCTTACCGTGAAATTTTTTGCCGGAGAGCTGGGCTAGCTTTTCTCGGCTGTAGATGTAGTTTCCGAAGCTACGATTTTTGTAAAACCGTTGCGATTGCAGCGCGGGAATATTTTTTGCCTTGTTGACGAATTCTTTGGAAAGCGAGAAAAAACGGATCGGTTGCTGCGTGGCTGTGGCGGCATCGTTTTGAATAAAGGCGATTGCCTTGGAGATGTCTCCTTCGCCGATCGGTTCGAGATACGCCCACTTGCTTGATCCGGCGATTTGAAAGCGAAAGATGAGAAACCCTTCGACTTCGCACCAGACGGTTCTGTAAAAAGAGCCCCAGGCGTAGAGATTGGCGAATGCGTAGTCACAGCATTGCTTGTTCGCCGGCTTGAGGTAGCGCTCAAGGGTGGCTTTGCTTTCCAAGTCGATGGGGCGAAACATAGGGTAAAAGCCTTTGACAAAAAAGCTTTCGCGAAAGGCGAAAGCTTGATGTCTTAAAACTTATTTCTGTTTGTTCTTTTTCGAAGACTTCTTTTTGGATTTGGTCTTTTTGGACTTTTTCGATTTCTTCTTGGAAGTCTTCTTTACTTCTTCCTGCGGTTCTTCTTGCTGCTCGACGGCTTCGGTCGGGGTTTCGACGATGCCGCTTGCACGCTGGATTTCTTGCAGGGCGTGGTTTGCTTCGCTCACGAAGAGACCGTTCGGGAAGCGCTTTAGGTAAATCTGGTAATCCTTGACGCGGTTGCTTTCCTGCACCAAGCGGAAGATGCCTTCTTCAGCTTCGTTGCGGAACTGGCCGTTCGGGAAGTCGTTCAGGTAATCGAGGTAAGCCTTGAAGGTGTTCGCTGCCTGAGCCTTTTTGAACACCTGGTAGTCGCCGACGATCTGGAGCTTGGCTTCGATATCCGCCTTGTAAACGGAGTTCGGATAATACTGGAGGAACATTTCCATCATTTCCGGGTCGTTCGATGCCATGACCTGCTTGTAACGGGATTCTTCCTGGGAAACCTGGTATTCCTTCAACTGCACCTTGTTCGAGTCGAGGGTGGAGTAGAGCTGTTCCTTGGTGGCGAGGTCTTCCGGGTGGCAGAAGGCGAGGTAACTTTCGAGCACGTCGTTGAACTGTGCCTTGGTGTACTTTTCGCTCATGTCCGGGAGTTCACCGTCTTCGAGGAAGAAGCGGTAGTCGCGTTCGATTGCCATGCAGTCCCAATCCGAGAGCGTATCCTTGACTTCGGAATTGTTGCGGAGCTGGGCGTCTCTGTCGCGGAGGGCAAAGCGGACTTTGCGGTCTCTGCGGCTTTCGCGGCCAAATTCGAGGGAAATTTCAAGACCGATGCGAATCGGGAGCTTGGTTTCGATGGTTTCAAACTGGGTGCCTGCGTAGGCGCCCGGGATAGAAAGATCTTCGCCGGTCGGCTTGTAATCGTCCGTGGCGCGAATGTTTTCGAGCTTGTTGAATGCCTTTTTGACGTGAAGACCGATCTTCAAATCACCGTCTTCAAAAACTTCGGCGATGCGATATTCTAAACCGCCTTCCACGAAGTAGCTCATGGCCGTTTCGGAATGGGTCTTGGTTGTCGAAGTCTGCTTGTCTTCAAAACGGTAGTACTGCAGACCGAAACCGCCGAGAATGCGCAAGTCCAGGTTCCCGACGATGTTGAACGAGAAACCGGCAAGTCCGGTCGGGTTGAAAGACATAAAGGAAAGCGTATTTCCGCTACCGCTCTGCTCACCGTTGTACACGTAATTGCCACCGGACGCAATTTCGCCGAACTGGAATTCGCCGAATTGGGCACCGAGCCAGAAGGTGAACGGAATGTCCGCCTTGTAAATCGGCGTAAAGAGCGGGCTAAAGAGGAAACCGAGCGACATCGGCACGGTCGTCACTTCTTCGTCGATCTTGTCCGTTAAATATTGACCCTGACCTTCAAAATGAATCGGGGTATAGGGTTCAACTTGGAAAAAGGTCTGGGTATGCCAATTGGACCTTTCAAAATCAGCACCAAACGCGAGGGTAGCAGCAAATAGAGGTAATAAAACTTTACGCATCGTTAATAATTTACTCTTTCCCGAGGGAAAGTGTTTCGGAAATAACACTAAAATTAGCGTACGATAGCATCAAAATGACAGGACAAATCCCGTAATGAAGAGTCCGCTGGCAAAAATAAGAAATCCGGAGCCTACATAGGCTTCTGTTTTGGAGCGGTCGGCGTACTTGTGGTTGTCATCGACGAGTTTTTGGTAGTTTTCGCCGCCTCCGGAGCTTGGCAGGGAGAGCTTATCCTTCAAATCGCGGGCTTTTTCGCGGTCTTTGTGGGAAAGATAGAGCAAAATGCCCCCTGCAACGGCCGGAGCGATAGAAGTTCCGAGGGCGAGATGCCCCCAGAAGATCCTTTTTTGAATCTTTTGGAAGACTTCCTGCGCTTGAAGGTCCTTCGGATTGGTCAAAGAATCCAGATGAACTTCGATGACGGTTTTGGAAGTGGCGCTGACGTGGAAATGGACGACGGAATCCTTGTAACCTTCTCGCCACAGGTGCAGTTCGGCGGAGCCGGGTTCCTCGGTAAAGAGGGTCTTGGGCGTATGGCCGATGGGACGGCTGTGCGGGGTGACTTCTGCGTCGCTGTAGATTTGAGCGCCGGTGGGGATGGTTCGAATTTCGACTTCCGGTTTGACGCGTTTCAGGCGCATGTTGATTTTGGCGGTGTCGCCGGGGATCGGGCGAATAATCGCCTTGTTTGCCCAGAGCGTGTTTTCTACATCCCAGTAGGCTTCGATTTCGACTTTTCCTGTGTCGTTGATGGCGAAGGCGCAGGGCGTTTGGCAAATGACGTCTTCGCCTCTGCGGGTGAGGTTTGCCCCTTCGGGGTCGGTTTGCACGTAGATAAAGCTTTTGGTGGTTTTGGGCTTTTGCGGCGCCTGGTAGGTGCCTTTTGCCTTTTGAATCCATTCGATAAAGCGGTTCTTAGAAAGAAGTTCGCTCGTCGCATTCTTTGCGGAAATGGTCAAACGTTCGGTGCTTTGGGCTTCGTTTGAAAAGAGGAAGCGGTGCAGATTCAGATTCAAGCTGTCTTGATGTTTGGCGGGTTCGATTTCGAGTGTCCAGACGGCAACGGCTCCGCGGGTTTCGGCGTCTTTTGCAATACAGGGCGAATCTTTGCAGTTCGGGAAGTCGGCGGTAGAAACGGCGATGGGACGTTCTCCCTGTTCGCGGAGAATCTGGATTTGCAAGTCTTGGATGCGGACCGCCAAGGCGGAATCGATCGGGCGACGGATGGCGGGGAAGACGAGAGACTTGCCCGAGATGTCGATTTGCGGGAGCGGTGCGACGGTATCTGGCGCGACGGAATCTTGGGCGGAGGAGTCTTGAACAGTAGAGTCTTGAACAGTGGAATCTGGCTTGGTGGTGTTCTGGGCTGCAGAATCTTGGGGCGCGTGGAGCGCCGTGTACAGCGAATCGGCCTGTTCAAGCTTCAACACGTTTCCGTTTGAATCGCTGAGGGACGTGATGCGGTCTTTGAGAATTTTCACGACGGTGAACGTATCGGCGATAAAGCCACCGAGGAAAACAGTATCGGCCGAACTGCCGACGTATTCCGCCTTTTGCGTGGCACCGGAAATGAGTTTCACGGAAACCGGAAAGCCCCGCTGCACGTTCTGCGCGAGGAGCCAGGTGAAACCGAAGAAAAGGAGTGCGAAAAGTTTTTTCATACATCAACTCCTAAAAGTAAAAGACCGCGGCTGCGGCAAAGAGGAGTACGCTCGCTCCTAAAGAAACCAGGGCGCCTGTCCGAAAATTTTTCCCGCTCTCACGGGAATCCTTGAAATCATCTTGGAGCTTTTGATAATGTTCGCCTTCGCGGATGACGCTCTTTTCCATTTTTTGACGCGAATCGTCGGCGATTTGGAAGTTGTATTCGGCAAGACCTGCGAAGACTCCTGCCAAGGCGAGCGGCCCAAAGCCCGAATAGAAAAGAATCTTCCCGATCTTTTTGTTTTCGCGCTTGTGGAGAATCGTTTCTTGCCATTCGAGACGGTCCAAGTCCGTTTCTTCGACGAGTTCAATCCACACGAAATTTTTGCTCGGTGCTTTGAGGTGAATGTCGAGGGTCGTGTCGACGTAGCCTGGTTTGAAGAACGTGACGCGGACGACGGAATCTTCGGCGGTGAGCGAAAGCGAATCGGGGGAATGCCTTTCGGACGCTTCGATAAAGTTCGATGGACGATCTCCCAAGTAAACTTCGGCGCCTGCAGGCCATGTCGAGATGCGGAGCGATTTCGATACGGCGGTTGAATCGGCGGCCAAACTTTCAAGGCTCGAAAGGGCAATCAGAAGGGCGATCATTTGAATCCAGTTTCTCATAGATCCCCCGGATTATAAGGCCCTAAAATGCTAAGACTATCGCCGTCTTCGTCGCGCTTTAAGTTCCAGACTACCGAAGCCGCTGAATTCCCCGCATAGTCGCGAAGCGCAACGGCCAGCTCGCAGTTGTTGTAACAGTTCGGCAAAAAACTCACGACGTCTCCATTGATATTTCTTGCGAGCGTATCGCCTGCCAAAATAACGGTCAGCGAATTTTGCGAAACGCCCGAGCCTCCGTCGTAAAGGTTAAACCGAATCGAATCGGATCTTGCAAAACGGGTCCTTGCCGGAATGCGCACCGGGGGAACTGTGTCAAAAAGGGTCAGCGTGTCCAGAATGTGATAGGACGATTTGGAAAGATAAAGGCTTTGTTTTGCCGGGGCGTATTCGGTGAGAGTCGAGTCCCAGAGGGTGAGGGTCAGACTATCGGAAGCTAAACGGTTAAAGTGGAGGACCGCTGGATTTTGGGAAATCGCTTTGAGGGCAAGAGTATCGCCTGCGGAATTTTGCAGGAGCAGTGTTCCGCGGGGAGTGATGCTCGATGCGAGGGAACGGTAGCGGACCGGGACGACGAGGTGCGAAGAATCCGTGCCGATGAGGGCGGTGTAAAAAACTTGGACGTCGGAAGTGTCCATGTTGAATTCAAGTTCCGTGTCGGGAACCTGAGCGGTGACTCCCCAGTAGAAGGCGATGGTCGTGTCGGAAAGGAATGTGGAATCGCCGATGAGGAACGGTTCGTCGATTGTGTACTTTCCGTTGCAAGGAATCGTGTCGATGGGGAATGCCCACAAGTAAGCCTTTTCGGTTGAAACATAAAGTTTGCAGACCGCGTCTTGCCAAGAGTTGATGCCTTCCGTCTGAATTTCAAAAGTCATGCCTGCCGAGTCAAAGGCGTTGAATCCGTTGAAGCCATTTTCGGGAGAAATGGGCTGTACGGAAAGTGGCGTGGTGACGTAAAGGCTGAGCGTATCGTGGAGCGTATCGCCAAAGAAATCGACGGTGCGCAGGGTGACGTCAAAGATGCCCGTGTCGGGGAAGGCGTGCGTGACCGTGGACGAAATGTAATCCTTGCCGTCTACGGTCCAGATAAAGTTCTGGATGTAATCCGAAACGTAATCGCTTGTGATGCTTTCTTCGTTGACGCGGATTTCTGCAATCAGCCTGCCGGTTTCACCCTGGGGAATTTCTTTTTCCCGCACGCTGGCAAACAGCAAATAGGAAGTTCCGTAATAGCTCGACGGTACAAAGTGGATGTATGCGCGAAGGCTCGGCACTTCGTCGGAATCCACACGGGGATCGCTACCGCAGCCGAACAGGGCGGCCAGGGTGACGAGAAACGCGATGAAAATCCAAAGGCGCTTTTTCATCCGGAAACCCCATCGACATAAAGGGTGAACGTCGCTTCGTATTGCGCACCGCTTTCATAAAGGATGTAAACGTGGATAGGATTCTGGTACACGTGGAAAAGCGAACCGGAGAATGTCTTGGATACGGAATCGAGGCCTGCCGCAGGGGTTTCTCCATCCCAACTGCCGTCATTATCGATGTCCCAGAAATAACGCTTGGGTGTCAGGTTCGGGCAAAGATTTTGAATGGGAATCGAAACCGAAGAGTCTGCAAAAATCGAGGCTTCGTCGAGAGTCTTGACGCAGGACTTTCCCGGTTCCACGTAAAAATGTTTGGCGGTGTAATTTCCGGAACGGTCCGAAAGGGTAAACAAAAGCGGATGCCAGGCGAAACTTTTTTGCAGATGGCGCGTGTAAATGAAAAGCGAGTCCTTTTCTAAATCCCAGTCCGAAAGGGTGGCTCCGTCGAAGGTAATGCGGAATACGCTTGACTGCAGCGGGATCCCGTTTTCTTCAACGGCAAAACGGAGCGTATCGTTCCAATCGAGAGAATCTTCGGTGCAGAAGTCGCAGAAAATTTGCGGGGAAATGGTATCGGTTAAAGCGATGGTTCCGAGGTTTGAAACCTTTCCCGTGTGCACGGTAAAGTCGATCGTGTCACTGGTGAAGTCCGAATATTTGGCGTGGGAAAGGAAAAGACGGTAATCGGCTGCGGGGAGCTTAGAAAGGGTGACGACGGGATCGCTCCAGTCGACGGAAAAATCTTCCGTTTCAAGAGGGTTCCCTTGTGCATCAAAGAGCGTTAAGCGCAGCGAGTCCAAAAGGGAACTGTACGGGGTGCTGATGTTTGCAAAGGCCGCGCCAAGGTCTTCATCGGTATCGTTTTCGGTAAAGAAGGCGGCGTGGATATTGGTCGGAGAAGTGCGCCCAAAGTTGTCGTTTGCCGAAACGCTCCAACTGCACCGGGTGAGCGCGGGGAAGCCTCGCGTGTAAATGAATTCCGTCGAAGTCAAAACGGTATCGACCAGCGTATCGGATCCGCATTTTAAGAGGAATGGATAGTGCGTAATCGCCAGCGGATTTTCGACGGTGGATTTCCAGGCGAAGGAAAGCGCTTTGGACGTGGGAATGGAACTTGTTCCGTTCTTCGGAATCCAGGCGCTCGTGTCTAAAACAGGCTCAGGCGCAATCCAGAACGAAACGCTGTCTTGCAGCGTATCTTCAAAACGGTCCAGCAGAATGAACTTTGCCTGGTGCAGACCGGGCGTCGAAACATTCGTGCGGTAAGAAAATTCCGAATGCTGGGACGTCGAATCGATTTGCCAGTAGAACTGCGTAATGCGAATGGAACGCGAAGGCTCAATTTGGGCAATCAGCACGAGACTGTCGCTCGGAAAGAGCGTGTCCGCTTTCAAACGCGTTCCTGCAGAATCGCCGAGTTGCATCATGTACGCTTTGACGGTCACGACTTCGGCGTCGTCCGTATCAAAACTCACATCGCCTTCGGAACAGGCAAAAATTCCGAGTAGAAGAAAAAGGGGAACGCTCAGCAGAGAAAAAATTTTCATTCTTCCTCCTGCACGGTAAACGTCACCCAGTCCGTGGAATCCTGAAGTCCGTAAACATCTTGCACGAACACGCGAAAGCGATGTTCCCCGACCGCGAAACCGGACTGGTAAACAGAGGTCAAGGAGGCTGCAAAATATTCGGTCGAATCTAGCACGAGCGTGTAAACGAGGCTGTCGCCCTTGTCGGCATCGGTCGCGGAATATTCAAAAAGGAATGCGGTCGTTGAATCGCCTAAAAGCGTGTCTCCCTTTGCAGGAACCGTTTGGGAACTCAGCACGGGAGCGGTATCAAAAATAAAGTCCAGGGCGAAGGATAAACGGTTCTTGTAGTCATCGGTCACAATCAGCGAATCGGGAACTTGAGACGTATCCGTTTCAAATGTCGTTCCGGTTTTTAAGGTTTTGCCCGAGGCGAGAATCCATTTGAAAGAAAGTTCGGATTGGACGCTTGAGGGAGAAACCTTTGCCAGCAACGTAAAAGGTTCTGTTGGGGAAGCCTGGAGAGGCGTGGAACAGCTTGAATCCGTCTGGGAAATACAAATCAAAATTTCTGGCGTCGTGCTAGAAACTTCAGGAGAATCCGGCGTTTCAAGACAAGCGATCAAGAATACGCAAACTCCAAGAACCCAAATTGTCCATGCGGGCAACTTCATGCCTGTAAAATAAACAATTCTGGATTATTTCGCAATCAACTGTTGGACTTTGCTTTGGAAGAGACGGCTCCGACTTGACTGCAAATAGGACATTGGGAGGCGTCGTGTCCGCGGGCGGGGCAGTATTCTCTTCCGAAGTAGATAATTTGTAAGTGACGCCGGTTCCATTCTTCTTGCGGAAAGAGCTTTTTCAAGTCTTTCTCCGTCTTTTCCACAGAAGTTCCGTCCGAAAGTTTCCAACGCATCGCGAGGCGGTGGATGTGCGTGTCGACGGGGAAAGCGGGGATGCCGTAAGCCTGGCTCATGATGACGCTTGCTGTTTTATGGCCGACGCCAGGCAAGCTTTCGAGTTCTTCAAAAGTTCTGGGAACTTCGCCGCCGAATTCCTGCAAAAGCTTTTGGGAAAGAGCGGTGATGTGTTTGCTTTTGGCGGGGGCAAGTCCGCACGGGCGAATGATTTCTTCGATCTTTGCCGTGGGAATTTGCGCCATTTTTTGCGGTGTATCCGCTAAGGCAAAAAGCGCGGGCGTGACAGCGTTGACTTTTTTATCGGTGCATTGGGCACTGAGCAGAACGGCGACGAGAAAGGTGAAGGTGTTCGAAAACTGCAAAGGAATGGGCGGATCGGGATAAAGCGCATCCAGCGTTTTACCGACAAATTCTGCCCGCTCCTTCTTGTTCATCGAAAACCTTACTTCACCGGCTTGCTGTTTGTGTCGCGGGTAAAGTTCTGATTCATGTCGAGGCTCGGCAGGGCGTTTTCCGGACGGCCAACCTTGACAGCGGGGACTCCAGCCACGGTCACATGCGGCGGAACATCTTCGAGGACGACAGCGCCTGCGCCAACCTTGGCACCCTTGCCGATGTGGATGTTGCCGAGGAGCTGTGCGTGCGCACCGATCATCACACCGTCGCTGACCTTCGGGTGACGATCGCCGGTTTCGTTACCGGTACCGCCCAAAGTGACGCCGTGCAGAATCGAAACATTGTTGCCGATACGGGCCGTTTCGCCGACGACAAGTCCTGTCGCATGGTCGAGGAACATGCCACGTCCGATTTTGGCAGCCGGGTGAACGTCCACGGCGAACTTCTGGCTGATGAGGCTCTGGAGCATTTCTGCGAGGAAGAATCTTTCGTCTTTCCAAAGGATGTGCGCAATGCGGTAAGCTTGGATCGCTTGATAGCCCTTGAAGAAGAGAAGCGGTTCCAAGTAAGATTTGCAGGCCGGGTCGCGGTCCATCGTTGCGCAAAGATCCGCTGCTGCATCTTCGACGATGCACGGATTGTCTTTGTACGTGGAAAGGAACAAAATTTCGAGTTGGGAACGGCTCAAAAGCGAGCTTGCCAACTTGCGGGAAAGTGACATCGCGAGAACTTCGGCGAAGGACTGTCGGAACACGATCAGTTCGTCCAAAACGGACTTGAGAAGCGGTTCGGAATTGGAGAGCGAGAGAGCTTCTTTCACCAGTACCGAAAACAGTTCTTTTGTCGTATCCTTTGTCGTTTCTTTATTTGCCATTCAAGACTCCGAAGTGCGGTGGTTTCTTTAGCCGCAATCATTCGTCTTAAAATTTAGAAAAAGCGGAAATGAATCCTGCCGATCCGAGCTGTTTTAAAACGTTCAGGGAGTCTTTAGCGGCGACTTGGGGCAGTAAATCTACGATTTGCTGCGGAAGGGTCTTTTTTAAGCGAAAAACCTTGGGAATGGCATCGTTCTGGGAAAGTTGCCATAAAACAGCGAGCTTTTGCAGAAATTGTCCCCACGGAAACGGGTCGTTTTCGGTAAAACGGATCTGCGCCGGGAGCTTTCCGTCGCGTGCTTCGGTGATGATCGCATTCTGAAAGTCCATACCGAGGACGGTCATGGAACGCGGTTCGTTCAAAGTCAGAGGCTGTGGCGGAATCTGTACAATGATTTCCATAAAAACCTCAAACGTGAATTTGGGGAAGGGGCAGCGGAAAGTTCGCCCGGGACGCGTTCACCTGCGAAACGTCCAGGTTCACACAAAAGGCTTTTTCCGCGGAATCGGCGTTCAAAAGTTCTTCGCCGTTCGGGCCAAAGGCGCTGCTCGTGGCAAAAGCTTCACCCGCGCGAGAGCAGGCAAGCACATAGCATTGATTTTCAATCGCTCTCGCGCGTAGGAGCGTCTTAAAATGCAGCGCGCGGGAGGCGGGCCATTCCGCTTGAACGGTCAAGAGCGACGCTCCTAAGGCTCGCGCCTTTCGAAAATCCTCGGGGAACCTTAAATCGAAGCAGATGAACGGCGAAACGGAAAAGCCTTGCCATTCAAAAGAAGAAATCTTTTCGCCAGCCGTAAAATGCTTAGCCTCGTCGGCAAACGGGTGCCGTTTGCGGTAAAAGGCTTGGGGAGAACGCTTGCCCGGTTCAAAAAGGGCTGTCCAGTTGCAAAAAGGGAGGCTTTCGCTGGGAAGGCTTTTGCTTGCAAAGGCTTCGATTCCGCCTCCGAGAACGGCGCACCGGGTTTCGTCGGCAAGAGCCTGTAAAAAACGCGGGGTCGGAGTGTCAAAATTTGTCAAATCTTCGGCAAAAACGCTTGGCGGATTCGTCAAAAAGCCCGTGGCGAACATTTCGGGCAAAAGAATCAGGCTGCCTGCGGTAGGATTTGCCTGCAGGACCATTTCCCTAACCCGCGAAAACGACGCTTTTATGCCGTTTGGACGCGGTTCCGTCTGAATGAGGTATGCGTTTGCCATTATCTATAAAGTAGAAATTATATATTTTGATAACTCGATATGCTTAAACGAATTTTTGTCTTTCTCAGTGTTCTATTGCCAGTCATCGCGGTGGCTGCTCCGACGACCATTATCGGTACCGTTCTTGAAGCGGAAACCGACCATCCGCTTTCTTCGGTGATGATTCAATATGAATCCGGAAGAGAAATTGGGGAAACGAATGGGAGTGGCCGTTTTGAACAGACGGTGGATTCCCGCAGTGCAAAGCTTGTGTTCATCAAGGACGGCTTTGATACGTTGCACGTTTCCTTGGATGACTTTGCGGACCTTTTCGACATTATCGTGGTGATGCACCCGAATGTAAGAAACCTAGGCGAAAGTACGGTGATCGGCGGGGGAATGAAGGCGGAATGGCCTGAACCTTCCCATATTACCGTGGAGCAGTTGGAAGACGTTTCCGGTATGCGGTTCGACATTGCGGAACTCATGAGTTCGTTTGAAGGCGTATCGGGCCAAAAGGATTTTTCGAGCGATTTGTTCTATGACGGTTCCCGTGCCGATGAAGTCGGCTATCATTTGGGACGTCTTCGCATTCCGAACATGCGCCACCTGGATATCGGATTCCCGGGAAACCTTTCCGTGATCAATTCGCACATGCTCAAGTCGATTGATATTTACGACAACTACGGCGAAGGTCCGGTGGGCCAGGGTCTTGCGACTTCGGTCGATTACATTCCGGAAACGCTTTCGGGGGAAGATTTTGAAGTGGACATTTCGGCGGGAACGACGATGCGTGAAATCACGGTCGGCGGCCCGTTCCTCTTTTGGGATTCCTTCCGCTTTAGCTTCCGCTATTTGGACGGCGAAATGCTCAAGAACATGGGCGAAAAGTTCTTTACGGAGTTCCGTAGAAGTAACGATGAAAATGATCCGCCCAAAAAGAGCTCCGACTCCTTTGACTTGACCTCTTACGATATGTTCGCCCAGCTCGCCGGTCACGATTCCCTTGGCAACAATTGGATGCTGAACGGCGTGTACAGCAGCGATGAATACATCATTCGCCAAGATACGATGGTCACTGCGGATTCTTCGAACAGCGTCGACATCATCCGTGGTCATCGCACTTACGGCGTCCTCGGATTTGAATACCAGTCAAAGTTTGGTACGAGCTTCCACGGCGGTGTTGTTCACGAAGAAGCTTCGGACACGCTCCGCGACACGACCGGCTACCGCCAAGACGCCGTCCCGGAAAACGCAACCTTTATCGACGGCTACGATCAGAGCAAGACGACCTTCTCCGCGGGCTTCGACAAGCCTTTCCCGGGAAAGCTCTTTGGTGCAGACCTCTCGGGTGCATTCCTTTATGAACATCACATTGTGACGCGTAAATGGCCGGACTTCTCGAAAACGCAGAAGTCGGAATTCCACGCAAACGTTTTGACGGGAACGAGCCGCATGACGTGGCAGAACAATGCGCAGAAGACCATCTTTGCCTTTGGCGCTTTGGCAGATTTTGACGGCCACGGTTCTCCGATGGTTTCTCTTGACGTGGACCGCAATCTTTCGGCAGGAAAGCCGGGAGTGGTGGCAGGTCAGGGATTCCGCGTTTTCGGTAACGCCGCCTGGCGTGGTGACTGGCACGAAACGTGGAACGACGGCGAACTGGAAAGCAATATCATCACCGGTTCTTCGGCAAAGCTTGGACTTGGCTATTCCGAAAAGCGCTTTAGCTTGAGCGGTCACGGCTTTGGACGTTATTACTTGAACCCGGAACTGCCGACTCCGCTTGCTTACGCGCATTACACGGAACTTTCCGAAGCGAATTACGCTTGGGTCTTCGGTGCAGCCGCCAAGATGGAAGCTCGCACGTTGCACCACTTTGCCTTGGCGGTGAACCTTTCTTCCGTTTACGGCGAATACGCCTTGGACGATGGACGCTCCCTTCCGTGGGAAGCGAATTCCCGTTTGGATATGTCCACCTCGATCCGTTACTATCCGCTCAAGGATTCTCTCTTCTCGCTGATTTTAACGCATCACGCCGGCTGGCATCGTCCGCTGTACTATTACAAGATCCATTCTTCGAGATCGGATACGCAGATCGCTGGAACGCGTGAAATTCGCGACTACAACGAATTCACGGATCTCTTCCGCACCGATGTGCGTGCGAACCTCGATTTGCCGGGACAGGTTTTCTTCTTTAGAAAGGTGCGCTTCTATTTGGAAGCGAATAACATCTTTGCAAACCTCGATGTCGATGCTTTGAAGTTCCTCGGCGGCGACAATGCGCGTGAACGTTCCTTGGTTTCGCAGGATAACGACAAGCGTTCTTCGAACGGTTATGATCTTGTTCCGTTTATGGCGAAGGGCTTGGGACTCTACATCCAGTTCGGGATTGAGGCAAACTTTGCCATTTAAGTTTCTCGGCATCCTTCTTCTGCTGATCGGAATTTCCTTTGCGGCAGAAGAAAGCGGGGAACCTGTTTTTGAACCGCGTCATCCGGCGAAGCCTTTGCGGTTTTGTTCCGCTTATGCCAAGTGGGAAACTTATGTGAAAAGCGATACGTCTTACGTGGACATTTCGCGCTTTCCCCACGTGACTTTAGATCTGCGGTATGGAACCTTTCAGAATGTGACCGGACACGATCTTTACTGCGGCGCAAAACGGGCATACTTAAAGACGATGGCCGCTCAAAAATTTCGCAAGGCGATCCGTTTGCTGCAAAAGGAAAAGCCCGGCTACCGCTTTGTGGTTTACGACGCTTCGCGTCCTGTTTACGCACAGGCTCTATTGCGGCAAACCGTGGCGGGAACTCCCTTTAGCGACTTTGTATCCAACCCCAAACGTGGCAGTGTGCACAACTTCGGATACGCTCTCGACTTGACGATTGCCGATGAAAACGGAAACGTTCTCGACATGGGAACGGACTTTGATTCCTTTGAACGTCGCGCCGGCGAAAAAGGCGAAGCGGAAGCTTTGCAAAAGGGAACCCTGCAGGAATTTCAAATTGAAAATCGCAGACTGCTCAAGCGCATTATGAAAAAAGCGGGATTTCTCCCGCTCAATTCAGAATGGTGGCACTTTAACGCGATCCCGTCTAAAACGATTCGGGCAACTGGCGAACTGCCGCCCTTTTAAGACGGTCGTTGCAAGCAACTCCCAAACCTTCATTCGGAATCGGGTCCACCAAAATCAGTTTCACGCCGGGCTTGTCCATCTGACGCATGAATGCGTACAAATTTGCCGTCGCTTCTTTTAAGTCTCCCGATGCGGAAAGGTTCACCGTCGGCGGAATCACGGATTCCTGACTTCCAAAGGCGATGCGAACTGTTTCCGGGGGAATCTTGGCGTTTTTCGGAACGGCACCGTAGAACAGCGGAACCTGCGGACGGTAATGTCTGTCGATCATGCCTGGAGCGAGCATCGGACCTTTCGGATTCGACTTGGACTCGTGGATGGTGACAGATCCGGCAACGGCTTCGACCATTTCCGGCGTAATTCCGCCCGGTCTCAAAATCACAGGCTTGCCTTCGGGGAAAGAAATGATGGTGCTTTCCACGCCGACGCCGCAAGAGCCTCCGTCCACAATGCCATCAATCACGTTTCCGAGCTGTTCTGCTACATGCTGCGCTGTTGTCGGGCTCACATGCTGGAACAGGTTTGCGCTCGGAGCGGCCAGCGGAACGCCTGCCAAACGGATAATCTTCTGCGCAATCGGATGGTTCGGGAATCGAACGGCAACGGTCGGAAGACCGCTTGTCGCGAGATCTGGAATGCAATCCTTTTTCGGCAGAACCAAGGTCATGGGACCTGGCCAGTAGGCTTTGGCGAGCTTCTTTGCCACTTCCGGAACTTCTAGCGCGACATTCGAAAGTTCTTCGATTGCCGAAATGTGCACAATCAAAGGATCGAAGTGCGGACGCTTTTTCGCTTCGAAAATTTTGGCAAGAGCCTTGGGATCGTAAGCGTTGCCTGCGAGCCCGTAAACGGTTTCTGTGGGTATAGCCACGACGCCGCCGTTTTTCAGAATTTCTGCGGCGGCTTCAGGAGTAGTCCAAGGAGGGAACATATTTATTCAGCTTCCGGTTTTTTGCCAAAGATAGCATCACACGCGGAATTGAATCGGTTCCAAATCTTATCGGATTCCTTTCGAGGCACTGCGCCGATCTCACGCCAGTGACGGCGGAGCTGTTTGACTTCATTCATCGCATCGCGACGGTTTTCGTCGGTCAAACCTTCGAGCAAACGTTCGGCTTCTTCGCAAAGGCGGAGCTTGCTCTGCAGGTTGTTTTCACGAGCCTGTTCCTGGATATCCAGCTGGTCACGGCGACGGGTAAAGAATTCATCGCAGATGCCGCGGAACTTCTTGTAAAGCTCCTGTTCTTCGGCACCGCAACGCGGAAGGGCGCTCCATTCGGATTGCAGATTCTTGACAGCGTCTGCGCTCTGATTGGAACCGGCGGTTTCCATGAGTTCGGAAACGGTCGTAATCATCGCTTCCTTCTTGGATTTCGCTTCTTCTGCGGTCTTTTTGTATTCCGGGTCGACTTCGGCACGCTTGGCGGCGAACTTGTCGAGAATGGCGCTGTAGCGGTTCCAGATTTCTTCGATCTTGTCCTTCGGAACCATGCCGAGCTTTTTCCATTCTTCGGCACCTTCTTCCATCGCCTTGACGGTTTCTGGATTTGTCGGGTCAAAGTCCAAGGCTTCGAGCTTTGCGCAAAGGGCTTCCTTCGCGGCCAAGGTCTTTGCCTTTTCGGAATCGATTTCTTCGAAGTGAGAACGCTTGCGGTCAAAGAATCCATCGCAGGCTGTGCGGAAACGCGTCCAGATTTCTTCGGATTTGGAACGCGGTGCTGGACCGATCTTTTTCCAATCTTCCTGGAGCTTGCGGAATTCATTCGAAGCGGCGTTCCAGTCGTTCGAGGTGGCGAGCTTTTCTGCCTTTTCGCAAAGAGCCACTTTCTTCTGGTAGTTTTCTTCGCGGACAACATCTTCCTGCTTCACAAATTCCTTGTGCTTGGCAAAGAAGGCGTTTTCTGCAGCGCGGAAACGGTCCCAGATCGCCTGGACGTTATCCTTCGGAACCATGCCGATGGTCTTCCACTTTTCCTGGAGTTCCTGCATGGTCTTGTACTTGTCGCGCCAGTTTTCGTCGCTTTCCTTAGCGAGTTCTTCGACTTGCTGGCAAATTTCTTCCTTCAGGGCGAGGTTCTTTTTGCGTTCTTCTTCCTGTTCCTGGATAATCGGTTCGCACTTCTTCATGATTTCTTCGAAGAGGGCGCGGAACTTATCGCGGAATTCGTTCAAACGGGATGCGGAAACGGGGCCGGCGGTCTTCCACTGGTTCGCATACGTGCGAAGCTTTAAGAGAACATCCTTGCTCGGTTCTTCCTTGGAAAGGGCGACCATTTCTTCGAGGAGAGATTCACGGTCGTTTTCGTTGTGCCAGGATTCCCATTCCTGCATTTCCTTGAAGCGGGAAGTGGCGTCCTGGTATTCCTTCCAAATTTCTTTGTAGCGGTACTTGTCGTCGGCGACGATTTCTTTCCAACGCTTGTACGAATCGCGGAGCTTCTGGGAAATCACCTTGAAGTCGTTGTTGTCGTCGATCTTTTTGACTTCTTCGATGATTGCACGGAGTTTTTCGGCGTTTTCGTTGAAAATCTTTTCGTCGGCTTCACGCTGGGCGGTGAACTTTTCGGTCAGCTTGTTGCGGAGAGCGTTGTAGCTTTGCAGTTCCGGATCGTCGCCTTCCATGGCCGGGAGCTTTTCCCAGGCGCGGGCGAGAACCTTGACCTTGTGTTCGATTGCCTTGGAAGTGTCGTCGGCTTCGGCGAGAACCTTGAGCTGGGCGAGAATTTCTTCGCGGCTCGCTTTGGATTCTTCGTCGTCGCCACTTTCTTCTGCCGGCTGTTCGGTCAGCTGATTGTAGCGGTCCATCGACATTTTGAAAAGGTTGAGCAGGGCGTTGTCCGCCTTGGAGCTCTGAGCCTTGAAGCTTGCGATCAGAAGATTGATCTGATCTCTGTTTTCATCCAAATTGCCTTCCATCAGCTTGTCGATGTCAGCGAGAATGCCTTCCAAGCGCTTCTGCAGATCGGTCTTTGTATTGGCTTCGGCATTTGCCTTTTCGATGCGGCTCTGTTCTGCCTTGCGACGCAGATGGTAGGTGTCGCTGATGCGGTCGAGTTCTACCTGGGCAGGGCCCATGCCGAGTTCCTTGGCGGCTTGGAGAATGCTTTCGAATTCCGCTTCGTTCTCCATGAAATCCTTGGAGTCGGAAATGCGTTGGGCTTGCTGGAGAATGGCTTCGCGTTTGCGGAGCAAAATGGCGGTATCGTTCTTCTGGTCGTCTTCGGTTTTTCCGTTCTTTTCAAGTTCGCGAAGCTTTTCGCCAGCCTTTTGGCGGACAACCGTGTGACGGGAATTCTGGAAGATGTTCTGCAGCATGTTGCTGCGTTCCACGCGTTCGAGGGCAGCCATGGCGACGTCGGTCTTGAGATCCTTCAAGGCGACATATTCGAGCGAGCTTTGACGGGTCGAAGCCTGGACGAGTGCCAAGCGAAGTTCCGAGTTCGGCATGGACTTGAGAAGGTCATCGGCAAAGCGGGAGTTGGCTACCTTGGCGACGGCGTCCAGTTCGTTCTGAGTTGCGACTTCGCGGAAGTTCTTCAAATGGTCGGCCAGCTTTTCAAGAAGACGATTTTCAGCGTCGCGCTTGTTCGAAGCGTCTTTTTCTGAATCGATGACTTTTTGCAGGACTTCCTGACTTTCGAGTTTTCGAATAGCAATTCCTCGGATTTCCGAATCCGTGTCGGTCAATGCGACGGTTTCGATCGCGCTCTGATCGGTTGCTTTCAATTTGATGACGGCGTCTTTGCGCACTTCTACATCAGATTTTTGCCACTCGGGTTTAAATAAATCAAAAAGTCCCATAAACTGTTCTCCAAATTCAATTCGCGCCGCTGGCGCGTTTGAGCTAGATTTAATCTAAATAAAAGCAAAAGATAAGTGCAAACGAAATGCAGAAAAAAAAGCTCAAATTCAGCAAAAGAGCTATTTTTGGGTCATGGCAAAGAGAATTCCGAAGACAGTTCCACCGGAAGAAATCGCGGTCGCAAAAGATTGCGGGCTGTTTTCGGCTTTCTGTGAAGTCATTGTGCCGCTTTCGCCCATGATTTTCACTTATGCGGTCCCGGAAGGGGTTTCTTTGCAGCGGGGAAGTGTCGTTTGGGTTCAACTTTCCCGCCGAAAGCCCACTTTGGGCGTCGTTTCCCGGGTGATTACGGAAAAGCCTTCCTTTGCGAAGGCGAAACCGGCTTTTCCCCATGCTTCGGGCTACGTCTTTAGCGAACGTTTTATGGAAAAGCTCGAATGGACTTCGCGCTATTACCTTTCGACGCAGCAGCAGGCTTTGAATATCTTTTTGCCGAAGGATTTTGAAAAATACCTGGACGCGGTGCTTTTTGAAGCTTCCCAAGGGAATTCCCCGGAAGAAAAGCCTCCCCGTTCTCAGCTCGAGCTGCCTCCGCTGACCGAAGAGCAGAACATTGCCCTCGAAAGGCTCCTGGAACAGCTTTTGCAAAAGGAAGGCTTTCGCGGCGCGCTTTTGCACGGCGTGACGGGCAGCGGAAAGACCCGCGTTTATATGGAACTTTGCAAGCGCGCCTTGGCGGCGGGCAAAAAGGTGCTTGTCCTTGTCCCGGAAATCGGCCTTGCACCGCAAACGGCGACGCGTTTTGCCGAATTTTTGGGCTTTGATATTCCTGTGATCCATTCGGCGCTCTCTGCGCCTAAAAAACGCGCTGCATGGGTTTCCATCCTTTCGAAAAAGGCTTCGATTGTCATCGGAACGCGCAGCGCGATTCTTGCGCCTTTTGATTATGACCTGGTGGTGATTGACGAAGAGCATGATGGCTCTTACAAGCAGGAAGATTCGGCGCCGCGTTATCACGCCCGGAGCATTGCGTTTCACGAGGCGGCAAAATACGGCGGACTCGTTTTGCTCGGCAGTGCGACTCCGGCGCTGGAAACGTACTGTGCCGCCAAAAGCAAAAAGATCGAATACCTGGTGCTTTCAAAGCGGGCGACAGAGACGGCGCTTCCGAATGTGAAAATCGTCGATATGAAAAAGAAGGCGCGTTTGCAGGATTCGTCGCTTCTTCTTTCCACGGAATTGCGCGAAGCGCTCACGGAAACGGTTCAAAAAGGCGATCAGGCGATTGTGCTCATGAACCGTCGCGGTTATTCCAAGTCGCGAATTTGTGCGGAATGCGGTAACACGTTCAGTTGTCCGGAATGCAAGGTTCCCCTCGTTTACCACAAGCAGTACAACGGTCTTCTTTGCCATTATTGCGGAAGGCTCTTTCCGCTGAATATGGCATGCCCGGAATGTGGATCTTCGGAATATGAATTCGCGGGCGGGGCAATCGAAAAACTCGAAGAGGAAATCGCGGAATGGATCCCCGGTGCAAAAACGGTTCGCATGGACCGTGACACGACCGCGAATGTCGGAGCCGCCGAACAGATCCTTTCGGATTTCCGCGAACGGAAATATTCCATTCTGCTGGGCACGCAAATCGTGGCGAAAGGCCACGATTTCCCCGGCGTCCAACTCGTGGGCGTCGTGGGCGCCGATTCCGGCGCGGGCGTGCCGGACTTTCGGGCTGGGGAAAGGCTCTTTGAACTTTTAAGCCAGACTTCGGGACGCGCGGGGCGTGCTCGCGAAGGCGGGCATGTGATTTTGCAGACGAACAATCCCGAGGATCCGATCATCCATTTTGCAGTCGCTCACGATTACAAAGGTTTTGCGGAACGGGAACTCGAAGCCCGCCTGGATGCGCATTATCCGCCGTATGCCAAAGTCGCGACGGTCGAAGTCGGCCATCAGGATTACAACTTTTTGACTCAGAAGGCGGAAGCCTTTGCTGAAGTTCTATCGCGAAATAAAGCCTTGGAAGTTCTTGGCCCGGTGGATTCTTATATTCCGCAGGTCCGCGGCACGTACTGGATGCATCTTTTGTTAAAGGCGCCGAATGCAGTCGATATCCGCAAATCCCTGATGACGCTTCCCGAAGATTTGGAAGTTCGCATCAATATCGATCCGCAGTAAATTTCCAATTTTTCCATCAAAAAAGACCGGCAGAACCGGTCTTTTTGGAATTTCCTGTAAGCTTAGAATTAGAAGCTGAAGGTGAAGTTCGCTTCGGTGTGGAAAGCATCGCCGTCGATGTCGCCAGAACGGAACTTGATCTGAGCGTCCACAGACATGCGATCATTGATGCCGTAAGCAGCGCCAACCCAGAAGTTGAACTGGGTGTCGCCCTGGTTGTCTTCCCAGTCAAAGGCGGTGCCATCCGGATCGTATTCGTCATCCGTGAGCTTGTACTTGAATTCAGAACCGACGAACGGGGTAAGGCCGATCTGTTCGATGAAGTAGCCCGCTTCCACTCCGGTCGTGAGAACGAGACCCGGATTATAGTCGCCGTGTTCAAAGCCCCAGTAAGTGCCGACTTCAGCACCGACGTTCAAGTTCTTGAGGAACTGATCGGAAGTGAACTGACCGCCGAAGTAGAAGCCCCATTCATCCGTACCGATGTAGGAACCTTCGTCTTCGTCACCGATCGGGAGGTTCATGTCCACAAAGACATTGACGATCGGCATGATCGCATAACGGACGCCGAACGTAAAGTCGGTGATGCCTGCGCCGTCGGCGTCAGAGTCATCATTTTCCCAAGAAGCAAAACCAAGGCCGCGGAGAGAAAGTTCCAAGTTCGGAATCACCACGTAGCGAGCGCTTGCATTGATGCCCCAGCCAGACCACGGATCGTCGGTATCATACTTGACTTGGCCCTTGACCTGACCCTTACCGGCTTCTGGAACCTTGTAGTAATCCCAAGTAGCAAAGCTAGATGCGGCAACGAGTGCCACAGCGAGTGCGATTTTCTTGAACATTGGATGTCTCCTATATAATAAGACTGTTTGGTTGTGTACAGCAAAGGTACTTTTTTCTGCCTTATTTGTGAAGGGAGACTTTCTTTGGGGTGTGATAGAAGATACACCCGTGTTCTTATTTGTTTACAGGCTTGCTTTCTGCGGCTTCGGCTGTCGATTTTTTGGCGGCTTTTACAGAGCGTTTGGGCTTGTTGTTTGCATCGTCAAACGGAAAGAAAAAACGCCCTTCAAGGACACAGCCCCGGTCTCCCGGATGGCATTCCTTGTTGCGCTTGTTGCAGTGCGTTTCGTTCAGGTAGCGGCATTCCCAACTCATAGTGACCTCCGGCCTTTTTTATAATCTAATGTTTTTTGATGGCAAGGAGTATCACTGCGCCGAGAATTAAAAGAATGCCGATTCCAAGACGTAGGGTAAGGGCTTCCCCAAAGACGCCTACGCCGATGGCGACGGCTGTCAAAGGTTCAAGAGCGCCTAGAATCGCCGTTGGAGTCGAACCGATTGTGCGCAAAGCCTTTTGCATAAACACAAGCGAAAGCAGGGAGGGAACGAAGGCGAGTTGCAAAGCCCAACCGAGTTGCGGCAAAGTTTCAATCGGATGGATCGAATGCGAGGGAGAAAGCTCGTTGAAGGCGAACAGGCACACCGCGCTGATGCCAAAAACGACCATATTCATTTTGAGAGCGCCGACGGATTTGGGCATGTGGGCGGCGATGATGATATAAGCCGCATAAGTGATCGAAGAGAAGAAAACGAGCGCGATTCCCGTGAGGCTAAGCGTTCCGCCTTCATTTGTACGCATTAAAAGCCCAACGCCAAGAACCGCAAGCAAAATCGAAAGGATGGTCTTCTTGTGCAGCTTTTCGTGGAAGAAGAAAACCATAAAAAGGGCCACTAAGATCGGGTAGGCGAATAAAAGCGTCGAAGCGATGCCTGCATCCATAAACAGAAAACTGCTGAACAGGGCAAGTGCGGAAATCGCAAACAGCACACCGAGCGCGCCGATGTAGGGAAAATCTTCCCTGGGAATGCGAGGATCCTTGTGCAGTATAAGCACAAAGAGTCCGCTCAAAACGGCTGCTCCCAAAAAGCGGTAAAAGAGAACAGAGCCTGGGTTAAATCCGGCAGCGTAAAGGTGCAAAGCTCCGAGCGGATTGGTTCCGTAGCAGATTGCGGCGAGGACACCGTACAAAAATCCGCGATGTTGGTTGTTCATGGCGCGATAATATAAAAAGAAAGACTCTGCTTTCGCAGAGTCCTTCTTTAAGAAATTTAAGCGGTTAAGCTAAAATTACTTGGTGATAACGCGAGCCATTTCGCAAACCTTGTTGGAATAGCCCCATTCGTTATCGTACCATGCGCAAACCTTCACGAAGGTCGGGTCGAGCTGGATGCCAGCCTTGACGTCGAAGATGGAAGTGCGAGAATCGTTGCGGAAGTCGGTGGAGACGAGAGCTTCGTCGGTGTAACCGAGAATGCCCTTGAGTTCGCCTTCAGAAGCTTCCTTCATAGCCTTGCAGATTTCTTCGTAGGTAGCCGGCTTTTCGAGTTCGGCAGTGAGGTCAACGAAAGAAACGTCAGAGGTCGGAACGCGGAGGCTCATACCAGTGAGCTTACCGTTGAGCTGCGGGAGAACCTTGCCGACAGCCTTAGCAGCACCCGTGGAAGACGGGATGATGTTTTCGAGGATGCCACGGCCACCGCGCCAGTCCTTCTTGGACGGACCGTCAACGGTCTTCTGAGTAGCGGTTGCAGCGTGAACGGTGGTCATGAGACCGCGCTTGATGCCGAACTTGTCGTTGAGGACCTTAGACATCGGAGCGAGGCAGTTCGTGGTGCAGGAAGCGTTGGAGATGATGTCCTGACCAGCATAGGTATTGTGGTTCACACCGTAGACGAACATCGGAGTTGCGTCCTTGGACGGAGCGGACATAATGACCTTCTTAGCACCAGCCTTGATGTGAGCGCGTGCGAGTTCGTCCGTGAGGAAGAAACCGGTGGATTCGACGACGACGTCAACATTGAGAGCACCCCAAGTGATGTTGGTCGGATCTTTTTCAGCGAAGACCTGGATCTTGTTGCCGTCAACGATGAGGTAGTTACCTTCGTGGGAAACTTCGTGGTTGAACTTGCCATGGACGGAGTCATACTTCAGCATGTATGCGAGGTAGTCAACGTCGAGAAGGTCGTTGATACCGACAACCTGAATGTCCTTGGAGAAGTTTTCCACTGCAGCGCGGAACACCATACGGCCGATACGACCGAAACCATTGATACCGAGTTTAAGAGCCATTATAGGATCCTTTTGTTTTATTGTGAAATTGCAATCCACGTCTCAGGTGGAGCGTTTCTGGGTCAAAAGATATAAAATTCCCTTTTTTTTGTGTAGGATAATTGGAAAAAAGGGGCGTTCAACTGGCATCCTAGGTTCCCGACGGGGTTAAGTGCTTGACTTTTGGGAAGATACATTTGACAAAAAAAGGAGGCCGTATAATCGTAAATTCTATATTCTAATGTGATGAAGCATACTCTTTTTAAATCCTGCAATCGCCTTTGTACCTCTTTATTTGGGCTTTTTCTATGCGTTTCCTGTGCCGGGAACGATATTCCCCTGAAAACGGACCCGCAGAACGGTTCTTCTCCGGTGAAGCAGTCCTCGGGAACTTCGAATCGTGGCTATTCGAAAGGAGACCCGATCCAGAGCGCTGAATTTGGAACGGAAGTCTCGGCGACGGCCAAGATGCGTGAATTTGAAACGAACGGCTTTCTTTTTAAGACGCCGAGCGCCGATTGGGACTTGGTGAGCGATCCGAGCGATGAAACGGCTCCGCTTGAATTCTTTAATCCGACGACGGGACGCCGTGCGGAAATCCAGACGATTGTCCTTTCGACCGGGGAATCTCCGAATGTGATGGACCGCGCCCGTGCGGAAATGCAGGGCCGTGGACTTTCTTACCGCAAAGCGGAATACACGGCGGTTTCGCCTGCAGAAGAACTCGGTATGACCGGCGCCTTCTTTGAAACGGCGGGAACTTCGGCAGAAGCGTCCTTGGCGGCGGACGGCTTTGTGGCTTCTTCGGGAAATCGCGTGTTCTTCTTGACACTTTCGAGTGCGGATTCGGTTGCGCCGCGTGCGGAATTCAAAAAAGAATGGCAGGAATTCTTTGCGGGCTTTGCCCTTTCGGAAGAGCTCAAGAATGCTTCGCAGGAACAGGAAATTTCGAAGGACGTGGTGACGGATTACGAATCCACGGCTCTCGGTTACAAGTTCCATGCGCAGGATACCATTTGGCATAACTGGGCCAGTGTGGCGGCGCAGAATGGCGATCCGGATTTGGTGCTTGCGAACATGAAGGAAGAAACGGCTTTCTTCGTCTATGGAACGATCATCGATCCAAATGAAGTGAGCGCGCAGGATCTTTTTAAGGTGCTGTTGATTCGCCTGGGCGTGGATCCGGAAGATCCGACGCTCGACGTGGTACGTGTGCGAGGGGGGAATGCGAACCAGTTTGCGCAGAACTTTACTTGCACCCGCGTCATCGACGGTTACGATTTTAAATATGCGGGACGCTATTTCTGGGACAATGGCCGCGGTATTCTTGTGGCGGGCTGGGCTCAGGGCATTCTGTATAAGAAGTATGCGAAGGTTTTGGATCGTGCCATCGACGGTGTGACGCTTCTCGATAAGCCTTTGACCGTGACCGATGAAAAGGTTTTGCGTTTTCAGGCGGCGGTCGTAAACCAGGTGGGCCTTTTGCGCCTTGCGGAAAATCAGCCGCTTGTTGCGCTTTCGTACTTTGAAAAGGCGAATAAGATGGACCCGTCGGAGCCGCTGTATTTGATCAACTGCGGATTCATTTACCAGATGAAGGAACTTTACGGACCGGGTGTGAACCATTTCTTGAGTGAAATGGATTTGGTGCGCAAGAGCGGTCGCCTGCTTTCGATCCTTGGTGAAATGTATGAAGAGATGATGGACTTTGGCGAAGCGCGCAAGTATGCGGAAATGGCTTTGCGTTATACGCCGAACAATCCGGAATATGTGATCAATCTTTCGGATGCGCTGTGGGGGCTCGGTCAAAGGACGCAGTCCTTGGCGGTGGTGCAGAACCTGTACGACAAGCAACCATCTTCGCGTTTGGGCGTTTACCTCGCAAAGACTTATATGGGCATGGACCGTTATGCGGAAGCGGTGGAAGTGCTTTATACGACAAAAAAACGGTTCGGGATGACGGTGGATTTGGGGCTCACTTTGATGGATGCTCTGGTGTTCCTCGGACGTTATCCGGAAGCGCTTGCGGTGAGCGAAGAAGTCTTGCCGCTTGGTTCATCGGATTATCGCGTGTGGACAATGCGCGGTAAGGTGCAGTTCTATTCCCGCAATTATGTGCAGGCAGAAAAGTCCTTGTCGCATGCGCTGGTGATGCATCCGGATGATGAAGATATTAAGAGCTTCCTTTCGGCGACAAAGGCGTTCCTTGGCAAGGCAGATAACCGCACGCTTCAAAAGAAGATCGATCCGGTGGAAATGCGCCCGATTGCGCTCGCGGCCTTGGTGAATGCAGAATTTGCGGCGAAGGCAAAAAAGGATGGTTTCCCGGCGGTGGTGCATTATTCCCGTGAAGCGCTTCGTGCCGATAAGGACAAGGCTTGGACGCGGACGCAGCAAAAGCTGGTGGAAATTCTCGATACCCGCGGCGTGGGTCTTTATTCGGAACTCGCGTTCGACTTTTTGCCGGGTTATGACCGCATTTTTGTGAATGCGCTTGAAATCTACGATTCGACGATGACGCTCAAGGCAAAGATGTCGCTCAAGGGCGCCTACATTACCTATGCGACGGAACTCGGCCTGGATAATGAAATGCAGACGGCGCATTTCCCGCTCGAAAAGCTTTCGCCGGGTGACTTTATTTTTGTGCAGATTTCCCGTACGAGTATTGCGAATTACGGTGTGATTCCTTTTGTGAGCTTTGAAGCTTCCGAAGAAGTGCCGGTGCAAAAAAATTCGTTCAAGATTTATGCGGATACCTCTCGCTTTGTGACGGAAGAATTCGGGCCGCTTACGAGCAAGCCGGAAGCGGATGGCGAAGAATGGTCGATTGAAGATCCTGTCGTGATCCGTCGTGAGCCTTATATGCCTGTGTACCGTGATTACGGTGCAGGATTCCAGCTGACCGGGAAGCGGACGTGGCAAGATGTCGGTCGGGAATATGAAAACCTGATCCGTCACCAGTTCAAGAATGCGATTCCGGTTCGCGAAAAGGCTTTTGAAGTCAAGGGAAGTCGCTTGGGCAAGGAAGCGGTTCTTGCGGAAGTGCGCTATGTGCGAGAAAACATCCGTTACCGCGACGTGCGTTTTGGCGGGCATTCCTTGATTCCGCAGGTGGCAGAGACGACGCTCCGCGAACGCCGTGGCGATTGCAAGGATCAGAGCCTTCTTTTGAAGGAAATGCTGAATGCGATCGGCGTTCCGAGTAAGCTTGTCGCAATCCATTTGACGGATCCGGGCTTTGAAACGCTCCCGTCCATTCAGCAGTTCAACCATATGATGCTTTACATTCCGAAGGGTGAAAATTATCCGGAAATGTGGGTCGATCCGTCGGACAAGGGCGGGAACGATCGTCCGGTGCCGCTCGATATGGAAGGTAAGGTCGCGCTGGTCGTGGACGGTGATTCGAGTCATGTGGCGATTACGCCTGTCCTTGAAGATGAAAAGGAACATCAGGTGTTCCTCGGTCACCGTTTGCACATTGCGGCGGACGGTACGGCGGAATTCCGCGATTCCTTGAGCATGACGGGCAAGTTCGCAAGTACGCTTCGCAATCAGCTTTACGGCCGTGACGCGAAGGAAACGGAACGCTTGATTGCAGACCTTTTGGCGCAAGGCGTTCCGGACGTTTCCATTTCCCGTGTGCGCACGGAAAATGTGACGAACTTTGATAAGCCTTTGAAACTCGTCATCACCTTCTCTTCCAAGAATTACTTCGGTAAGAGCTCTAACGGCAGCAAGGGACGTTTCCCGAACATTTGGGAACGCGCCATCATGTATTTGCCGAAGGTTCGCACGCGTTACCTGCCGATTCGCATGCCGCACGAGACGGAATTTGAAAGCGTCTTAGAGGTGACCGCCGACGGTGGAAATGTGACGGTTGCAGACGTGCCGAGCTTTGGCCGCGAAACGGAATACGTGAACTTTGAAAAGGTTAAGCACGGTTACAAGTGGATGACTTACGCCATCTACGCGGATCCTTCGGAATATGAACGGATCCGTGAAGAATGGAACTACCTCTTGAACGCGACTTCGCCGGAAATTACGGTGAAGTAAAAGCT
>JAILDK010000001.1 GCA_024689485.1 Fibrobacter sp.
GCCACCAGTTGCGGATTTTTCTGCTTTGCTTTTTGCATCGCATCCTGCAACGTCAATGGTTCCGCCAACGCAAGGCTCGAACCCATCAAAATCAGTGTTAATAAATGCTTGTTCATTTTCTAAAAAGATACTAAAGTTTTACAAATTTGCACCTATCCGAGACCTTTCACTCCGAAGAAATCTTTGGCTCGGCTAAAATTTTCAAAGTTTGCTTTCATTTTACTTACAAAGTGAAGGTATAAATTTTTTCGGGAACGATTAAAGAACACTTAATCACAGTGAAGAGAATTTTACAAGAAAAATAAGGCGTCGGAAATTATTTTAAACCCGTCAAATTTGATACAGTCCGACGGGACGAGGTACCTATGAAATTTCCTTTTACAAAAGCAGCCCTGCTTGTAAGTGCAGCCGTTTTTACATGGAACTGTTCGAGTGATTCATCGAGCGGTTTAGATCCTATCGAAGCATCTTCTTCGAGCGCAGCTGTTGCTGATCCGAGCGCCACTTTGGTCGCTTCCGTGACTGTTGGCGATATTTATTCCGACATGACCGTCCGCGATGCAAGCGGTAACGTCATCGGTACATTTGATTCGGCTGCAGGCACAATTACTTTGAACGACGGAAGCGTTGTCGATACGAACGGCACCGTAATTTCCGGCCCGACGTCTTCGGCAGAAGCGGGCACCGTTACTTCTTCGGCAACAGGTGAAGCTGTTACTTCTTCGGCTAGCGGCGATGCGACTTCGAGCGCAAGCACGGAAACTTCTTCTTCGAGCGGCACAAATTCGTTGAACGGCAGCGGTTCTATGGACCCGAGCGGTTACGAAGTTCCGGTTTTGAACTCCCTTTTGAACAACGGCGCCACCGGTTGGAGCTCCCGCTACTGGGACGCTTGCAAACCGCACTGTTCTTGGCCGGGTAACGTGGACACCACGAGCGAAGCGACCTACCAGGCAGGCTACACCACGGCCCGCAACTGCAACATTCACGACGTCGAAATTCCGACTTACACGTTGAGCTATAACGTTCAGCAGTACTGGATGGGCTATCAGGGTACAACCAGCGCCTGCTCGAGCGATCGCGGCGGTGGAAGTAGCGGCGCATTCGCCTGCACGGATATGGCTCCGGTCGCCGTGAACGATACGCTTTCTTATGGCTTTGTCGCTGCACCGGGTAGCGGAAATGCGGGCTGCGGTAAGTGCTACCACATTCAATTCAATGGTGGAAACCATGCAAACGATGTCAAGGCAACGCACAAGGCTCTTGCCGGCAAGCACATGATCGTGATGGCTTCGAACATCGGTTACGATGTGGAAGAAGGCCAGTTCGACATGATGGTCCCGGGTGGTGGCGTCGGTCTTTATGACGCACTTTCTACCATGGTGAGCGGCTCCAATGTGGAATGGGGCGCCCAGTACGGCGGCTTCCTCACCTACTGCCAGCAGTCCCTCGGTTACGATAACACGGTTGCCAAGTATCAGGAATGCGTGAAGGATATGTGCGCCGCAGCCTTCACCGGTTACGATAACCTCCTCAAGGGCTGTAACTGGTTCGCCGATTGGTACATGGCCGCCGACAACCCGACCTACAACTGGGAAGAAATTGAATGCCCGCAGTACTTGATCGACAAGTACAAAACGACAATCAATACCACCAAGGATACTCGCATCGCATGGAAGGACGACTGGTCTACCTATACGGGCGGAACCTTGGACACCCTCGAATGTCTTTCTGATAGCTACCCGCAAGGTTGCAACAACTAATTGATTGAATGGTGTGTGTTTGGATCCAAGCAGAGGAATCATGAAAAAACGTTACTTACCTATTATCGCCATTTCCGCAGCGCTCTTTACATGGAACTGCGGGGAAAATTCATCCAATAATTCATCAAACGATGACACGCAGAGCGTTTCTGAGCTGCCGTATTACGTCGCGGGCTATACGATCGACCCGGCTACGGGCACCGTTTACAACCTGGCTACGGGCGAAGTCGCCGGCCAGTTGAACGCAGACGGAACCATCACCGATGCAGCTGGCAACATTTTCCTTGCCGCAGACACGACACTCCTTCCGAACATCACATCGCTCGGTTATCTGGTCGATAATAACGGCAACGTCACCGATATCAGCGGCAACGTCATCGGAACTCTGAATGCAGACGGCAAGTCGATCACCCTCACCGACGGTTCCATGCAGGATCTTTCCGGTAACGTGATCTCCGAAGCGACCGCAACTTCGAGCGCCACAGTCGCGAGCAGTTCCTCGATCACGGCAGATCCGAGCGCAACAGTCGTTGCTAGCGTTGTCGTTGGCGACATCTATTCCGATTTGACCGTCCGCGACGCAAACGGCAACGTCATCGGAACCTTTGACGCTGATTCGGGCTACATCACCCTTACGGACGGCACCGTCGTCGACACGAACGGCTCTGTGATTTCCGAAGCTTCTTCCGCTTCGTTCGGCACTTCTTCTGCCGCAAACGGAAACTCTTCTGCTTCTTTCGTCAACTCTTCTGCTTCCGAAATCACTTCTTCTGCAAGCCAGCAACAGCAGGGCAGCATCACCGTGACGGGTAACCTCACCCAGAGCGCTGCCAAGAACACTTCGATTTCGACCATCGTCTTTAGCGGTGTCACCGCAGAACCGTCCCGCAACTGGACGCTCAGCTGGCTCACCTGCGCCTACGATCAGAATGCAAAGACCTACACTGTAAGCGGTACCGTTCCGGATTGGTTCGCTGAAGGCACCTCTTCCGAAACATTCACCTTTAGCGATGCGACCTTCACGCTCACGCTCACCGTCGGAAACGCTTCGACTGTCAGCTCTTCGAGCGTTCAGGCCGTTTCGAGCTCTAGCGTTTGGTCTTCCTCCTCTGTCGCTTCTTCTTCGAGCGCCAAGTCTTCGAGCTCTGTCGCTTCTTCGAGTTCCAGAGCTTCTACCAACGGCTACGCCAAGAATAACCTGGTCGTTGTTTCCGGCGGCGCAAGCGGTTCGGGCTGGGCAACCCGCTATTGGGACTGCTGCAAACCGAGCTGCTCCTGGACCAATAATGCGGGCAGCGGCAACGAAGCGAAAACTTGCACAGCTTCCGGAACAGTCATCACCGACCTGAACGCAACCAGTGCTTGCAACGGCGGCACCGCTGCCACCTGCACAAGCCAGATTCCGATGATCATCGACGACAGCACCGCTTACGCCTTTGCAGCCGTCCCGGCTTCGAATGGTGGCCAGTGCGGTCACTGCTATGCGCTTACCTTCACGGGTACAGGCAAATACGAAAGCAAGTCTCCGCAGCAGGCTTTGAAGGGCAAGGTCCTTGTCGTGATGGCTTCGAACGTCGGTGCAGACGTGGAACAAGGCCAGTTCGACGTGATGATCCCGGGAGGCGGTGTAGGTATCTATAACGGTTGCTCCGGCATGGGCTGGGGTAGCGATATGGGCCAACAGTATGGCGGTCTCCTTTCGGATTGCGAAACCAGCGTTGGCTATAGCTACAGCGGCGCGACCCTCATCAGCAAGCGTGCAGAATGCCTCACCAACAAGTGCAACAGCACCTTCGCAAACGACGCCGTTGCCAAGGAAGGCTGCCTCTTCCTCGCCACCTGGATGAGCGCAGCAGGCAACCCGAACCACACTTATGTGGAAGTCGAATGCCCAGCTGAACTCAAGGCGAAGTATTAATCCAAAGCTTCATGAACTCTGAAAAATCCCGCTCGCACCGAGCGGGATTTTTTTTGCAAAACGGAAATTTCAAAAACGGAAATCTTATAAAAGATCTTTTTTCTCTAAATCCTTCACCAGCGATCCGGGCATCCACTTTTCGATTTTCTCGTAATCCGGATCTAAAAGCTTATCCGCATAAAATTTGGACTTTTCCTTGTCGCCCGCATCCAAGTAGATCCGCGAGAGGTTCCCAATCGCGCAAAAATAGCGGACCGACTTTCCCGTGCGCTTCAAATACTCCGCGGCGCTCTTCTCATAAATCTTCGCCGCTTCCGCATACTTTTTCTGCTTGTACAGCATATCGGCCTTCATCTGCCAAAAGACAGGATTTGCAGGCGCCTTCGCAAGAGCCCGTTCCACGACCTTCAACGCTTTGCCGTATTCCTGCTTATCGTAATACATCCAAGCGAGCGGCGTCGCAAACAGCGCCCAGAACAGCTCGGAATTCGCCGAGCGTTCTTCCAAAATTTTCAAGTAAGCATCGCGATCATCCGAAACGAACGGCAAAAAGCTCAAGCCGTCATCCACGTAGTAGGCGTAGATCGCGTAAAAAGCCTGTGCATCCTTGTCTTCAGAATCTTCAAACTTCTTTGCCGCACTCCGCGTACCGAGAGCACCTTTTAAAGAGCTTCCGAGCGCCGACTGCGCATAGCCCAGTTCAAAAGCGCGCAGCACATCCCAGGCGCCCTCTGCCGAGCACTCCGAAAGTTCCTTCGCCGCCTTTTCAAGGGCGAGCGTATCCCCGACGTCGTCGAATTCACTCAGGCGCACCACATTCCGCAGCACACAGGCCGCGCCGGGATTCTTTGCGCGGATCTTTTCCGAAACCTGGTAAGAAGTTTTGTAATCCGCATTCAGAGCGAGCTTCACGGAGCGCTTCGCTTCGGACTGCAAATCACCGGGCAACGCAAAGAGCGAAGAGCCCGCAAAAGCATACGCCGCACCGAAAAGCGTGGCGATCGCGACAGTTTTTATTCCAACGTGTAATAACATTTGATTTTAAATATACCAAAAAGCGCGAGCGATTTTTAGGGGTATAAAAAATCGTAACTTGTTCGGAGTCAAAGACTTATCATTTTACACATTCCAAAATTTTTGCCGCGACACCATTTGTCACGCAATTTTTGTCCAGTAACACTTTTTCAATTTTAAAAGTACTTTATGGAAAAGCGCGGAAGCCTTGAAAACAGGAACATTCAGCCCCATCCATCTTTTTCTTACGCACAAACTAACAAGCTGAAAGTTCTAAATAATAAATTTGTAATTTCAACGCATTTCGCAATTTGTGTATATCTGAAAATAGAGACGTTTGACAAATTTCGTCAAAGTCCCGAGCCCAAAGTCAAACAAAGAAGGCAACCTATGATGAAGATTCTTCACAAACCGGCCTCGCTTTCCCTGACCCTCCTAAGCTCCGGTTTTCAAACTTTCAAAAGACGCATCTCTCAAGAATTGATGCTCCGCAAGGGCGTCAACCTGGAAGATTACACAGACGACGAAGGCCTTTACGCATTCTATTTGCGCGGCGAACCCGAGAACTACGTCATGGACGCTCTCTGCGGGTGCGCTGTCGATGAATACTGATTACTTGGCCGGGCAAACCGTCTTGTTCACAAAGGCGCTCGAATCCACGCTCATAATCTGGACGTTTGCGTTTGCGCCCTTTTCAAAGCGGATGTCGCCATACACGCCGCGGAACACCTTCTGCGCGTAAATCTTCTTCACGAGTTCCGTTTCGCCTGCGGCGATCAGCGAGAAGACAATGCTTGCTGCGCTGTAGCTTAAACCGCTGACCTTGTCGGCCTTCGGTTCTTCATTCCACTTTGCCTTGTAAGCGGTCTTAAAGTCTTTATAAGTCTGGTTCGTATCGGCGTTTCCAAACGAAACGCTAAAGTAAGAACCTTCGACGAGCTTCTTGCCTTCATCGATCAAATCCTGACCATACCAGCCCGAAGTCCCAAGCAGGGTGCCTTTCAACTTATGATAGGCGACCTGGCGAGCGATCAAGCCTGCATCCGACGGGCTCGAACTCGGAATGAAGATGCCCGGAACGCTAAAGACCGAGTCCTGCATAAAGGAACGCTTTTCCTTGGCGCCGATCGCGTCGAGTTTCTTTGCGCCACGGGCAATGTTCATCTTGTGCAAAATCTGTTCAAAGCGGACCGCGCGGAGCTTGCGGAATTCCGTCGTGTAGTCCGGACGACCTTCTTCAAATTCCTGCGTGGCAAGAATCACGCCGCCGCGGCTTTCCACCGCATGGCTAAAGCTCTGCGTCATCGCCGTGCCAAAGTCACCAATCGGGGAAAGCACCGCAAATTCACGAATACCGAGGCAATCCATTGCATAATTGGCGATGCCTGTAGCCAAGTTGTCCATGCTGACGTTCACCTGGAAAATGTTCCAGCCCATGCGGGAAATACCCGCATCCGTCGCTGTCGGGGTGAGCATCGGAATATTCGAATGCGTCGAAGAGAGCCAAGCGGCAACCGTTGCAGCCGGAGCGCTCATGATCGGGCCGACGATTGCAATCACGCTGTCCTGCGCCACGACCTGTCTTGTACGGCGAAGAGCCTCCACAGCATCTGCACGGGTATCGGCGACACGGAGGTTCACCTTTCCGTTCAGGTTCGCCTTTTCCAAAGCGAGGCGCACACCCTTCACCGCGTCCATACCGAATTCCGCAAAGTCGCCAGAAACCGGAGCGAGCACAAGAACCGTCGGAATCGAAGACTTGCCTTCGAGATCTTCCATCGCTTCCTTCGCGCGGTTCACCCATTCTTCATTTTCATTCGCGGTCACGACCTTCTTGTACCAGTAACGGGCCGCCTTGTAATTCTTCTTTTCGGAAAGTTCCCTGCCCAAGCGGAGCCAGGTCACATTCGCCACCTTCTTGCTGACCACAGCCTTGTCCGCAAAAGAGGTCAGCTGGCCAACCGTCAAACGCTTGTCTTTCGAAATCGTCTGGGCGAGAAGGTTCTTTGCCGTTTCCTTGATTTCGTTGTTTTTGCTGTAAACGAGCACGTTCAAAAGCTTTTCCACGCCTTTCACCACCTGGGAATCCGAGCGGAGCATGCGTTCTGCCGCAATGACTTCCATACGGGAGCGCTTCGGGTTACCGGCATAGTATTCCAGATAGCGGCTCGTCAAGCGGTCTAGGTTTGCCGTGTCGTTCGTTTTCACGTAGCAGCGGGCCAAAAGTTCAGCGGCCTTTGCGCCGTCTTCCTTGTGAATCTTCTTTTCGGCAAGCGGCTGAAGCAGCGGAATCGCCGTAGCGCAGTCGCCGTTCTGAATCGCGGTTTCAGCCTGGGAAAGTTCTGCAGAAGCAGCACTTGCAACGACGGCAGAAAACAATACTGCCGAAATCATGGGGAAAATGACGTTTTTTACCATAATCTATCGAGTTTCAGAGGCATTCGCTTCCTGGATAACGATATGCTCTTTCTTAATGTTCTTTTGCATGTTCTCCGTGAGCTTGGCCCAGTCCACGATGTCAACGCGGAACGGAAGTCCACTGTCGGCAAACGCCTTTTCGACACTGACCATTTCTTCAAAGGAGATCGGCTTCGGAGAAAGCACTACGATGTCCAAAGCGGAATCCGGAGTCAGATCGACTCCCGTCACACGCGGACCGTAGGCATCCACTTCCAAACCGGAGAAGTGGACTTTCAATATGCGCTGGATCTTTTCCAGCTGATCTTGTTCCAAGCATAACTGCATTGTGCCCCAAATATAGAAAATCGCATTTAAATCACAAACAGTCGCCTTTGAGCGAACTTGAAGTCCATCCCTCTTTTTATCAAAATTTCGCCCCCTTTATCTAATGATAGCCTACAAAAACTTTACAAAATGAGCATTTTTGTATTTGAAATGAAAAAATTAGTCGGCATCCTCTGTTTTTCGCTTTTTACGACGTTTGCCTTGGCAAACGAAAGCACTCCTGCAGATTCCTTAAAGCAGGATTCAACCGTTTCTGCGATGCCGGAATTCACCCCCCGCACGCCTACCGGCAGCCGCTTGCCGGTGATCGTTCCGTTTGCGGAAGTCACCTTTTTAAACCTGTTCGTCTGGGGCTGGGACCGCTACGTTCTGCAGAAGGACTATGCAAAGACCGGACCTTCTTACTGGGAACGCAACTTTGAAGAAGGCTGGAAGTGGGACGACAACCATTTCGCCATCAACTTCTTCGGTCACCCGTACCAAGGTTCCATGTACTATGCCGCCGCACGTTCCGCAGGCTACGACTTTTACGCGAGCTTCTTCTATGCCCTGACAGGCTCCTGGATGTGGGAAGAATTCTGCGAAACGGAATACCCGGCCCCGAACGACCTGATTGCGACAAGCGTCGGCGGAGCCATCTACGGTGAAATGCTTTACCGCATCGCCTCTAGAGCCGTTTCAAAGCCCGGCGCGGGCATCCTTGAAAACCTCTTCGCCTTTGCCGCAAGCCCGGTCGCCACTCTCCAGGAATGGATCAACGGACCGAGCGAAACAAATCCGGGCTACGCCCCAATGGAATGGTCCATTTTTGCAGGCGCAGGACGCCGCTTTGGAAACGAATACCGCTACGACCAAGATGCCGACGACCGCTCCGATCACGACTGGAATTCCCCATCGGGCTTCTACGGGCTGGACCTTGTCTATGGACGTCCCGACCGCAAAATCAAGAAACCTTTTGAATACTTCACCTTTAGCTTTGTCCAGGACCAGAGCGAAGACGGTATGATGATGCGCGTCTCCTCGGTCGGAAAGCTCAAGAACTTGAACATGCGGTACAACAGCACGAACTGGATGGACCTCGCCGCTTACCTGCACTTTGATACCTTTTACGGCGATCTCGTCGAAATGTCCGCCCTTTCGATCGGCCTTGGCGCAGACGTGAGCGTGGATCTTTCGGACCGCTTCAATTTTCGCATGATCCACATGCCCTCTTACGTGCTCCTCGGATCTTCGGACTTTAACTACGACGATGTTCTTGCCGCCGCGGATTCCAATTACGAAGTCACCCGAAATTACCAGTACAGCCTCGGTGGAAGCTACAAGGCTACAATCCAGCTTGAATGGAAAAACGTCGGACGCATTTACAACTACGCCTCCGCCTATCTCTTCCGCAGCTGGCCGAATACAGAACCGCACTACGGCACTAACGGCTATGACTTTGTCGTTCTCAACAATGCGGGCCTCGAAGCGTATCTGCCGCTCGACTTCGCCGTGGGACTTCGCCTAAATTCCTACGCAAAGATCGCTGCCTACGAACGCGTAGAACCGATGTCGCGCTCCATGCACGCCATTGGCGCGTATGTGCGTTACACCCTCTAAAATTTTTTGAAAGTTTAAGCGAGACGCTTTAAGATGCAATCGCGGATCTGATTCTGGATCTCGTCCATATCGCCGTTTGCATCGACAACGCTTACACAGTCCGGGAAATCTTCTGCGATTTTCAAATAACCGTTGCGCACCCGTTCAAAGAAGCTGACCGCTTCGCTTTCGAGACGGTCCGCAACACGGTTTTCCCCCGCCTGGCGGCGACGGCTTTCTTCGAGCGAAACGTCGAGGACAATCGTGAGCGCAGGGTTGAATTTTCCACAGGTGATGTTCGAAAGATTCAAAACCATCTGCGGGTCGATTTCTCGACCGTAACCTTGGTAAGCGAGAGTGCTCCAGGCAAAGCGATCGGCGAGAACAACTTTGCCCGCAGCGAGTGCCGGAGCGATCTTTTCAGCAATGACCTGGGCACGAGCGGCGTTGTACAGCAAGAGTTCCGTTCTGGAATCCATCACGCCTTTATAGCGGATGTCTAACAGAAGGCTCCGGATGCTTTCCGAAATTTCGGAGCCGCCCGGTTCGCGGATGGTGAGCACGTCATAGCCCTTGCCGGTCAAAAATTCGGCAAGGCGCTTGAGCTGCGTGCTCTTTCCGCAGCCATCAATGCCTTCAAGGCAAAAGAAACGCTCGGCTGTCTGCATCGAAATTACTCGAGGTTCTTCCCGTGGCACTTCTTGTACTTGAGGCCCGAACCGCACCAGCAAAGATCGTTACGTCCAAGCTTTGGACCTGCGCTCTTTACCTGGGCACCCGGGATCGTGCGGCGACGCAAAGCCTGCGGACGCGTGCCCGGAAGTGCGGAACTCGGAATCGCGCTCGAAGTCGGCGCTTCCGGAACCGGATCCACTGCCTTCGGAGCTTCTTCAGCCGGCTGTTCTGCCGGAGCCTGTTCTGCTGCCGGAGCTTCCTGTGCAGGAGCCTTGGCGGCTTCGGTCGGCTGAGCGGGCTGTGCATTTTCTGCGTTCTGCGGAACCTGCTGCGGAGCCGGACGGTTCACCTTCTGAATCTGTTCCGGTGCAACGGAGATGCCGTTACCGAGCTGAATGCGAATGTTCAAGATGCGCTGAGCGGTGAGCGTTGCGATCGTTTCGAGGCAGTTCTGGAAAGTAGTGAACGCCTGGTTCTTGTACATCACCAGCGGATCCTTCTGAGCGTAACCCTGGTAACGGATGGCGTCCTTCAGCTGGTCCATCGCGTAGAGGTTTTCCTTCCAGTGCTGGTCGATCGTGTAGAGGAAGATGCGACGTTCGATGTTGCGGAAGTCATTTTCCGGAATGATTTCCACGAGCTTATCGTACTTCTTCTGGCAAAGTTCAATGACGTCGTCGAGAACCTGGTCGGCGGACTTCTGAGCGCGTTCTTCTTCGCTCGGATTGTATTCGACGGCAAAGCTCAACTTGACTGCAGTCGTAAGACCTTCCCAGTTCCATTCATCGGCAAAGCGATCCTTGGAAACAAACTGGGAAACCTTGATATCGCAAGCATCCTGGACGTTTGCCCAGATGTCGCTGCGGATATCGTCACCGTTCAGAATACGACGGCGCAGACCGTAAATCACCTTACGCTGTTCGTTCATCACGTTATCGTAGTCGAGCAAATACTTACGGGTATCAAAGCTCTGGCTTTCCACGCGCTTCTGGGCGCCGCGGATCGAACGGGAAACGATCGGGTGCGTAATTACTTCGTCATCGCCGACGCCAAAGCGGTCCATCAACTGCTTGACGTTGTTACCGCCGAAGATGCGCATCAGGTCATCGTCGAGAGAAAGGAAGTACTGGGAAGAACCCGGGTCGCCCTGACGGCCGGCACGACCGCGCAACTGGTTATCGATACGACGGCTTTCGTGACGTTCCGTACCGAGCACGTGCAAACCGCCGAGTTCGCGAACGCCCGGTCCAAGCACGATGTCCGTACCACGACCAGCCATGTTCGTCGCCACTGTGACCTTGCCCTTGTAGCCCGCATACTGGATGATTTCCGCTTCGCGGCTGTGGTTCTTTGCGTTCAACACGTCATGCGGAATGCCTTCCTTCAAAAGCAACTGGTGCATCTTTTCGGAACGTTCCACCGATGCGGTACCGACGAGGATCGGCTGACCGATTTCGTGACGCTTCTTGATTTCGGCGACGATCGCCTTCCACTTTGCGTCTTCGGTCTTGTAAACCATGTCCTGCATATCCTTACGGATGCAAGGCTTGTTCGTGGGAATGACCCACGTGTTCATGTTGTAAATCTTGATAAATTCCGTCGCTTCCGTTTCGGCAGTACCGGTCATACCGGAAAGCTTCTTGTACATGCGGAAGTAGTTCTGGAACGTGATCGTCGCGAGAGTCTGGTTTTCGCGGCGAATCTGCACGCCTTCCTTCGCTTCGATCGACTGGTGGATACCGTCGGAATAGCGACGGCCTTCCATCAAGCGGCCCGTGTTTTCATCGACGATCACCACTTCGCCGTCGCGTACAATGTAGTCGCGGTCGCGGATGAAGAGGTTTTCTGCCTTCAGGGCCTGCTGAATGAAGTGGACCCATTCCGCGTGTTCGCCGTAAAGGTTCGTGAAGCCCATGAGCTGTTCCACGTGGTTCGTACCGCGTTCGGTCAGCTGAACGAGCTTGTCCTTTTCGTCAACCGTGTAATCCTTGCCGCGCACGAGCTGCGAAACGAGCTGGCGAGCCTTCTGATACTTGTCCGTCGCATCTTCTGCAGGACCGCTGATGATGAGCGGCGTACGCGCTTCATCGATCAAAATGGAGTCGACTTCGTCGACAATGCAGAAGTTCGGTTCGCGCTGAACGACATCCTTCGGATCCACGGCCATGTTGTCGCGGAGGTAGTCGAAGCCGAATTCGTTGTTCGTACCGTACGTCACGTCGGAGTTGTAGCTAATGCGGCGCTGTTCCGAAGTCAAATCGTGAACGATCAACCCCACGGTCAAACCGAGGAACTTGTAAACGTAACCCATCTGTTCCGCGTCACGACCGGCGAGGTAATCGTTCACCGTCACCACGTGCACGCCCTTGCCCGAAAGACCGTTCAGGTACACCGGGCAGACAGCTGCCAAGGTCTTACCTTCACCCGTCGCCATTTCGGCGATAGCGCCTTCATGCAAAACGAGACCACCGATGAGCTGCACATCGAACGGAAGCATGCGGAACGGCTTCACAGATTCCGGATAAAGTTCACGCACCTTGGCATAGAACTTCGCCGGCATAAAGATTTCCCATTCCGGCTTGCCCGCTTCGAGATCCGCCTTGGCCGCTTCCACAGCGGAGAGGATTTCCGGATCGTTTCCGAGGGTTGCAAAATCAAATTCAAACTTCGGCTTGAAAATGTTGAAAATACCGAGACGGCGGTCGCAAGCTTCCTGGCAAACCGCAAAGGCTTCCACCTTGATATCTTCCAAGGTCTTTCCGTTGTTCAACGCTTCGCGGAATTCTGCCGACTTTGCAGCGAGATCCTTATCGTCCAAAACTTCCAGTTTTTTGCGCGCTTCGTGAATCTGCGCGATGACCGGACGGAGCGACTTTACCTTGCGCTCGTGCGGAGTACCGAAAACCTTATGGAGGAGAGAATCCAAAATGCTCATAGATGTTCAAATCCTTTTTGAAATTACCGCTCAAATTTAACAAAAACGAAAAAGGCGGCCTACCGTGTACCGGTTTCAGCCGCCTTTTCAAGCCGTTTTCAAAAAATTTACCGCGCCGCGGACTAAAGAGACTCCATGAGGTTCACAAAGCATTCCGTATCGCCGGAAATTTCCAGATTGTAATCTTCAAAAGCGAACGCTTCGCCGCCGTTTTCCTGCTTGTATTCCGCATAGGCGGCTTCGCAATCGGACTTGTTCACCGCAAAGCGCGGAGCAAGCGAAAGGGCGCAACGTTCTTCATCCTTCGAAACCAAAATTTCGATCGCTTCTTCCGATACATTTTCCACTGTCACCGCATACCCACGGGAAGACGTCGCCACTTCGCAATCTTCCGAAGTGAAACTCGCATCGCCAAAGAAGTTTTCAAAAAAGTGGAAACTCTTCAAATTGGAAATCGCACAGGAAGATTCAAAGAAACTCGAACGGGAAATCACGCCGGTATCGTCCACGCTAAAACCTTGGATGACGCCGTCCGTCGAAGCGGTATCCTTCCACGTGCCAAACGGGAAAACATTTCCTTCATATTGCAAGGAATGCTTTTCTTTTCCAAAGTCCAAGCGAATCGATTTCTGCTGGCTGTGGAACTTGTAAGTCGCTATGCGCTTTTCACCCTTCAAAGACCAGTAAAGAGAATCACCCTGTTCCCTGCAGACAGGGGCATACGTGACGAGCGTCGACTTCTCCATGTCTATCTCGTACGCGCTCTTTGCGTGGTAAATCACCTTTGAAGAGCTAAGCGCAGCAGCCGGGGAATTTTCTTCCACCGTAATCGTTCTTTCGCCACTCACCGCATTCTCGCCTGCGCAAGAAATCACGATCAGCGTCGCCAAAACGACTGCAAGTAAAAACAAAAATTCCCTCATTCAAACCTACCTGAAAAGTTCTACTCTCCATTGCCCACGATTTAAAAATAGTTCACCCCTTCCCGTTTTCTCAAGTGCGGAAACTCACAGTTTGGAATAGTCAAATGTGGATAAACGGAGTACAGATTTCGTAAATCATTGAAAGTCAATGACTTACGAAATTCCAATTTTTTGGGAAAATTTTTGGATTTTTTGAAGTTTTCCAACTATTTCTGCGGAGGCAAAGAATGTGCCTGCTTTTTCAAGCGATGCAGATGGTCTTTATGCTTTTGATACAGGGTGCTGATCGTGTAAATGAAGACGAGGAAAATGACCGTCGAAAGAGGCTTGTTCATGTTGCAGAACGACCAGGCGATCGTAATCAGCGGAAGGTGAATCAAATACGGGTAGAAAGACGCGCGACCGATGGAACGGATGATCGGAACGCAGAAGAGTTTGCTGAGCCAACCCTTGGAAGTCGTAATGCTAATGATCAGTCCACCGTAGATCATCACGGCCACCGTGTGATGGCAAATGAAGTTCCAGGCGACCGAATTCGACTTCATCGTAAAGAGGCTTGCGTACAAAATAACGAGCAGAAGAATCTGCAAAATTCCGGCGATGTAATTCTTCTGCAAAAAGTCGAATGCACCCGAACGGTACAAGCGGAAAAGAATCATGCCGAAGAGGTATTCAAAAATGCGGACCAGCGGGAACATGTGAAAATACTGGTAACGCAAATCGTAATTTGCAAAATCCCCGAGCAGCGGAAGTTCACCGAGGAACCCTGCATGTTCAAAGAAAATGCCCCAAGCGATTCCAGGCACAAACACAAGGCCGCACAAAATCCAGAGCGTCTTCTTGTCAGAAATCTTTGCAAGCTGTCGGGCGCAGAAAGGCGTAATCGCATAGCAGATAAAGAACGCCGTCAGCGACCAGCTCGGTTCATTCAGCTTCATCCCCTGCTGAGGGAAAAGCGACCAGGTTAAAGTCAAGTGCATGAACAGCGAACGGATCGGGTGGAACATGTTCCCAAGACCCGCCGAAATGCAGTCCATCCATTCTCCCCAGGCGGGGATATGCGTCCAATGGCTCAGCTTAAAAACGATGGCGACAAACATCAAAAGCGTCATCACAAAGTGGCAGCGGTAAAGCTTTGCAATGCGCGCAAACATGAACGGGATTACGGGCATCCGACGGTCCGGATCGTTGAACTTCGAAGCGAACAAAAATCCCGCGAGAATAAAGAAGAGGCCCGCCGCAAACGCAGGCGCCGTAATGATCGGAAAAACATATCCCCAGTTCGCCATGTAGCCAAGAGCCGAAGACGACGCCAAGTGCAGCATCACAATGTTGATCGATGCCAAAAGGCGCAGACCGTCAATCGCAGGGAAATAAGCTTTTTCGTTCACGGCGCAAAAGATAGAAAATGCCGAGCAGAGACTGCCCGGCATTTTGAAGTTAGTTATCGATTCAAGCTAAAACGATTAGATGTTGATTTCGTTCTGCATCATTTCGTAGAACTTGCGGTAGTTATCCTTTTCTGCACTCTTGCGGAATTCGATTGCGGACGACGGGTGAAGATTCAAGGAACCGGTAATCATCTGCGGGATGATGTAGCCCCATTCGTACTTTTGACGGAGCGGAACGAAGAGTTCGGTGATCGCTTCGAGAACCGGACGAACGTCGAACTTCGGATTTTTGAGGAAGGAGAGAAGGAGTTCCGTGGTGCAGTTGCCAGCGCCGCGGCCCATGCCGGTGACCGTGCAGTCGAGGTAATCGACGTGGTCGATGATAGCCTGGATCGTGTTGCTGAAAGCGAGCTGCTGGTTGTTGTGACCGTGGAAACCGAACTTCTTCGACTTCACATGCTGGCGGTAGCGAGCAATGCTCTGGTCGATGTCTTCCTGGTAGAAGTGGCCGAAGGAGTCCACGAGGTAAAGGACGTCTGCCTTGCATTCGTGTTCCACCTGGTCGAGAGCTTCGTCGAGTTCCGGACCGCGGTCACGGCTCACAGCCATGATGTTCAAGGTCGTTTCATAGCCCATGTCGTGGAAGGTATTGACGAGGTCGATACCCTTGTCGATGTTCTTCACGTAGCTTGCCACGCGGAACATCTGGTACGGGGATTCGGAAGCCGGCTTGATCGCAGCGAGATTCACGCGGCCGACGTCAGCCATCACAGCCATCTTCACGTTGCTTTCAATGCCATCGCGCACCTTCCAAAGAAGATCGTCTTCGCAGAACTTCCACGGACCGTATTCCTTCGGGTCGAAGAGATCCGGAGAGTTCTTATAACCCATTTCCATATAGTCGACGCCTGCAGCGGTGAGGAGCTGGAAAAGACGACGGACGAATTCCAGGCTGAAATCGTGCTTGTTGACAAGGCCACCATCGCGGATGGTGCAGTCGAGAACCTTAATAGACGGGTAGTACATTTTATATTCCTTTGTTTCCCGAGACGGGTTTTGTTTTTTGCTTAAGTTAGAATTCCCTTTTATGGAATTCAACAGAAAACTGAACACTTTCTTTAAAACCCTTGTTTTATACGCATATTTTGCGTTATTTACACATAACCCGTTGAATTTGCACAAAATAAAACGGAAAATTGGAAAATTTGGATGGGCATTTTTAAGCGAATTTTGCCTCTTCAGCAGAAAAGGCTCTCCTGGGTGGATTTCGAAGAGGAATGTCTGAGCTCGGAACTTTTATTTTCTACGCACATTTTGCGTTAAATAGAAGACAAACGGATTTTAAAATTCTACATTCTAGATATGCTTTTTGTTCATCAATACCCCGACTGGACGAACTTCCGCTACATCCGTTCGCAGATTATCGATCCGCTTTGCCAAGTGCGATTCTTGCAAGGTCTTCTCCAGGGAAAGGCTTCCTTCGCCGCTTCCAAGGAACTCGCCGAAGCCTTTAGCCAAAAGGATTTCAAGGCTCTCGTCGAAATCGATGGACGCTCGGAAGTTCCCGAAGTCTTTTATTCCGCACTCCGAAACTTTTCCCTGCCGATGACCGAAAAGCGTTTGCTCGCCTTGCACGCCTCCCTCGTTCCGGGCGGCGGACATTACCGCGAAAGCGGCGAACTTTACAACTCCCAGATTCTCCGCGGGTTCAAAGGTGTTTCGAGCGAACGCATTCCGCGGGAAGTCACAAAGTTTATCCAATACTTTAACGAAGCTTCGACCGATCCGGTTTTAAAGGCGGCGATCGTTCACTTCCACTTTGCCACAATCCGTCCTTTTGATTCCGGGAATGGAGCCTTGGCGCGACTGCTTTCCGAAATGCTCCTTGCGCAGAGCGAAAACACTTCGCGTTGCTATTACACGTTCAACGAAACGCTTCTCGAAAACAAGGATTCTTACTTCGAAGCCTTGTACAAGGCGCAGACTTCGAACGGAGAAATCACCAGCTGGATCCTCTGGTTCTTAGAAAAAATGCAGGAAGCGCTCGCGAAGACGGCGCAAAAAATGACCGCGCAGTTTGAAGAAACGAAACAACAGCTTTCGATCAGCGGTGTCGCCCTGAGCGAGCGCGAGCAGAAACTCGTCGAACATCTGCGAAAAAATCCGGACACTCCGATTTCCTCTTCGGAATGGGCAAGCCTTGCCGAAATTTCGCACGATTCCGCTTTGCGGGACTTGAACGGACTTGTTCAAAAGAAGGTGCTCCTCAAGTCCAACGGACGCGGGCGTAGTACACGTTACCACTTGAACAAATAACCTATACTTTGCTAGATTTTTTATGAAAAGGACTCGCTAAATAGATAAATTCTATCTATATTTATGCGTAAATTTACATTCATGCAAAAAGGAAGTATCTTACATGCAGAATCTTGATGACCAGACCGTATGTGTCCAAGGCGGCTGGAAGCCGAAGAAGGGTGAACCGCGTATTCTCCCGATCTACCAGAGCACCACTTTCAAGTATGACACGAGCGATCAGATGGCCGACCTGTTCGACCTCAAGGCTGACGGCTACTTCTACACCCGTCTCCAGAACCCGACTAACGATTTCGTCGCTGCAAAGCTCACGGAACTCGAAGGCGGTGTCGCTGGTATGCTCACGAGCTCGGGCCAGGCTGCAAACTTCTTCGCCATTTTCAACATCTGCGAAAGCGGCGACCACTTTGTAAGCTCTTCCGCAATTTACGGCGGTACTTACAACCTTTTTGCTGTGACCATGAAGAAGCTCGGCATCGAAGTTACCTTCGTCGATCCGAATGCAAGCGAAGAAGAAATCAGCAAGGCTTTCCGCCCGAACACCAAGGCTCTCTTCGGTGAAACGATTTCGAACCCGACCTGCCATATTACGGACATTCAAAAGTTCGCGAACATCGCTCACAAGCACGGCGTTCCGTTCATCATCGACAACACGTTTGCAACGCCGGTTCTCTGCAAGCCGTTCCAGTTCGGCGCAGACATCGTGACGCACTCCACCACCAAGTATCTCGATGGCCATGCAATGACCGTCGGCGGCGCTATCATCGATAGCGGTAACTTTGACTGGGAAGCTCATCACGACAAGTTCCCGGGCATGACCGAACCGGATCCGTCTTACCACGGTCTCGCTTACAGCAAGGCTTTCGGCAAGAAGGGCTACATCGTAAAGGCAACGGCACAGCTCATGCGCGACTTCGGCAGCATCCAGGCTCCGCAGAACGCATTCCTTTTGAACACGGGTATCGAAACTCTCGCTCTCCGTATGCCGAAGCACTGCGAAAACGCTCTGAAGGTTGCCAAGTTCCTCGAAAACCATCCGAAGGTTGCCTGGGTGAACTTCGCCGGTCTCGAAAGCAATCCGGAATACGCTCTTGCCCAAAAGCAGTTCAAAGGCGGCATTCCTTGCGGCGTCATGGCCTTTGGTATCAAGGGCGGTCGTGAAGAATCCATCAAGTTCATGGATGCTCTCAAGTTCATCGCCATCGTGACTCACGTGGCCGATGCACGTAGCTGCGTGCTTCATCCGGCAAGCCATACTCACCGTCAGCTTTCCGATGAACAGCTCATGGAAGCAGGCATCCGTCCGGACCTGATCCGTCTTTCCGTCGGTATCGAAAATGCAGACGATATCATTGCGGATATGAAGCAGGCTTTCGAACAGATTTAATTTGTTCACAGCTTTGAAAAATCGCTGGGCGTTTTGCCCGGCGATTTTTTTATGCATACAAAAAAACATCCGCAGGGTAACGGATGCTTTTTTTCAAAACTTGGAAATGAAAAGTTTAAAGTTTTAAGCCTGCTTTTGCAAAGACGTCGGCATTGCTCGAATCCTTGACAGCCACATTCGTAATCCAGTTGTATTCAGCGAGGCCTGCAAGACCGACGCGGCTGCAAACCTGATCGCGAGCCTTTTCGTAGTTCTGGAGAATGATGACCTTTTCTTCGCCTTCGGCCTTTTCAATTTTTTCGGACCATTCTTCGCCGAGAAGGATCAGCGCTGCGCTTGCATTCACATACTGCTTCGCCTTATTCTCGTTGATCGAAGAATTCTGCGGAGTCGCAAAGTTCGGAACCGTAATCGGAGCCGTTGCGATCGATGCATTTTTAGTCGGGAGATCCGGAGTCAGGTTATCAGCATTATCGCTGTCGCATCCGAAAATAAAAAGGGAAGAAGCCAGTAAGAACAAAAACGCAAAAAGCTTATTATTCATATTGAGCTCCTTCCACAAGGAAATAGTAGCGGTTTGTGGGGTCGAACCACAGACACACGGATTATGATTCCGTTGCTCTACCTACTGAGCTAAACCGCCGGGTGGGACTAATTTAGATAAGTCTTGAAATAAAATCAAGGGTCTTCCCTAAAATAATTAGAAATTTCTAAAAAAATCAAAGATAACGTAATTCTGTGAAAAGTTTACCATTCCGGTATTCCACATAACGCCAGCCTGGTACCGTACTCAGAATGTGGAAATCCACAGAATCCGGATCGAGCTGCATCTGCGTCGCGGGCGTCAGGTAAACCGTCTGACCGTGACCGCGGTCCACTTCCATTGCGGAATGGTAATGTCCCACAAAAATCGCATGCAAATTGGAAATCCGATCGAGAACTTCCCCGACTTCCTTCCAATTTTTGAGCGCATAGCGGGAATCCATAAAAAGATGTCCACAATGGCACGGCGGATGATGCACAAAAAGGAAAACTTCTTTTTTCTCTTTGGCGGCTTCATATTCCAGCCATTCGAGCTGATGCTTCGAAATGATTCCCGTGGAACTGTCCAAAAAGAAGATCGTAGAACCGTTTACGTTCTTCTTGTAAAAGTAATCCCCATTTTTCAATGTCATCGGAACCGGGGAAACCTGGGAAAGTTCTTCCGAATTATCATGATTCCCGGTGATGAAGCACCAGGGACGGTCATAATCCTTTACCATTTTAAAGAAAAGTTCGTATTCTTCCCTATCGCTGTGCTCCGTCAGGTCACCGCTGAAGACCAGAAGGTCCAAATCGAACTTCTTGGCGTCTTCCAAAGTCTTTCTGAAGCTTTCAACGGACTGTAAACTATCCTCCTGATCATTCGTTACAATCAGATGGATGTCCGTAATCTGCCCTATTCGAAAAGATCCCGCTTCCTTTTCCATACCCGTTAATTTAATTAAAGTTTAATCCCTAAAGGTAAACAATCTCTAAGTCATTGACTTTCAATGTGATACAAAACAATTTAATAAATTTATCCACATGTGGATGGATAACCTATTGAAAACTCACTTTCAACGTCGATTTGTGGCTTTTCTGGGGAATGATGTTGAAAGTTTTGGCGTTTTGAGTTTTCAACATTGAATTCTGTTGATAGATTGCCGAGTTTTCAAAAGAAAAATTTTATCCACTTCTTTTGTATCTTTTTAAAAATCAATCACTTACATACACAATTTTGCATTTTGTCCACAAATCCACGGTATCAATATCTATACCTTTTATATATATAAGAAGAATATTTAAAGAAGGAGTGGATAAAAAAAAGAAGTCCGTTAGGACTTCTTGGTTTCGGTTTCGACGGAAACATCGCAGTTTCCTTTTAGTTTAGCTCCGCATTGGATCACTAAGAGTTTTGTCTTGAGGTTTCCAATCGTTAAGGACTTTGCTTCCAGAACCAGCTTTTCGCTGCATTCAATGTCACCGCTGACCTTTCCTGCAACTGTTGCATTCTTGGTTTTGATCGTACCTTCGACGTACCCGGTTTCTTCGATGACGACATCGCCTGTTGTTGCGATATTGCCCTTGATTTTACCTGCAATGCGAAGATCGCTCGAACCGGTGAGATCGCCGGTAATGGACATGGAAGGACTGATCTGTGTAAATTGACTGTCGTTTTCTCTTGGCATAAAAGTTCCTTATTCTTCGATAAAAAGTTCTGGATCGACGGGAACGTTATTCTTCAGGATTTCATAATGGATATGAGGGCCTGTGGCGTTTCCAGAAGAGCCGACCGTTCCGATCGCTTCTCCCTTCTTCACGAACTCACCTTTCTTAACATAGGTTTTTTGAAGATGGGAATAACTGGTGACGTAACCATTTCCGTGATCGATTTGAAGATGCAATCCGCGATCCTTGGTTTTGGCTGCGGAAAGAACCTTTCCTTCTGCAGTCGCAAAGACCGGTTCATCGTTTTTCGCTGAAATGTCGATGCCTGTATGTTCCGAGGAAAACTGTTTGCTAATGATACCGATGGTCGGGGTGATGCTCGGCATTTTGGACCAGTTTTCGGATTTTCCGCCGTCGGTATAACTTCGGAGTTCCGCGTTGAAGCGGTTCTTGGAAAGAGGTACAAAGTCAAAGCGATTCTTGTCGATGACTGCGGAAAGTTTGGAAGAATCCGTTTCGAAGAAGGTGCCTAGAATATTCTTGATCTGTTTTTCCATGGTGGAAATGGAATCCAGTTCCGAGAAAAACATTTCATATTCCTGCTGTTTTTTGAGCAGCATTTCGTTCTGGGCGTGAACCTGTCTTGAGCTGATGATGATCGCGTTGATAGTGGAAAGTTTATAGATGAAGAAACCTCCCATCAAGAAGATGGCGAGAATCAAAATTCCAAAGATCTTCCACGTCAGGGATTTGATTTTGAAGGAAATCGTTTTCCCTGAATCCGAAGGGATGATCTGGATAATGTGATATTGGTTCTTCAATTCAATCCTTCCATTTTTTCCTGGATGCGGGTCAAGTCTTCAAAGGAATAGTAATCGATGATGAGCTTTCCCTTGGAAGCGTTGTCACTTCCCTTCTGCAGCTTGACGGACGTGCCGAAAAATTCTTCCATCTTTTTGAGGAAAGAAACGATGTTCGGGTCGAGCGGAGTTTCTGCAATCGGATCCTTCGAAGCCTTTTCTTTTTTCTTGTCCTTGGAAATCTGTTCGATTTCGCGGACGTTCATTCCCTTTTCGATGATATCGCGGGCGACGGATTCCGGGTCGGTAATTTCCGGGCTGAGCAAGGAACGGGCTGCGCTTTGGGAAAGTTTTCCTTCGCTGATCCAAGCCTGGACCTGTTCCGGGAGCTTCAAAAGACGGAGCGCATTTGTGACTGCCGAGCGGGACTTGCCAACGCTCTTGGCGAGATCGTCATGGGTGTAACCGTAATTTTCGATCAGCTTTTCATAGGACTTGGCGACTTCGATCGCATTCAAATCCACACGCTGAATGTTTTCGATGAGGGACCATTCCGCCATTTTTTTGTCGGAAAGGAGTTCATGCACATAAGCGTCGATGGTTGTCCAACCGGCAAGACGTGCTGCACGGGTACGGCGTTCACCGCTTACGATCTGATAACGACCGTTGAATTTGCGGACCGTAATCGGCTGGATCAAACCTTGCTGTTCAATGGTTTCTGCGAGTTCAACAAGTTCGTCTTCGTTGAATTCGGTACGAGGCTGGTACGGGTTGGTGTCGATCAAGTCGAGGTTGATCTTTTCCACCTTGATGGCGTTTCCGTTTTCATCCTGGTTGAGCTGATCGTTCAAGGTTTGAGCGTGGCTCTGCATGATTGTGCTCAGTCCCTGACCGAGCGCCATAGATTTCTTACCCATAGTTACTTCACCCCATTGATGATTTCTTCAGCGAGTTTCATATAAGCTTGTGCACCGGCACTTTTGACATCATAAAGAATGACCGGTTTTCCGTGGGACGGAGCTTCGCTGAGTTTAACGTTACGAGGAATCATGACTTTGAAGACACGTTCCGGAATGACGTTGCGGACTTCTTCTGCCACCTGGCGGGAAAGGCTCAAGCGGTTATCGTACATCGTAAGAAGTGCGCCTTCGATATTCAGATGGTTGTTCAAGTTTTTCTGAACAAGACGGATCGTGTTGAAAAGTTCAGCCAGACCCTGCAAAGCGTAGTATTCGCACTGGACAGGAATCAAGACGCTGTCGGCTGCGGTCAATACGTTCAAGGTCAAAAGGTTCAAGCTGGGAGGAGCGTCTATAATAATATATTCGAACTCTTCCTTCAAAATATTCGTGATACGGCTCAGACGGTGTTCACGGCTCATCGCGTTCACCAGTTCCAATTCCATCACGGAAAGGTCCGGGCCAGAAGTAATGACATTCAAATAGTCCAAGTCCGTTTTCAGAACGAACTTTTTCAAAGCTTCTTTTGTAATCGCATCTGGACTTTCTGCCAGCTCAAGTGCTTCGTGCACGTCTTCTTCCTGGCTTTCCAGATAACCCAATCCTTGAGAGGCATTGCCCTGCGGGTCCATGTCGATCAGGAGAGTTTTCTTTTCTAAAGCGGCAAAGTTTGCAGCAAGGTTGATTGCTGTCGTGGTTTTGCCCACGCCGCCTTTCTGGTTACAAATAGCAATTACTTTACCCATAGATTCCTTTAATCACTAATGAGTATTCTTGATTTTCAAGAGGAAGATTGTAATCGATCAGATGAACATTCGGAATATCCTTCAGTTCCTGGGCGATTTCACGACTCTTGAATGTCACAAAGATTCCGTCTTTTTTAAGGCCAGGAAGAGCTCTTTCATAATCCGCTTCAAAACGGGAAAGGGCTCTGCAAGAAATGATGTCGCAATTTTGAATGTTGGAAGTTTCGAAACGTTTGCCGACAACAGTCAAATTGTCGAGCTTCAAAGCGTTCTTGGTTTCTTCCAAAAAGAGAACTCTCTTATGACGAGGTTCTGCTGCGTAAAATTGAATATCCGGACAAGCAATCGCAAGTGGATAAATAGGACAACCACCACCGGCGCCCATATCTGCCCAGACCATTCCAGGCTTCAAATAATTTGCTTTAGACAGAACGATATACGGAAAAAGGGAATCCGCAATGTGGCGAGTCAAAAATTTGGGAATATCATTTCTGGAAATCAGATTGACTTTTTCATTTCCGAGAATCACCAAATTCACGTAGGCAAAAAGCTTTTCCAGAATGTTTTCAGATAAGGAAATTCCATTCGCTGAAA
>JAILDK010000025.1 GCA_024689485.1 Fibrobacter sp.
TGGAAGTCGCGAACAATCACGTCAAGCGAAATATCCAGGTTTTCAGCAAGAGCGGATCCTGCCGAGAGCACCGAAGCGAGCATCAAAGCTTTATAGTTCATTTACACATCTCCACCAAGGATGTAAGAATAATTCCACCTAAATATAAATCTTTTCATTTCAATAGCCCCGTTGTGCAATGCTTTTTTTACGAAAACAGGGCGATTTGCAATTTTTTGTGACCTTCGCCATTCCGTTTTTGTGCGATTTTTTAGTTGGATAGAGGTCCCGTTTTTCTTAGATTAGCGGAATATGACAGTCGCTATCGTTTTTACCCTCATTATTGCCCTGATTTTGTTCCGTGCTTTTGTTTTGCACCTACGTTCGACCGACCTGGATAACGATAAATTCGTCGGACTTCCCCGCGAAGTCAAACTCGCGATTCTCAAGGAACGCGTACTCGAAACCCCGTCCGAAAAGGCGCTCAGCAACCTGGAAACTTTTCTCAAAAGCGAAGGGATCGAAGTTGACATGGAAGTTTACCGCCCGATGTATGCCGAACAACTGCGCCTTTCCCGCGAAGAAAATGCAATCGCCCTCGACGATGAACTTTACGCCCGTGAAGCGGCCTGGATGGACAAGATTGAGCCGTTCGAGTTCGCCGAAGCTCTAAAGCTCAAGGAAGAAGGCAAAAAGGAAGAATTCGTCCAGACCTACCTGCAAGGCGTTTTGCGGTACTACTCCGACGAAAAAATCGAAGGCGCCCTCGAAGCCTTGATTCCGGAATATGCGGAAGCCCAGGCGATGCTCAACGAATACAAGGCTCTGGAAGAACTCCGCGATTCGAGCGGGGCAGACGAAGCTTCCATCGAAAAGCTCGCCAAGGCTAAAGATGCCTGGGCCCAAAAGCTCTGCATTTAATCGGAAGATTTTAAAACAGAAAAATCCCGGACCAGTGGTTCGGGATTTTTCAATTTCAAGTGAATTTGTTACAAATCGTACAAATTACTTAGCGCGTTCGAGGTAGGAACCGTCACGGGTGTCCACGCGAATCTTCGTGTTGTTTTCGATGAAGAGCGGGATCATCACCTTAGCGCCGGTTTCGAGAGTGGCTTCACGCATCACGTTGCCGCTGGTATTGCCCTGAACTGCCGGAGGAGCGTCCACGATCATCAAGTCGACGAAGGTCGGCGGAATGACTTCGATAGCCTTACCGTTCCACCAGGTCACCTGAACCGTTGCGTTGTCGAGAAGCCAGACTTCGGAACCGTTCAATGCTTCCTTCGGGATTTCCATCGTTTCCATGGAGGTATTGTCCATGAAGAACCAGGTTGCGCCGTCATTGTAGAGATAAGTCATTTCGGTGTAGGTCACATCCGCTTCTTCAACGGTATCACCGCTCTTCCAAGTACGTTCGAGCGTACGACCGGTGACAAGGTTCTTGATGCGAACGCGGTTGAAGGCCTGGCCTTTACCGGGTTTCACAAACTGGTTTTCGACGATTTCCCATGGCTGGCCATCGACGATAATTTTTAACTTTTTGCGGAACTCGTTAGTGCTGACTGTACCCATAGATATGTGCCTCTCAAAAAAGATTTTCGCATAAGATAGAAAAAATATGGCTAAATCAACTCCCTTTTTCATTAGTTTGAAGGATCTTTTCGCCTTTCTAGAGCTTCCGGAACCGTCTACTCAGGTCGCAAACTCCCGTTTTTCGTTCCTGGTATCGCGTCATTTTGCCTCCAAAATGGAAAAAGGCAACCCAAACGACCCTCTTTTGCGCGAAGTTTTGCCGACAGAAGAAGAAAATCGGATTGTAGAAGGTTTTTGCGACGATCCCGTGGGAGATGGGGAAAGCGAAAAGGAGCCGGGCATTCTTCAAAAGTACAAGGGACGCGTTCTGATAGAGCCGACCTTCGCCTGTAGTCTGCACTGCCGGTTCTGCTTTAGACGTGCCGAGCCTAAACGGAGCCTTGAAAATTTCACGAACCGCCTGGACGCTTGGCTTTCAAAGGCTACCGACGTCCACGAAGTGATCCTTTCGGGCGGCGATCCGCTGATGCTCCCGAAGCCGAAGCTCGACGAACTCTTTGATGTAATCCTTTCGAAAGAGCAGGTGAAGACCGTTCGCATTCATACGCGGACCCCGGTGACGTATCCGCAGATTTTTGATGCAGCCCTCAAAGGCTCCATTTTTTCGACGTTGCAGAAGGTCGCCGAAAAGAAGCGTCTGGTGGTCGTCGTCCACGTGGATCATCCGAACGAACTCGACGACGCCTCGGCAAAGGTTTTCCACGACCTGCAAAAGCTGAACGCGACGCTCCTCAACCAGTCGACGCTCTTAAAAGGCGTGAACGATTCCGGCGAAGTGCTGACCGAACTTTCCTTTAAGCTTTTTAGCCAGGGCGTTCTCCCCTACTATCTGCACCAGCTGGACCATGCGACAGGAGTCGCCCACTTTGAAATTTCCGATGCAGAGGCTCTAAAGCTCGTGGAAGAAGTGCGACTCGCCGCTCCGGGATATCTGGTTCCCAGGCTCGTCCGAGAAATCGCGGGTGAAGGATCCAAGACGCCGATCGTGCATCCGTGATTCAAACCTTCGCACCCCAAGCTTTACCCCTTTAGAACATTTAGAACAAAGCCTTGACTCCAAAGTGCAAGAGCCCATCCAACGGGTCCGCTCCGGAATACAGGGCGTAATACAGCGAAAAGCTCCAATAGCCGCGGTACTGCGAAATGCCTAAGCCGTAGCTGTAGGTATCTGCCCAGCCGTGTTCAGGAAGTTGTGCCCGGTGCAACGCCGGTTCAAAGAAGAGGTGGAATGCGGTCATTTCGATGACGCGCCACTGCAAGTCCAATTCCGTGATGCCGTAGGCGCGCGTGCGGAAGAATCCCGGGCGGTAGCCTTTCAGGTTTTCCATACCGCCGAGTGCAAAAAGATTTTGTCTGTCAAAGTCGCGGTCCGTCGGCAAAAGCGTTCCCACAAAGAAGGACGACTGCAGAACAAAGGTTTCCGTGAGCGGCGTGTAAAAACGTCCGTCTGCATGGAGGTCCGTGGTAAAGGCGTGCGACGAATCCGTGCGATCCTTGATGACGCGGAAGGTTCCGTTCAAAGACATGCCGTGCCGCGGAAGGACGATCCGGTCTTCGTTTTTAAAGCTCGTTTCGAGCGTGTACGTCCAGCGGTCGTCGCCGATGCCGCCGAGGACGGCAAATTCAAAATAGAAGCCCACACTCCGCGAAAGGCCCGCTTCCAAAAGCGCCGTCCGATACGTGGAATCCTCTTCGAACGATCCGCGGACGATGCCGTTCCAGCCCGTTCCAAAGAGCCACGGTTCCTTGTAAGAAGCCGCAATGGAACGTTCCCATTCGCCGGTTTCGCCAGAGACTTTCAGGTCGCGGCCCGTGCCTCGCATATTGTACAGCGAAAGGTTCAGGTTTCCAGCCCAGCCGCCGTCATCGCCGCTTGCATAAGAAAGCAAACCTTCAAAGCTGTTGACTGAAAGATCGCGCATCGAGAAAACCGGAATGATTCGATTGCGCACCGGATCGCGGTAAAGCTTCGGCTTTGCCGTGGATTCAAAGTATCCCGAATTCACCAGTTTGCGTTCTGCGCGTTCCAAATCAGAAAGGCGCACAGGACCGCCCGATGTAAGTCCCGAAAGCCGCGCAAAGGTTTGCTTTTGAGTTTTGGAAACATCCACATTTTCCGCATCGGCCCAGACCCAAGCGCTTCCACGAGAAAGCTTCACCGTCGCATTCCCCAAAGAATCCACCCGATGCGAAATCGAAGCAAACGGGAATCCGTTTTCCGAAAGGTCATCGACCATTTCCTGCGACCGGCGCTCCAAGTCTTCGCAACTTTCCCCGATCATTGACGCCCAGTCCTTTTCGGATTCGGGGTCAAAGCCTTCCAGAGCAAGGCTCTTTACCACGCAGCCAGCAGAGGCCCACGCGACGAAAAAGAGAATTGTCCAAAAGAACTTTTTCATGTGCGCCTAAAAATAGGCTCTGGCCTCCATCGACAGTTTTTGAAAGATTCCATTTTCTGCACTGCCAAAGCGAATAATGTACGAAAGTCCAAGCGAGAGATATTCATTTGCATCGACCGATGCTGTAAGCGCGTTGCGGAATGTAACGCCTTTGCCAAAGCCCGACACCATCTGATACGGGAGCGTTTCATTTTCCGTCGAAACATAGGTGGCGCTGAACTCATTCGACGCGCGAATAGAACGTGCATCGTCGTAGCCTAAGGTCATGGAGCCTTGGCGCAAAAAGGCTTCCATTTTACCGCTTTCTTCATGGCCGGTTCCCTTGCGCAGCCATCCCTTTGGGATTACGTACAAATGAAGAGGAAGTTCCCGTTTCCAGGATGCGGTGACTTCATAAATTTTCCAATCCATCTCTTGCACGGTTTCCAGGTCCACAAATTCTACGGCGGGAATCAGTTCCCAGGTTTCTTTGGCGCGGCCCGTGTAGATGCCGTCGAGCTTGTGCCAGGTGCGGTTTTCAAAGTAACCTTGCGACGTGTTGCGTTTTTCGCTTTCCGTGCCGATCTTGTACTCGATCGATCCGCGGTTCTGCGGTTCGCTCCACAGCACCGAAGCTTCCCCCGTAAAGACGCCACTCGTTAAATCGCGAAGAGTTCCGCGCCAAAACGGCGGAAGAAATACCGTCTTGCCCGTTGTATCGCGACCTTCACTGGAGCCGTCGAACGAAAATTCCAAATCCCGCAGAACGCCGTGCGAGATTCCAAGATACCGCGGCACAAAAGTCCAATTCAACGACATCTCGGCGGAACTCGCCCGCACCGCATCCGCAGAATCGCTACGTCCCATGCCCTCGTAAACGTAATTACCGTTATCGACGCCTTCGACAAAAACTCCGGCAAGGCTGTCGTACATCACATCACCCGTTCCGGCTGCGACAGCCTTATAGATTGGCACATAAGGCACTTCACGCGTCAGGCCTAAACGGTAACTCGCCTGGCCGACGAAGGGAGAATTCCCCGCACCCCAGCGCATCGATTCTTCTGAAATCCAAGAGTTCGAAGCGCCAGCCGTATCCAGATCCGTTCGTTTGTACTGAAGTACATGCGAAAATGAAACGTACTTGCTGCTGATTTCCGCCGAATGTTCAAAGCCCGCGATTTTCAAAGAATCTTCAAGGTCCTCCATCGAAGTTCCCGTGCGAGCACGCGTTCCAAACAAGGTTCCTTGCGAATTCCAGCCGTCACCGACAAATTTCAAACCGCTTTTCGCATCCGCTTTTTCGGACCGATCTTTTTCAATTGCCTCGGAATCCTTGAGCCAAACCCCGTATGACGCATAACCAAACGGACGGACAAATCCCGTTTGGGTTTCTGCCTGCATCACACCTTGATAACGTTCCATGCCAAATTCATTTTCGGACGCAATCCGAATCAAAGAGATTTCACCCGTTACCGCATTCGTATTGTGCAGCAAAAAAGCTCTTGCCCGCGACGAGTTCCAATCTTCCCCCGCCGTAAGGCTTCGGCGGTAGCCCCATTCCGAGCCTAAAAAGAAAGACGCCGGCAAACGCAGTCGAAGCGAAAAGTCATCGGAACGCAAGGATCCCGAAATCGTCGAACTATCCAAATCCCAGTTTTCCCGCAACGTGTAAGAATCCCAGTTGCGTTCTGTTCCCTGAAAACTCGGCTGAATAAAGCCTTCCTGCAAATAATCCCCGGCGATCGTTACACGGACAGGCATATAACGCTGATTCCAAGTGCTATCACTGGAAAGATACCAGCGGAAGGCGCGCCCGGAAGGACCGCCCACTTTGGAAGAAAGCGTATTCGTGTCCGCTTCGCTGTAACCGATTTCGCCGTCCGCGTACAGATGATTCCACAGCTGCCCACGCGCCCTCGCCCCGACACGGCGAAGCATCCAAGGGCGCTGCAAATCTTCCAAGGAATCGGCACGGTCAAACTCCGAACCGTCATCCTGCTTTAGCAGTTTTAAATCGTCATCGGTCCATGTGTTACGGCGCAAACGGGCGGTATCGCTAGAGACTTCAAAGCCCACCACGTCAAGCCACAGATTTTTGCCGCGATAGTTTCCGTCCGCCGCCTTTAAAATTTGCAAACCGCCGGAATTGTATGCGTCGAATTCCACACGGATTTCATCTTGCGAACCCGGAATGAGCGTTCCCTTAAAATCCAGAACGCCGCCTGCATAGTTCACCACGTAATCTTCATTCCGCGTCAGCAGTACACCGTTCAAGTAAACCGTTTCCGAATTCGGAACAACTGCGACATAGGTTTCCACGGTTCCCGTTGAAAGCAGATAACCTCTCTGCTGACCATCGACCCCGTTGAATGTGGAATTTACACGCTGCAGTTCGTCAAAGCCGTAAGCGCCCCGCACCTGGGAATGCGCGATCTTTGCTCCTGCCGCGACGCCTAAAGTGGTACGTTCCAATCCCGAAAGCCCAAGCGTGTTTTCGCGCCAGGTCATATCGCCCAAATGCAAAAAGAGATTTTCCGTTTCGACGCGGAAATGCACTTCATCGACTTCTTGCAAGGTCGCGGTGCGTTCTTCGCCCGCTTCACGGCCCACGTCCGAAAGAAGAGCATCAATAAAGACGCCCTTTGTCGCTTCCCCTTGAACGGAAAGGTGCAATTCCTGGTTGACTTCCGTACCGCCGTCGCCCACAATCACCTGAATCGTCTTGGATCCCGTCGTCCGAAGTTTGAGGGAATCCCGTTCCCCCTCTTCCGTCATCGAAGGAACCTTTGTCGAATCATTCCTTAAAAAAGGAACGCCTTGAAACACCGGAACCGAATCCAGGGAAAGCTTTGCATACTCGCCGTCCGCCGCCCAAACAAGGCCCGGAATCAGCAAACAAATGAAAAGGAATCGCAGTGGCAAGGATTATTCCCTTGCAGGTTCAACCTTGAACTGGCGGCTGGACAAAAGTCTACGTCCTTCTACCGCATCCACGCTCCATTCCCCAGGAGCAAGCAAAACAGGGGCAATGGAACTTTCGCAAGTGCTGTCCGCCATCACGCAGAGCACCTGCTGAACGGTATCTGCACCGTTGAACCAAATATGCTTGATCTTGCGTTCCACCGGAACATCCCACAAAAGCTTGGGAACTTCCGAATAATAGTGCAAACGCGTATGAACCTGAAACACAGAATCCACGCCGAACGGAAGCCCGCCGACGATATTGCGACAGACCACACTGTAAGAGGCTTTGGAATCTTCACCCGTCTGACGCGCCTTTTTCGCTTCGAGATCATTCACCGAAACAAAAATGCGATGGGCGATAAAACACAAAAAGACGACCAAAAAAACCAAGGTCGTCTTTCGAAGATAACGAAGTGGAGGCAAGCGCTGCACCAGGAACTCCTAGCGACGGATCTTGCTCGTGTTCTGCGTGAACGCGGGCACAGCCTCCACCAGCTTTTCTACCAACAGTTTATTATAGTCTTCGATACGGTTCGGAAGCTTGTTACCCGAAAAGATCTGGACAAGCAACAACGTATCTTCGACCGGGGCAATATAAATGGAGCGCTTTTCACCCGTATAGGAAACGGACTTGAATTCCCCTTCGCCGAGCATGGCACCGATCTGACGGGCGCTGCCAAACGAAGCGGTACTCAAAACCGCAAGCGGAGTCGTGTCCATACCAATGGAACCGACTTCCGAAATCACGGAACCGTCGCGATGCACGAGCATGATATAGTCCGCCTTGACATTTGTCAAATAGGCCTGCATCAAGCGGCGAACGCGGTCCGCATCATCCGTATATACAGTAAAATCGCTCATTCAATAGCTCCTCAATTACTTCTTCTTAGGAATGTACGGACGAAGTTCAATATCGTCATCGGATATGCCCTTGTCGTTCGAATCGAACGCAGGCTTTCCGAAAGGACTTGGCTTCGGAGCCGGAGCAGCAGGACGTCCAAACGGAGATGCACTCTTTTGGAACAAGCCACCGCGATTGGCAGATTCGCTTGCCGCCGCGCGCGAAACAAAGTTCGGCATGCGGAACGGGGACGCTGCAGAAGAACCCAACGACGAACCGAGGTCCGGCATCGATCCGGCCGGAGACGGAGCAGCAGGCGCTTCCGCAGGCTTCGGAGCCGGAGCAACTGGAGCAGCCGGTTTGACCGCAGGAGCGGCAGGAGCTGCAGGAGCTGCAGCAGGCGCCACAGAAACACCTTCCTTGCCAACAGTCACATCGTGAACGCCGGTATTATGGGCGCTATCTGCGGCCTTGCGCAAGAAACCCTGCTTCAAATTGAAGCGCTGGATCACGAGCATTGCGATCGCCTTCAAAGTCGTCACAACACCCTTGCCATTATGCGCCGTAGCCGGGAAGAACGGAATGGACTTCGGATTCAGCATCTGGTTCATTTCATCAAGGGTGAACACGTTTTCCATGTCACGCTTGTTGTACTGCAAAACCAGCGGAATCTCATCGAGGTTTACCCCGTAATCTTCCAAGTTCTGACGCAAATTTTGCAAGCTTTCCAAATTTTCCGCTTCGCGAGAACGCTGAGAGTCCGCAACGAAAACAATACCATCCACACCACGCAGAACGATCTTACGTGTTGAGTTGTAATAAACCTGACCAGGAACTGTATAGAGTTGGAACTTTGTCTTAAAACCCTTGATATCGCCCAAATTCAACGGGAGAAAATCAAAGAACAAAGTGCGGTCACCTTCAGTTTCCAAGGAAACCATGTCGGTTCTCTTGTCCTGAGGCATCTTTTGATGGATCACTTGAAGATTTGTCGTCTTGCCGCTCAACCCAGGGCCGTAGTAAACGACCTTGCAACTAATTTCTCGAGTAGCGAAGTTAATAGATGACATTCTTCTTCCTTGAAGTTTTCAAATAATCTAACAAAAATATAATCAAAAAAAGAGAAAAGCCGCAAAAAAAGCAAAGACCGCAGACAAAATGTCAGCGGTCTCACACTTAAAGCTAGCGTTCAATTAGGCTTTAGCGGCAAAGCCGTTAATCACCTGAGCAACCTTAGCCTTGTAGTTTGCAGCGCGGTTAGCGTTGAAACCTGCACGATGCTTTGCAGCAGCCTTATCGAGCATGCTGAAGAGGTTCGGCATTTCCTTGAGGGCAGCGTCCTTATCGGTAGCCGTACGGATGGTCTTAAGACTCGTGCGGATAGCGGAACGGACAGAACGGTTGATTTCGGTCAGCTTCTTGGTCTGACGAATACGCTTTTTGCAAGACTGATGATTTGGCACCTTTATATCTCCGGGTGAAAACCTTAAAATGTTGCGACAATATTAATAAAAAATGAACAATTAGTCAAGATGAAGTGCTCAAAAGAGCCGTTTTTGGGGTCAATAGGCTTCAAAAGGGGGGCAAACGAAGTCTTTTTTGCCATATTCGACCTCATTTTCCGTTCCAAAGCGGTAAACGTTCCCCCCAGCCGCCTTCAGCACGCCATGCCCCGCCGCAATGTCCCATTCGTGCAGGGAAAAGTTTCGGGGATAGTAATCGGCAAAGCCGTCTGCAATCCGAAGGAACTTGAGACTCGACCCGACCGGAAGCTCCTCGCCCGCGATCTTTCGAAGGTGGTCCAAGGTCCCCGGATCGGAATGAGTAACGCTGACGAGCACCCGAGGTTTACGCCCGGGCATGAACGGGCGGTAGCGGTCTTGGACGTGCAAGGAACGCTTCTTTTGCAGGGATTCATCGTCCAAGGGGGCAAAGAAAGCCTCGCCGCGGTAGCCGTAATACAGTTCGTTCAGAGCGGGAACGGCGACGATTCCCAGCACAACCTTCCCCTGTTCCACCAGGGCAACGTTCACGGTGAATTCCTTGCGGCCCGAAATAAAGTCGGTCGTGCCGTCGAGCGGGTCCACGAGGAAGAAAGCCTTTTTCAGGGTTTCCGGATCGGGCTTGTCGAATTCTTCCGAGACGACCGGGATTTCGGGATAGAGCTTTTGCAAAGCGTCCACGAGGATTCTGTTCGCAGCGAGATCGGCCGAGGTGACGGGAGTCTGGTCTTTTTTGATCTGGACGTCGTAGCCTTCGCTGAAGTAGCGGAGTTCCGCGGCACTCGCCTCACGTACCGCAGGGAAGAGATCTCCATAAGGAATTGGATTTTGCATGTCCTGTAAGATAGATTTTGTAACTTTACGGCATGATTCCGTTTGTGAACTTGAGCGCCCAATATAAAGCCTATAAAGAAGAAATCGATGCCGCTATTTTTTCTGTACTGGAAAGCGGTTCCTTGATCGGCGGGCCTGCGGTTCAGAACTTCGAAAAATTGCTTTGCGAAAGCACCGGAGCAAGGAATGCGATTTCTTGCGCAAGCGGAACGAGCGCACTGACCCTTGCCCTAGCCGCCCTGGGACTTGAACCGGGAGACGAGGTAATCGTTCCGGATTTCACTTTTGTCGCAACAGCGGATGCGGTAACCCTCCTCGGAGGAATCCCCCGTTTTGCCGATATCGGCGACGACTTTTTGATTTCGCCGGCATCCGTCGAAGAGCGCATTTCCTCGAAAACGGTCGGCATTATCGCGGTGGATCTTTTTGGCCAGTGCGCCAATTACAAGGCGTTACAGGCGATTGCCCAAAAGCACGGGCTTTGGATTTTAGAAGATGCGGCCCAAAGCATTGGGGCAACTCAAAATGGGAAATGCGCCGGGAATCTTTCGACGATTGCGGCAACCAGCTTTTACCCGACCAAGCCTTTCGGTGCCTACGGCGACGCAGGAGCCGTTTTGACTTTAGACGACACTCTTGCCGCCAAGGTTCGCCGGTTCGCCAGTCACGGTCGAAATGCCGAGGACCTTTACCAGACGATCGGGACGAACAGCCGTTTAGACGCGATCCAGGCTGCGATTTTGAATGTGAAGCATGCGCATTTTGCGGACGAACTTTTACAGCGTCAAAAGAACGCGGAGACGTACAACGCCTTATTCTGCGCGATTCCGGGCTTTCATATTCCCAAAATTTCGGACGGCAACACGAGCATTTACGCGCAGTATGCGGTGACTTGCTCAGATCGGGAAGAGATTCTTCTAAAACTTTCCCAGGCAGATATTCCGACGCGCATCTATTACAATAGTCCGCTGTCGGCAGAGCCTTGCTTTGCCCGATTAGAAAAGACGGCGGAAGACGCCCGTTCAAACGTCAACGCTTACCGACTGTCGAAAGAGGTTTTCTGCTTGCCTGTGGACGCCTTTACCGACGTTCAAGCCTTGGCGGAAAAAATCAAAAACGCTTTGTTACCATAAAACCGCCCGACGCCTCCATAAAGGTATCGTCGATTTCTCCGTCATTTTCATTCAAATGCAGGACGGAAACAAAGAACGGGAAATTTACCGACCACGTATCGCTGTGGTAACCCGCCGCAAATTTCGGGAAAACCTGGTAGAACTGCATCCATTCCTTGCGGGTCATATTCATGCCAAAGGAAACCGACCCAACAACCATCAAGTTCATAAAGAAGCCGCTTTTCCAAGCCCAGTTATGCGAATAGCCAATGTCCGGGCCTGCATGCAAAAAGCCCTGATAATCCTCGTAAAAGGTGAGGACGGAATCCTGCGAAACGATGCCGTTGTAAAAAACGCCGAATCCCCAGATAAAGCTTCCGTTATGCTTCCACTGCCGACGGTCCAGCGAATACACGGATCGGAGCGAATGTTCCTTGTTCCAAAGGTAATTCACGTCCAAGCCGATTTCGACGACGCGTAATTTGTACGGAACATATTCGTCCAAAGAATCGTTATGATAATAGAAGCCGTCATTGATTTTAAAGAAAAGATCGCCGAAGATGCGGTCGCCAAAATAATTGAACTGTAAATTCGTCGCCTGTGTACGCGGTTTGCTTTCATCGGCGCCGAACGAAAACGTGAACAAGGTGCTCCACGTAAAATCGCCGTAACCGCCACCGAGACCGAGGTCAATCGGACGGTTGGTCTGCAATTCTTCATTGTCGGTACTTGCCCCGCTAAAAGCGGCATAATTGTAACGCGCCAAGAATTGAATAGAAATCTTGTCTGGGAAAGACGTGATGACGGAATCAGGCGTAAACTCCGCTTCCGCAAAAGCGAGTCCCGCAAACAGCAAAAGAATTCCTAGCCATCGAATCATGCGTCTTCACCCAAAAGCCGTAAAAAGGCTTCTGTCGAAAAATAAGAATTCGAAAAGAACGCGTCAGCCAGGGCTTCCATATTTTCATCCGAATATTCCAACTGTTTGGAGAGGAGCTTGACCGCGCAAATTTGCAGTGAAGGTTCCTTTTGCACCGCAGAAAGTTCCCCGCCAAAGTTTTGCAGAACAAGCCAAAAGTAAATGGCGAACTTGACTTTCGAAAGCATGTCGCCATCGTAAAGACACTTGGCGAAGTAGCGGAAAATCTGGTAAGCGACGATCTTTTCGCCATCGGATTCTGTCCACGGTAAAGAACCTTTGTCAAAACCTTTTTGCTCTAAGGCTTGTGCGATTTGAGCCTTGGCAAAGTCCCATTCTGCGCCCAGGCTTTCACCCTGCAGTAAAACGTCCGTCTGATGTTTCCAAATGGAGTTTCGGTCTGCGGCAGGGCAAACCGTTTCTTCGGCGGGAAAGCTTGCCGTAAATTGGAGGATGTCTGCAAGACGTTTGGAGAGGGAGCGGCTTCGGTCTGCGAGACGGGTGAAGATTTCCGTGCGGATTTCAAACATGGAATTGCGAGCGTCCAAAGATTCCGCATCCAAAAATTCCTCGTCCGCGTCGATTTCACTTTCTGTAAAAGAAAGCGGGCTTCTTTCATTCAAAAGCAGACGCACCGCCTCTTCGCAACAAAGTCCCACGCCCTGTTCTTGAACATCTCCAAAAACATCGACAAAACGCGGGTGTTCCCGGCAAATATCGCAAAGCGCCTTTTCGCCCAAATGACAGTAGATTTCGCACAAATTCTGCTTGTTCAAAAACGGGCAGCGTTCTTTTTCTGCCAAAGCAAAATGCCCATCGACGATTTTAGAGCGCAGCTCTTCGCCAAAAGGTCCCGGGACCTTTGCATAACGCGCTTGCGAAACGGCATCGACATCGACTTCCCAGCCCGCACAGCAGGTATCATGGCAAGCGCTTGCAATGCAGTGAAAATCCGAATAAAAAGAGGGAACGCGAAGCTTCACCGTTCACCTCACCAAAAACTTTTCGCCCGACGCAGCATCCGAATGTTCTTCGGGAGCACTTCCTTGTGCCATTTGATCCACTGCTCATAATAAATGTAGCGACGTTCCCGCTGACGAAAGTTTTTTCCGTGAACGATACGGCGCCCATTCACCACGACCGGCGGAATCACGATGTGCAAGCATTCATGGTAAACGACACCCGCAACCGCATACAGCGGACAATTTTCAAAATCGTAACCGCGACTGATGCTGATCAGGTTTACCTCTTCGCCGGTCAAAGGGTCCTTGCGCTTCGAATGAAAGCTCAAACCGCCGACGCGATTGCTCCACGTGATGCGGGCCTGCAATTCCCCTTGGAAATAAGTCTCGTTGATCGCTGCAAAGACTTTGTTTAAGTCATGCACGTTTCCCACGGGGCGGATCGGCGGAAAACGGGTATCGCCGATGACCGGTTTTTCACCCATATCCGTCAGAATTTGATCTGTCGCCTTCCAAATGCGAGAAAGCAGATCTCGAGATTTTTCCTTGTTAGAGGCGGTTTTCCGCTTAAAAGTCACGCGGGCCCATTCCGCCGCGAGTTCACGGACCGGGTAAAACTCTTCTGCCTTCATGTAGCCGGGTAGTTCGAGCTCGTAGAGGTTTTCAAAGAACTTTTTACGGCAACGGATGCTCTTTTTTAAGCGTTCCGCATAGCGAAAAAGAACGGTTCCGTCGCCCGAAATCAGGTGCGGCACCTTTTCGACTTTTTTCGGTTCTTCCGATGTCCAAAAGCGTTTGAGACCGCCAAAAAGATCCGTCTGGAAAGCGTCTTCGCTCATTCCGCTTTCTCCAGCACGTTTTCCATTTTGGCAAAAGAAGATTCGAACACATTCAGCGCGAGAACGCCTTCATAAAGGCCTTCCGGCAAGGAAAGTTCTGCATAATGCGCCGAAACATCGGCGATTTGCTCTTCCACGTCATCGGGCAAATAGACGATAAAGCTGCGGTTGCGATCCGTAAGCAAATGCTCCGGAACGCAGAACTCGCCCGGAGTTTCACTGAAATACATGCGGCATGTCACCGGGCGGGTCGGATAGACTCCGCAGCTGCCCGATGGAAGCACAAACGGGCATGCGAGGCCCTTGTTGAAGTAATTCACCAGGGCGTAGTCTTCCGGGTCTTCCTTCCCCAATTCCGTCCCTTTTTCCAGTAAAGCGTAATACGCCTTGGTGCGGAAATGGCAGTCTTCAAAATAAGAGAGAAGGTCCGGACTTTTGCGGATCGCCGCGTAAAATTCGATTAGTTCAAAAGGTTCTACCGACATCGGAAAGTGATGGCAGCAGTTTCCGCAGCCCGCTTTGCACTGGATGCCCGACTTGTGTTGTGGCAAAACCGCGGCGAGGTAGCGCATAAAGGCGTTCTGGTAGGATTTGCAAAATTCGATAATATTCGGTAATTCTTCGGCAAAATTATCTTCGCCCAGAGCGCATTCCCGCCCCATTTTTTGAGCAATTGCGTCCAAACGCTCTTTTTCGCCCGAAAGGATCGAGCGCATCAAAAGGACCGAGCGTTTATAAGCAAGAGTCGGGAAATATTCCAAATTAGCATCCACAAAGCCAAATATATGAAGTGAAATTCCTTTTTGTTTTTGCTTTTTTAAAAGATGAAACTATTTTTTTGACGAGAGCACAGTCACTTTAGACTGTTTTGGGAGATTCAGGAATGAAATTCGCATATTTAGGGTTAGGGGCAGCATTACTCCTATTTGGATGTAATCTTTTCGATCCATCGGACGATGTTTCGGTGGACACGAGTGACGTATCCATGATGACCTACGAAGGTCAAAACTGTTTCCGCAATGGCGAATACGCGAATGCGGCGAACTTTTTCAAACAAGCTGTCGAAAAGGATTCGACCAAGTCCGAAGCGTGGTTTGGCCTTTCCAAGGCAAATCTTTACCTCAATGGCGGAAGCCCGTATGAACTCGTCCACGAACTGTATGCGGACTCCGATATTCCCCTGATGAATCTCGACTCCGCGAAGGTGGCCAAGTACTTTAAAGCGGTAAACAGCAGTCTCATTCCTCTGCGCGAGCTGATCCGTCGCGACACTCTGACCGAGCAGGATCCTTCCCTCAAGCTTTCTGACCGAGTCGTCACCTATTCGAACTTCTCGACAAGCCATGCGATTCTCGAGCTCGCCTACACGATTTTGCGATTCCGCTACACGAATTCTTCGTTCATCA